>CALIBI010000009.1 GCA_938045815.1 uncultured Sulfolobales archaeon | reverse complement strand
CTTACTGAACTCATTACTTAATTCGAGAAATCTGTCGAAAGTTGGTTCAGCGATAAATTTCTTGTAAGCTTTCTCACCAGCTTTCTTTATAGCGTGCCAGTAATTTCTGAGCATTTGCGGTGTCGTGAGTCCCTCCTTAATTATGCATGGGATTATGCTGACGGAACTTCTTACCGGGACTACATCTAGCTCGCCCACTCCAGGAGCACCTGGTTTCAACCTGACTACTAATCCCCCACCACGTAATTCCGCAACTACATCACCTAATCCAGTCATCAAGGATACTTCTGCCTCATGCGCTACGACACCTACTCTATTCAGTGTTAGAGGCTTTCCTGAGTTGAGTAATGCTGATGCTGCTACCACTATAGATAGAGCAGCGCTAAACCCTAAGCCTTCCCCAAGATATGAGGGGGAGGTTATCTCGGCGTTGATCTTGTCTACCCTAACTATCTTCTTCACAACATCAATAAGATCGTGTTTAAGAACTCTAGAATTAACTAGTACTTCATCTTTAGGACTCTCTTTAATTTCTGCCTCAACGAATGGTTCTAAGGTTATTCCAGCACCTAAGGAACCTGTTGTTAGTGGATTATTAGTTATGTGCGGAACCCAAAAACCAGTTATGTGTAACGGTACTTTAAGTCGCACTCCCGAGCTCCTCTCTAACCAAGTCTAGTATTTTCCTAGCTACTACTTCCTTAAGAGACCTACCAACAAACTCTTTACGTCCTCTCCTGCTAATTAAGAGTACTTCGTTGTAGTCTGCGGTGAAGCCTATATCACTCCTGCTAATATCGTTAGCGACTATAACGTCAAACCCTCTCTTCTCTAGTTTCTCTAGAGCTAACTCAGCTAATCTACTTACCTCACCCTCAACCACCTCAGCAGCGAAACCTACTAGAAGACCTGAAAATTCTTTTCTCAGACCTAGAGATATTTTTGGTGTTGTTTCTAGCTCAACAGCCAGGAACCCTACATCGGATTTGATTTTCCCTTCAACATACTTCCTAAACCTGAAGTCAGCTGGCGCGGCAGCTAGTATAACGGCATCATACTTCTTACTCCTAACCTCGCTCAACACAGCGTTAAGCATTTCTTCAGTAGTTGTGACACTAATGCTTCTTACGTAGTGTGGTTTCCTTACTGAGAGAGGTCCGTGAACTAGAGTCACGTCCGCTCCGCGGAAGTATGCTTCCCTAGCTATAGCTACACCCATTTTACCGGAGCTAGCGTTAGTTAGGAATCTCACGCGATCCAGGTACTCTCTAGTAGGTCCGGCAGTTACTAGGACCCTAATATTTCTTAGGTCCCTACCCCTCAAGGTTGATGCTTCCACGGCAGCGACGATATCCTCGTTTTCCGGGAGTTTAGCTCTCCCGTCAGAGATGTCTGGCGGAACTACTACCACACCAAACTCCTCAAGTTTCCTCATTGCTTCGTTTACTGGTGGTGAGTACCACAAGCCTGAATGCATGGCAGGCACTACTATGACGGGTTTCTTAAGACCCAACATGTTTACTGCAGTTAATGAGACAGGATTATCGCACACACCATGCGCTAGCTTACTAATTATGTCTGCTGTCGCGGGAGCTATGGCGAAAGAAGAAGCCTCCTTACCCAAAGAAACATGACCTACCTCCCCTCTAAACTCAGTCAAAACCTTACTTCCGGTAGCCCACTCAACTAATGTGGGGTTTAGTAACTCAGTAGCTGCTTTAGACATAATAGCGTGTATTTCTGCTCCTCTCCTAATCAACTCACGCATGACATCAATAACTCTATAAATAGCTACTGAGCCGGTGAGCCCGAAACCTATCTTAATATTACTTAAGTGATTAGAAACACTGCCTCTAATCTCGTCTGCTGGGTGGGATTCCAGTTCTCTCAACATTACTCATCCAAACATAAATTAGAATCGATATTATATTATTTTAGGGTCTTCAAGGTGGTAGCAGTACACGTGAGGAAAGCAAAACCTGAAGATCTCCCCACGGTCATAAGCATAAACCTGGTATCACTTAAGGAACACTACCCTGAAGATTTCTGGAGACAACACCTGGAGATGTGGGGTGAGGCTTTCTTAGTAGCTGACGCGGATTCCAGGGTAGTAGGATACGTTATGTGTAGAGTTGAGAGAGGTTTAGGCTACATCAACAAATCATTACTTAAGAAGCTAGGACACGTAATAAGCATAGCTGTTCACCCAGATTACAGAGGGATGGGTATAGGATACTCTCTAATGACTGAAGCATTAAGAAAATTAAGGGAATTCTATAAGGTTAGTGAGGTTTATCTTGAGGTTAGAGTGAGTAATGAGCCAGCCATAAAACTATATGAGAAGCTTGGTTTTAAGAAAGTTCAGAGAATAAGGTTTTACTATCTTGATGGTGAGGACGCCTGGTTAATGGCTAGAGAAGTCTGAGGTTCGAGCTAAAAGCCTCAATACTTAAGTTGAATCAAGTCTTAGGTCTAGGAATAAGGCATCTTTGCTTAGTGAGTAGATTCTGGACTCGCCGTAACGTGCGTAACACTCAACACTGCTTAAGCACGCAAAGACGGACGGCTTAACATAGTCTATGAAGTCTTTAAGTTCTAGTAGCCCTGACCTAACCCTCAACTCAGGCACGAAATCGCATACGCCGTAAGCGGGAAAGTAAGAGAAAAGCAGAATCTTTCTTTTTTGGTTGCTCAGCAACTCACGCAATCTCGAGATAGCGTGCCAGGGATCTATACCCCCCACACCCGCTATCAGGTAATCACCTAAATCAATTAGGTGAGCGTCCAGTAAAACACCTAAGCTTCTAGCAGTCTTAGTTACGTATATGTCGTCGTGCTTGCTAGTCACTATAAAGAAGTTTTTGAGGATCGCGTTAACGTGGTAGAGCGGTATTCTAGGAGCTCCTACAAAAACGTAAGTGCTTACGTCCTTACTTACGTAGGGGTAAAGCTCTCTTAAGAGTTTAAGTTGCGCTCCGTTCAACATCCTGATTAACATAGGTACTCACCTGGTATAACGCTAAGCCAGCAGCAACTACATCTGAAGTACTTCCAGGATTTAACTCGTTCTCTCTGATGTAGTTATCTATACGTTCCCAGACCTCACTGCTTATACTAGTTCTTAGCGTGGATAAATACTTGAGCAGTAGAGCGCTATTGAAGTTTCTACTCTTAAGTACTAGAGTATCTAGATTACTTGATAGTGTTTTCGTGTGTACTGATGTGATAGAGTCTAGTAATTTCTTCGGGGTAGGTCTTTCTTTAAGTAGGTTATTATGGACTTCCAGAACTCTCTTAAAGCCTGACACTATCTCATGACTAACTAGGTCTGAGTACATAGAATCTCTCAAAGCTTCCCATAAACTGAAGTTCTCCAGTACTGAAGTATCTTCGACATTAACTGATGGGATTTTCCCGAAATACTCACCTAGGTGTCTTATTGAGGCTTTCCTCAGTGCTGTGTAGAAATCCTTAAGAGTTTCTTTCTTGAGCTCCTCAATAACTACGTGATGGTACTTAGTAATTACTTCGTTTACGGCGGTTACTGAGTCACCACGCACTAAAGCCTTAACTATTATGTAGAGGAGAGGGGACGCAAGCATTAAGTAGCCGAAAGCGGTGTTGGTCTTTAGTAGAGGGTGTGTGCTCGCGCTAACAACATACTTCAGCAGGTATGAGCCTAACCTAAGATTCTTACCACTGATTGCGTCTTTAGTAGTCTCTTCTAGTGAGGGCTTCAGAACGTTAGGCGTGTACGCGAAGTGAATTATGTTTAATTCTTTCACACTCTTATACCCGCTAACAGTGCTTAGTTTGGTTGGAGCTAGTGCTTCCAGAAGTATTGATGTCGAGAATATGTCTACTACAATGTTTACCTTAGTTAAGACCTGTGAGCTTTGAACTACCTCTCTCAATCTACTCCCTAACCTAGCTTATCTCTCAAGCCTTAATACGACGTGTATCTTGTCTATCTCATTCTCCAGCAACTCACGCCATTTCTCACCTATAGCTACTATAGAGAAGAGACCTACCGGCGTGGCTCCACTCATGCGTATTAACTTCACGAGAGCTGATGAGGTTCTCCCACTATTGAGTAAGTCATCAACTATTAAGACCCTATCACCTACTTTGAGGGAGTCTGACGGCATGAATAGAGTGATTACTGCTGGAGGATCTCTTGCTATGTAACTTACTTGATTATAGTTCTTAACCCCTACCTCAGGTCTTTTCCTAACGATGACTAACTTAGACTCAAACATATCCGCTATCATTACTCCTAGAGGTATTCCATCAACCTCAACAGTAACTACCGCGTTCACGTTGTAACGATGGAACTCCTCGTAGGCAACATAAGAAAGTATCTTAAGGATAGGTACATCATATATTATGGGGGAGAGGTTAATTATGTTGTCACCCACCTCTACAAGCTTACTCATAAGTATTTCCTTGACTATGCGTTGATTCGTTAATAACTCGAATAACTCTAGTGATCTCTCCTTCGTGGGTCGTATGCGTTTATTAATATATCTCCAAAGACCTGGTGCTGAAAGCCCTGTAAGTTCTTCTAGTTCTCTATACTTAAGTATTTTTTTGTATGCTCTCAGTAACTCAACAGCCATTAAACGTATGTCAGTAAGCAATTCACGCACCTCTTTCAATAACCATATTAATAAGAACCTTAATAAATTAAGTCAGCTAATGCGTAAATTAACTAGTATGTTGAAATAATGCTTTTATCGAAGTATTCTTGATTCATGAATAGTTCATGCGTGTGTTTATTTATGATTCAAATACTTCGTTATTGTGGTGGGAGATCAGTGACTTGGTTTAGTTCCCCCAACAGCTTTCTCTAGGAGGTTTGGGTCTCCTAAGTCATTAGCTAGCTCCTTAGTTATCGCTTTCAATATGTTACTAAAGCTCTCGTTTAGGTTGATGACTTCATCGTAAATTATTAGTCTAGGTTGTTCGTTAGTTGCCATAACCACTAAGGAAACATTAATACCTATCTCTTCCGTAATATAGTTCTTAATCTTAAGTAGTTTCCTCATGTAGATCTCACTCGTTTGGGGAGGTATCTCAGCTATTAGAGTTAAAGACCTCACTTAAACCACCATACTATATCTTACTTAACATTCTTGTTTTTAAGGAGTTACCTACACGCTGGGTTCCCCGGGGGAATCAGACCTCCTTAACAAATTCCTTGTACTGTCTGGTATTACGGTTTTTCTTTAACGGCGTTAATATTGTTTAGAGTTTAGGTTTATATGCAATAAGCAAACTATTATTATCGGGGGTGAGAAGATGGAAGAAGTTAGTACGTTTAAAAATGCTAGGAAGAAACCGAAAATTATTTACGAGGACGAGGAAGTTATGGTTATGAAAGCACCTAGTGATGAGGAGCTTGAAGAAATAGTGCTCTCGATAATTGAGGATAAGGGTAAGCCACTAACTTGGAAAGAACTGAGGAAGGAGTTAAGCGGTCTCGTGGGGGAGGACAGATTAAGGAAGACTCTGCTAAAACTAATAGATAGAGACTTAGTAGTTGAGATGATAGACGGTACGTTCGGACTTAAAGATATGGAAGCAACATACGTGCCTAGAAAAATAAAAAAGAGAGTAAGACCGTTATCACCGAAGAAATTCAGAGTGAAATGGGGGCCCTTAATAGAGGCTAGAGGAAGCATCTCAGCAGCAATACAATACTTAAAAGAAGCAAGAAGTAAGAAATTATCAAGTACTGCGGTAAATTAATCCTGCGCGGAGATCTTCGTAGTACGTTATCATGCCTTTCTGAACCTGACTTCACTTAAGAGAAGACGAAGATCCATTAAGGCAGGTTTTTAGAGTTTAGTTTTAGGTACTTAAAAATTCCTCTCTCGATGGTTAGAGAGTACCTACCTTCTCCATCTCTTCCAAGAGTTCTTCAAGTTTCTTCTCAGGTACTCGCTCCTTCATCATCTTAATAAACTTAGCTCTACCATCCCTCTAGCAACACTTGAAGGTATGAAAACTCTTATTGAGCCAGCACTATCTTCTACGTCCATCATCGACTCCCGCCTGACGTCATGTAAGAATTTCTCAGGACAACATTCCTTATACGATTATTGTTCCGTGAGCTCTCGCAGAGCTTCACCGACCGCGAGACTTAGGGGCTGAAGCACCTCAATAGTAGACAGTGACTCATTCCTTACTAATCCGTAGACTCTTATTTTCGATCCAACCCCAACAATTAGTCCTGCCGCATCGACCGACTGCTCGAGCACTGCTCACATCACTTGAGAAGTGAAGGAGGTGCGCGTATGTAGTTGAGTCATACCCAAACTTAGTTAATCCTCCCGCGAGCACTACGTACACACCCACGTATGCGGGGAGATCACTTACGTCTATCTCCTTGACTTCCTCTGTAAGACCTTCAATACGTATCTCCTCAATACTTCTCGGGATTATCTCCGGTGACATGCTTCTATAGTAGTAGACGATACTGCATATGGTAGCGTTAGACCCGTCATTCACGTGGAGCGTTATTCTGATCTTGCCTCCTGTCTGGAGTTCTGCTCTAGGAGACTCTACAATCACTCCCTCCACGCATATGGTCGCGTAATTCATTAAGAAATTACCTATCAACTGATTAATCGGTACTACTAGTGTGGGAGCATAATATGAAACTAAATACACGCCTGTTAAGCCAATCAAGACTAGAGTTACAACCACCACTCGGAGAAAACCAATATCGTAAGCCTTGTGAGGAGTAATCTCAGGATAATACAGGTACTTTCTTAATCTCAGTTAAATCCTTCTCTGTCTTCATACTCACTTCCTAACGTAATAACTTAAAATTTAAACTTCGCTAAAGTAAGAGTGTTTCGTCTAAGAAAACTAATTCTTCATACTGTGGGGATTCAGAAATAATTATCTTCTTCATCCTGATCACGCGTGGCAGGGTTTCAGTCGTAATAAGGGTAATGTCTTTAAAATCTAAAGAATATAACAAGCTATTTTGTGGGAGTCACTTGCCGGTAGATGTAGTAGTAGTCACTAACGGGTCTCCTTTAGGTGAAGACCTAATTAAGCAAGTCTGGATTACTGCACAGAAATTGTTTCATGAGTATGGTCTGGAAATCTACGTAATACCTTACATGTCCAGGGAATCGCGTGTGGCTCTGATAATAAATGACATAGAGTTTGTAGTCTCAAGAAAACTCACGTCCGAGGAAATCGAGGATCTGATTCTTAGTGCTTGTGAGGGTGAGGGAACTACTAAAGACTTGTCTTTGATAGGAGCTGTCTTTTACGATGAGAACGAGTTCGGGAACGCGCAAGTAATCTAGGCGTATGAGTAACAGCTAGATTAATACAGCTAACTTCACACCTCACATTATAATCAGTGGTCATGAGTTGCCGCAATTATGTTGCAGATGCTGAGTTCTTTCCAAGACCCATAACGTCCTATCACTCTAATACCTGCTTCCTCAAGCAGCTTGCTGTAGGGATTCTCCTTAGGCTTGATTAGCCTCCCATATTTCTCTATATATGACCTAGCAAATACTACGTCCCTCACCTCAATACCTACGTTACCTAGCTCGGAGAAATTCTTGATTAGTATCTCGGTTTTGTCAGTATCGCGTTTTAGGGGAGTTAATACGTAAATCAACGCGTACTCATTTTTTAAGTAGTTGATGCTGCTTTTTAGTAGTATTATGTGTGAGGCTATGTATCTCTTCCTACCTAAAGCATAAACAATAACTTCATCATCACTTATTTTCTGGTTCACCTTACCGATTATTAGTGAGATGTTGTATGGTAAGCGTGCGTAGCTCGCGGAAACATTCGCAGGGTTTACTCCTCTCAACTTTGTTAGTAGTAGGTCTTGAGGTACTGAACTAACTATGTTCTCGTACTCTATAGTAGCTCCGCCCTCAAGCAATACTGTTTTTTCGTTAGGGTCTATACTTAGGATATTCGCGTAGAGGCGGGGAAGTCCTACTCTACTTCTCAGGATCTTAATTATTTGGCACCAACTAAGTATAGGCTTATAAACCTTACCGCGTGTTTTAGGGAGTAGGTCGTACCAGGTGTGTGGGGAGTCTTCCTCACTCTTCAACGAGATTTTGCTTCTTAAGGATTCTTCTCCCCCAATCAAGACGTATTTATAGTCAATCTCAGACGTACCAAATCCTAAACGTTTCAAACAATCTGACTCTAAGAATAAAGGTAGTTTATCGACGCACGTGTCGGTAAACTCCCACCCATCTAGAGTACTTGAAGACCCTGCCCACGATAATAGTAGTGAGTCATTTAAGTCTTGAGTCACGTAAATATTGCTACTGAACGAATCACCAAGTATTAGTGTTTTAGTCTTCTTCCTCTTCCTCAACACTTTCTTCTTCCTCTTCTTTCTTAACTACTATGCGTTTGGCTTCGCCAGATATTGTGTGAGACCTTAAATGATTAACTAAATCCGTAATAGAAAAGAAGAGTGGCTTATCAACCACCTGCCTGAAGGAACCCTCCACTTCAGGACATACTTCGTTAATCCTAACACAAACAGGACATAGCAAGAGGCTTGTTGAAGTATCTAAGCAAGTCTCTATCACTACCCCGTCAACATTGAGAGATACTCGACGCCACTTAGGCTCCCAAAAAAGAGACATACCCTCACCGCCATAATTACTCAGACCTAAAGATAATATAAAGCTAAAGTTAGGGCACTTAACTCGTTTAGTACCCTAGAACGTCAAGGATTTCGTCGAAGTAAGTCTGGTTTTGGTGATGTTTAGTGTTGCCTGACCCCCAACCATAATTATTAGCCCTTAATAGGCGTGTTCTTTTCCTACTACGCAGTACTAATTCTACGGAGATTATGAGTGAGGAAGTATGAAGTACGCTAGTATTAAAGAAACAGCTTCGTAAGAGATTCAGGATCTTCAAGTATCGTTGGTTGGGACGTATTAGAAACGAACTTATAAGTCTCTCATTCCTGATTCAAAGGACGGAGGCTTCAGTTGTAATCCGTATCCGTGCTTGTTTAATTTCCACATAATAGCGTCGCGGATGAAATCACTCCTGTTTCTGTATGACCTCCCAGATATTATGTCGTCTATTAGGTCTACCACGTCATTAGATAGTTTTACTGATATTACTTTACCGCCTGACATACGCATCCTTATTTATAAAATAATACCTTCAATTTAAATACATTCTCTAATTATCGCTTACAGAATAATTATGTGATTTACGCGTGAGTTATTTAGTCTTGTATTGCTAAATCATTTAATTCATTTGTCGTCATATTTTGTAGGTGGGTGCTTGGAGGATCCTGTGACTGCTTTAGTTAGGTTTTTAGTGATTAAGAGACTATCAGGTAATTCCTCCACCTTAATGGTTGCTAAAGAGTATTTCGTTGACGGTGTCTCACCCAGCTCTATAAGCTATAAGTACAAGATCTCTAAGTTCAGGGTTAGGGGGTACATACAGAGAATTACTGAGAAAACCAGAAATTCCTACCTAGCTTCACTCATCATAAAACAAGTTTTCCCTCTAGTGCTAGAAATAGAGCCAGCAGTGATTAAGGTTAATGAAAAATATGTGTGCTTGCTTTGCGACCAGTCATTCCATAATGAAGTTACTATAGAGAATCATCTCAGGAGGAAACACGAAGAATACATAAACAAAACAGTTAAAGACGTTCTAGAAAGCGCTAAGGAATTATCTTTCGCTTTAGGAACTCATAAGGGTTCATGATAGCGTTCATTACTGCGTGGATCCTCAATACTTGAGTTACGAGGAACCTCATAACAGCTAGGCACGAGAAAACCGTGAGGAGAGGTTAATAGAGTAAAGGACTAACACTAAGAACTAAACCCTGAACCAAACAAATATATAGCTCAGGATAGTGGAGTTATGTGGTGCTAGAAGTAATGTGGTTCGCGTTCGTTAACTCCCCGTTAGGCACTAATTTGAGAATTCTCAAGAAGTTCTTGATAGCTAATACTTATAACGAGAAAGAACTTGAAATCCTAAATAGTAAGGTCTCAGGATTCTTAGGAATAAGAAACGCTAACGTGAGGGGGGATGACACAGATTTAATCTACGAGATAATATCTATAGAGCCTGACGCGGCCGACTTAATCAAGCTAGGATTAAGGAATTTCCTAATAGCCGAACTACTCTAGCAACGCACTACTTTCTCTTGGATAATAAGAACACATACGCAAATACGGAGAAAAACTAGCAATAATTTAAAAAGAATCATAGGTTTACTAATAATGGTGAGTTGCACGTGAGTTACAGAAGAAGGAGGAAATCATTATTTGATATATTCGATGAGTGGATCAGAGAGATGGAGGAGGAGATGCGTGAATTCATTGAGGAGAGCGAGAAGTTATTCAGAGTAAGTCCTGAAGAACTTGATGAGTTACGTAAGAAAGGTCTCGGACCCTACGTCTACGGGTACAGGATACATATAGGTCCTGACGGCAAAGTAAAGATAGATGAGTTCGGTAATGTTAGGAGGGAAGGCGTGAAGCCGAGAATTACTGAAGAAGCAGAACCTTTAGCGGACGTCATAGACGAGGGAGATAAGGTCAGGATAATTGTTGAAATGCCTGGCGTCGAAAAAGATAAAATAAAACTTAAGGCTTCAGGTAAAGAATTAATAATACAGGCTAGCAACGGAAGGAAATACTTCAAAAGACTAACACTACCTGACGAAGTAGATGTTAAGAGTGCTAAAGCAAGCTACAAGAACGGGATACTAGAAATAGAGCTAAAGAAGCTTAAGGGAGCTTCAGGAGAATACGAGATAAAGGTAGATTAAAACTCCTCACTACCATAAAGGACTAGTATTCCTGGAAGAACTCATCCCACCCCTTACTAACAACACTTAACCCTTCAGTTGCTGGTTTAGGAGATTGTTTAGAATAGGAATTCAGTTATGTTTTATTTGACTCGTTGCTAAACGCTGGTGGAGCTTAAGGAAACCTAGTATGTTGAGGTTAGGGATGTTTATTTTAGTGTCGTTATAGTATATTTCTATGTCGCTGTAAATACCTTCTTTTCTCTTAATGACTATCCGTAAGTTATGGTTCCTAAGTATTTCTATTACGTCTTCATATCTGATTAAGTCGTAGAGTATTACGTCATTAAGTAAAGCTAGTGTTTCAGGATATAGTGATTCGCATTTTCGTATGTTGAGTACTGTATTTATGTAGTGCTTAATTAGTGAGGGCCATTTCTCCAAGTAGCCCTCATTTCTTAGTGTTTTGAGTTCTTCACACTCAAGATTCTTAACTAACTCGATAAGTAGATTCTCGGAAACCGTGTCTAGTGAAGAGCTAGTCAAATCTCTTATAAGAGTCATCGGTGTGAAGCTTGGTTTGAAATAGTTGAGATACTTAATCCAGTTAACGTTATAGCACCAAGTCTTGCAGACTTCCCTCAATATTCGCACTAATTTCTGGTGCCCTGATACGTTATCTTCCAGTATTAAGCTAATCACGAAGAAAAGCTTAGTTGTTTTTCCGGAATCGCGTAACTCGTTAATTCCTTGCTTCATTAGTTCCGTAAGTTCTTTCTCATCAAGCTTGTGAATGTTGTTAAAAATCTTAGCTAATGATATCTTTCTTTTGAAGAGCAGTCTACCCACCTAAATTCTTCTATAAATCAATTCTTTAAAAACCTAGACGTTAAACTCACTAGGTGGGGATCTCTGAAGAGTGTTAAGTGGTATGAGGGTAAGGCGATTCTAGAAGAGACCGCCATACCCCCGATACCTCCCAGACACGTGCTAGTCAAGGTCTTGAGCACGTTAATTTATTCTCCCTACAAGAATAGGAACGTCTTAAAGAATACGAAACCAGGTAGTACCTTAGGGAGTTTCGGCTTAGTGAGAGTCGTAGAACCTGGTATAGAGACCGGTGTAATGCCTGGTGAGGTGTATGGGGTGAAACCATACGTAGCTCACGGCATCTTAGGTCTTGACGTAGATGGTCTAGCATCTGAATATGCTGTCATACCTAAAGAAGCACTAGTAAGTCTTAAAGGAATAGAACTTGAGAAAGTATCTCCTCTACACGTAGAGTTTGGGTATGTTCACGAACTTACTAAGCTGGTAGAGAGTTCTAGTAGAGGACTTATAGTAGGGTGTGGATTCACTGCATACGTGTTAGGTCTTGCAGTCAAGAACTACAGAAACTCAGAAATATTATGCATAGATACTGAGTATCTTAAGAGTCTGAGAGATTTGGGATTGCCTCTGAAGAGAGACTTAGAGAATTTGAAAGACAAAGTAGATTTGCTAGTCTTAACAGAAGATATAGAGATGATAGACTTAAGGAATTTGCTGCGAGAAAACGCATGGATCTACATAACCCCGGGAACTTTCACGTTAAGCCTACACTATCATGGAATCCCACCAAAAATTAAGTTAGCTAGACCTAGAGTCTTTAAACCTAAGTACTCGATGAGATTCTTGAATAAAGTGAGTCCGCACATAACGGAATCTCAGATCAAGATCGTGAATGAGTTAAGCCAGGTAATCGAGGCTCTAAGTTTATTTGAGAGAGTCTTAGTAAACCTTAGAAGAGAAGCTTAAAAGACCTATTAATAGAAAAATGAGGTCACTTCATTCATGGGGGTTAGCCCATATAAAAACTTTCTGGTGTTATAGGTCCTGCAGGTTTCTTAATCTTTTCCTTAGCTAGGTCCCCCAAGATTCTAATTCCCTCAGCTATCTTATCTGGTGATGGAAAACTGAAGTTAAGTCTCATTGAGTTCCAGCCACCACCGTTAGCAAAGAATGAAGCTCCAGGTACGTATGCCACGCCCCTCGCTAACGCTTCAGGAAGCAGCTTCCTAGTATCTATCTCGAGTGATGGGAGAAACACCATGATGAAGAGCCCGCCGACAGGTCTGGGCCACCAAGTCTTCTCAGGCATGTGGTCGGTTAACGCGTCAAGCATGACGTCCCTCTTGATTCTGTAGGTCTGCTTCGCTTTCTCTATGGTCTTGTCTACTACCCCACGCCTTATTGACTCAAGAGCTATGTACTGTGTTAGGGTTGGTGTGTGCAGGTCTGCTGTCTGTTTAGCTCTCTCAAGCACGTCTATAACGTAGTGATTACCTAGAACCCAACCGATCCTAAGACCTGGTGAGAGAATCTTGCTCAAAGTACCTAAGTAAATCACTCTACCCTCATTATCTAGAGTCTTAAGAGGAGTAACGTCTACACTACTCTCGTAAACAAAGTAAGAGTATGGATCGTCCTCAATGATAACTATGTCATATCTTGAAGCAAGCTCTAAAAGATACTTCTTCCTCTCAACACTGAGCGTGACGCCAGCAGGATTATGAGCAACAGGTATGGTGTAAATGAATTTAACGCTCTTCCCCTCACCATACACCTTCTTGAGTTCCTTCTCCAGAATATCTACCCTCATACCGTTCTCGTCAACAGGCACCCCAATTATTTGTGGGTGGGATATCATGAATGCGTTGAGTGCGGCTAAGTATGTAGGTAATTCAACCACAACCGCGTCTTCCCTCTCTATGAAGACTCTACTTATTAAGTCTAGAGCTTGCTGAGAACCCGTAGTTATTATTATTGAATCTTCACTCTCAACTTTAATACCTCTCCTCTGAAGGAAACTCATTAATTCTTTCCGGAATTCACTTACCCCTGCTGTAGGGGCGTATTGGAGTGACGCGTCACCACGCTCACTAATTACTTCTTGAGCTATCTCAGCTAACTCATTCTTAGGGAAGGTCTGTGGGTCAGGCATCCCTCCAGCTAAACTTATCACTTTCTTTCCTTCAGTAAGTTTTAGTAGTTCTCTGACGTCTGAAGCTTTAAATAGCTCTGACCTCCTAGCAAGCAACTTTAGGTAATCAACCGTGTTTAATCCCTATAAAATATGTGGTGAGTGTTTTTAAGTCTTACTATGCGTTTTTGTTTCTGGGTTATCTCTTTATTATAGGTATAAACTTTAGACCATAATATATTAATCCGTTAGGATCGTCGCTAGAGTATTTTCTTAAGACAGCCTCGACACGCGTGCTTGCAGAGAGTTCGTTAGGGTCTACGTCAGTTATCTCCCCAACTATTACGGGGCCTTCATCAAGTCTTACAAGACCTACTACTCTAGGTAAGTATTGTTCGCTGCCTTCAGTCCTGTAATACGATACCGTGTAGTTGATTAATTCACCGAGTCCTCTGGATTCTAGGTGTTCTACGTTTTGTGAGCCGCAGTGCGGGCATCTGAGGCGCTTGAAAGCTGCGGCCTTACCGCAATCCCTGCATTTAGTCACGTATATCTTGTAGTGATTGTCTTTTAAGCGCCAGAATATAGAGATAGAATGCTTCATTTCAGACCCACCTCCTCAATAAAATCAGCCACGCGTTGTTATCAGGTCCTGACATAGAGTGAGCTAGAGATATCTCGCCATCATACTTCACCCAGCTAGAACCACTCATTAACTCACGCAGCTCGTGAACCTGGTAGAGGGGAGTAGCTCCTACAGGATGACCTCTCGCTTTGAGTCCTCCCCCAATATTTAAGTAAGGCATCTCATCCAAGCACTTGAGAGCTTCACCCCTCCCGCAAATCTCCAGAGCCTCGATTATTAAGAGTCCGTAAATATCGTACGTGTCGTACACGTTTACCGCGACAGTCTTATCTAACCTGATCTCGTTCTTGCTAGAGATTTTCTTGTATGCAGCGGCTGTAGAGCTGAAGTACGTTATGTCGTCACGTAAGTAGATAGGTAAGTTAACGGAAGACTCAATATCAACCACCTCAATAAGCGCCCCGTTCATTTTCTTGGTAATTGACTCATCAGTTACTAGCAGTGCGGCAGCACCATCACCTATTGGGTGGGAATCAAGCATAGTTATTGGTTCAGAGATTCTCAAAGCCCTGTTCAGCAAGTCTAACGATATATTGAATTGGAGTTGTGCGTAGGGATTCTTCACAGCATTCTCGTGCATCTTAATAGACCACTTAACTATGTCTTCTCTGGAGACCCCATACCTCCTAACATACTCCTGCATGATCATAGCTGCGTACTCAGGGGGTGATACGTTCTTAATACCCTCAATCTCGTGCTCTAATATCTTAGAGTAAACCCTGTTTATTATCCACGACGGGTACTCACTCATCTTCTCGAAACCTACTACGAGTACCTTACGAGCTTTCCCAGACCTGATTAAAGCGTGAGCGTAGTCTAGAGCAACTGCTCCGGAAACCTCGCCACTACTCACTGTTAACGCTCTTGTTTTTCTGAACCCAAGATTCTGAGCTATGTACGTTGATGGGTCAACCTGATTAAGTATGGAGTCCGTGAATGCTGAGGAAACGACTAGGTACTCAATATCTGAAATATCAAGACCTGAATCAGCGAGAGCTTTGTTAACAGCCTCGTTAATTAAGCTTAGGTAGTTCCTCTCGTAGTGTCTGTCTACCTTAGTAACCCCACTACCTACTACGTAGGTTCTCACGCGTCATCACCCTAAATTCCTGTATATGAGGTTTCTGAACTTAGCGTACTCCGCGTAAGATATGTATTTCTTGCGAGAAAGGAGTTCCTCTACCGTCGGCGCCTTACCAACCCTCTCCAACACCTTATCCGTCACTAAGACACTGATAGCGTCAGCACCAGCACCTGAACCGAACGGAGCGACCAAAATTCTTTGACCTGGTTTAGAACTCTCAAGCACCTTAGCTAGACCTAAGAGTGCGGATGCGTTGTACGTGTTACCGATCCACGGAGTTACTATCCCTGGTAACACCTTCTCTTTCGGGAACCCCAGCATCCTCCCAACCTGGAGTGGAAACTTACCGTTAGGTTGGTGAAATATCGCGTAATCAAAGTCACTTGATTTAAGTCCTAGTTCTTTCATGAGCATGTTCACCGCAGCCACTATATGGTGGAAGTACGCAGGTTCTCCAGTGAAGCCCTCACCGTGCGTAGGGTACCTGGAACCGTCTCTCCTCCAGAAGTCTGGAGTATCGGTCACGTAAGTAACTAAGCCCTCGAAGACTGCTACAGACTCACTCGCAGGTCCTACTAAGTAAGCCGCAGCACCTGACGAAGCCGTCAGCTCCAAAACATCTCCGGGGTTAGCTTGAGCGGTGTCTGAACCTATAGCTAGCCCATACTTCACAGCCCCGCTCTCAACTAACGAGACAGCTAACCTCACGCCTTCACTCCCTGCTCTACAAGCGAATTCCAGGTCTGTTGAGAGCTTCTTCGTAGAAATCCCTAAAGCATCAGCTATTATAGTTGATGATGGCTTAACTGCGTAAGGTTTTGATTCAGTACCGACGAAAACAGCTCCTATGTCACGCGGATCTACACCTGCTCTCATCAACGCGGATCTTGCTGCATACCAACCCATAGTAACAGTATCTTCGTCTGTTCCAGCAACAGCTTTCTCTTCCATCCATATGGAATCAGTAATTCTCTCATCAAATCCCCACTGCCGCGCTATGTCTCTAGCCTTAATCCTGTAAATCGGTATGTAGGCCCCCCAACCAATAATACCACTCCTAAATCCTGAATACGCCAAGAGACAGACCCATTATTGAGGAGAAAAAAGGCTTTTATTGTTGAGGAACCTGAGAAAGTACTTCCTACATCTTGGCATAAAGCCAGCAAGCAGTCTGGTGTTGCGGTTCTACTTCTACCATCGGTGGTTCCTTAGTTTTGCAGATGTCCATAGCGTAGGGACAGCGTGGGTGTAGCCTACACCCCTTAGGTATTGCTGCCGCGCTAGGTATCTCACCCTTTATAGGAACTTCCCTAATTCTTAAGCGGTTCGACGGATCTGGTTCTGGAACTGCCGATACTAGAGCGATTGTGTAGGGATGCTTAGGATTGTTGATGACCATATCCGTGGGTCCTGTCTCAACAATCTTGCCTAGATACATAACAGCTATCCTACCGCATATGTAGTTAGCAACCGCTAAGTCGTGTGTTATGAATACGTACGAGAGGTTTCTTAACTTCTTTAAATCGAGCATTAACTGAAGTATCTCGGCTCTTATAGAAACGTCAAGCATGCTTACCGGCTCGTCAGCCACGACTAGTGAGGGATTAAGTATCATCGCTCTAGCAATAGCTACTCTCTGTCTCTGACCTCCGGAAATCATGTGAGGATATCTATTCACAAATTCCTCAGGCGGGTTAAGCTTCACCTCACTTAGAGCCCTAAATATTATTTCTTGCCTCTCCTCCTTAGTACTCCCTATTGAGTGCACTATGAGAGGCTCCTCCAGAATACTGCCTATAGTCATTCTAGGGTTTAGGGAGCCGTAAGGATCTTGAAATATTATCTGTATGTCAAGCCTCAATGACTTATCCACCGCGTTAGGCAACTTACCGAAAAGGTTCAGGTAATCCTCCTTAATGAATACTTCCCTAGGTATTAAGTCTTTAATATTTCTTGATACCTTGTACAGGGAATAACCACTAGTTGCTTCTATAAGTCTAGCTATTAACCTACCCGTTGTTGTCTTGCCGCACCCAGACTCACCGACTAAGCAGAAAATCTCTCCCTCGATAACGTCGAAGCTTATACCATCAACTGCTCTAACGTATCTGGGCGGCACACCACTCAACACGTCAATTACGCTTCTTCTAATAGGGAAGTACTTCTTAAGATTCGTGACTTTAAGCTTGATCTCGCTCAATCTATTCACCTCCTCAACTTAGGCTCAACCACCTTCTCTAGAGCAAGTCCTAGCAGTACGAACGTTAGTGAAACTATGGCTATTAAGAGGCCTGGTGGCAGTATCCACCACCACTGTCGTATAGAGCCGTGCAGTCTAGCTTCAGCCAATATATTACCCCAGGTTGGGAAGCCATGCCTTATCCCAAGTACTGAAAGTCCTGCTTCGGTTAGTATTGCGGTTGGGGTAGAGTAAACTAGGGATGCAGCTATGTATGGGACTATCTGCGGCAGTACGTGCTTAGATATTATTCTAAGGTTGCTGGCACCAACGGCTTTAGCTGCTTCCACATAGAGTTCGCTCTTAATACTTAAAGTCATTGATCTTACTATTATGGCAAGACCTCCCCAACTAAAAACTATTAACACAGCGAATATTGCTGCAAGCATCACTATTGGTTTGTCCGTACCTGTGTATGTCTTAGCTATTGACTGAGCTACGAGTATTAGTATGGGTAGTAGAGGTATCGAGCCCATCACGTCGACAGTTCTCTGTATGAATTCGTCTATAAAGCCTCCGTAATACCCACTAATAAGTCCGGCAGTAACGCCTATCGCTGTAGAAGCTAAGGCCACTAGGAGTCCTATCGCGAGAGCTATTGGGAATCCGAAGAAAAGACCCTGAGCTAAATCCCTACTCATATGGTCAGTACCCATCAATCCATAGCAAGTTCCTTTAACTAGTAATGAGAATTCTCTTGATCTCTGTACGTACCTCAAGAGGGTGTCTGCCTGAATACCAAGAACTCTGAAGTCTAGAACGATCACGAAGACATATCTTCCAGTTAGTGGAGTAACTACCACGCTTTTTAGATCTTCCGAGTAACTCAGATTCCCGAAGATATACACCATTGGTCTGACGTTTATGTCTTGTAAATCTAAGAACGACGCCAATTCCCTATAAGCACTCATAATGACGGCATCTACGCGCTCCAGTTTATATAATTTTAGCACTATCTCGGAGGTGTTGGTTAAGTCAACATACTCGGACATGAGGGACGAAAGTCTAGCCCCGTCAGGCTTGATAACGTCCACACGTATTCTAGCATTCCTCACTCCTTGAGGCACTGTAACATTGACTTTAATCATAATGCCCCGAGGATATTCCTTAAGTTCTAAGTTGTAGGTGATGTTGTAGGTTAGTATGATCCTCCCTCCTGCCTCACTTAAGGCAGGACTAAAGCCTCTCAGATCGTAGTATGTTTGCGGCACGCACGTATAGCCTAAGTAAGAAGCCCATTCAGGCGGAGCGTTATGAGGATTATCCTCCCATTTAGACCCTACGTCCCAAGTTCCAGTGTAGTCTGGCGGCATGACTAGCGCTGCATAAATAGAGATTCCGATCAAGACTATTAAGAGTGCTAGAGCCAACTTACCACTCAACTGAGATAGAATTTCCTTCCTAATCCAGGACCAGGAATCATATATCTTGCTTACTAAGCTCATAATCTCACCCTCGGATCCAGAATCACGTAAAGTATTTCTAAAATAAAACGAGCTATCACGTAGATTAACGTGAATATGTAAGTGAGAGCTAGTATCGTCGGTGCGTCTCCACTAGTCACGGCAGCATAATACAAGGTCCCCATACCCGGCCAGTCAAACACAGACTCAGTTATTATGAACCCACCTAAAGTACCTGCTAGACCTAAGAGGACGTTGGTTACTATAGGGGATGCTGCTGGTCTCATAATATATCTCCTCAAAATCTGCTTCTCAGGGAGTCCTCTAGCTATTGCCGCAGTAACGAAATCCTCCTTAACTATCTTTATTAGCATCGCTCTAATACTGTAAATCCAAGGACCCGTAAGGACCACGACTATGGTTAGTATGGGGAGCCACACGTAATTCAGTACTCCCGCCAGTGCCGTGATGTCGCCTGATAATAACGCGTTGATATGAACTATGACTTCTCTAAATCTTACTGGAGCAATCCTGAGATCGTAGCTAAACACGAGTAGCATCACCATAGCAATCCACCATAGAGGGAAAGCATTCATCGTAGCGGCGTATGCTACCACTAGTCTATCGGTGAAGGAACCAATCCTGTAGACTATGAAAGGACCCACAGCTAAGGCTATCAATATCACTATGACCTCAGCTATAGTTATCATGAATATTGTTCTAGGGAGACACGATGATATCACATCAATAACTGGTGAGTTAGGTGCTAATCCAGCAACGTTAGTTACTTCGGGACTTTGAGCTTTTCCTAAGTTGAGGATCATGGTATTAAGAACCATTGGAAATATCCTAGCGTACCAGGGCTTGTCCATACCCCAATACAGTATTAGTTCCTGCTTGTATTGAGCAACTAATCTCTCCAACTCATCAGTCGGAGGTCTCTGAGGCAGGTTTATCAACATCTGCCTATAGGCTCTAACCTCTTCATCTATAATTGCGTTAATTATGGTATCCATGTAGCCAGTAGCACCAATCACGAATCCGGTCAGAAATACTGCTAAGAATAGAGCTAACGTTAGGAACACGGCTCTCCGCGCTAATACCTCAGCAACACCCAATACACACACCCACACAAAACTGCTCACTCAGGATTTAAAAATTTTTATGGGGGTTGCTGGTTAACTCTGAGAAGACTAGCTTCTTGACGGAACTTAGTCTTGAATCAGAATAGATTAATGGGGGCTTGAGTTAATTTCATAAAGATAAAAAAATCTTTATTTAAGAAATTTGAAGGATTCTCTTACTTCTTCCTTACGAAGGGCAGTATAACGCCTACTATCAAGTTAATTACTGATATAACTAGAACGATTGTTACGTAGGTTGTTAGCGATCCTACAGCATCACTTAAGTTTTTCACGTCTTTGCTTAAATCGTCGGTTCTTGATTCAACAGCGGAGAGCCTGCCTAAAGCGCTATCCGTCTTAGATGATAATGTGTTGTACTGGGTGTTCATGTTGGTGAGTAGTGTGGAGCCTGTTACGTTGATCAAATACGTTATGCTGTTGCTCATGTTAGCTAGTGCTGAGACTAGTGTCTCGCCTACGGCTCCTAGGGACTGTGATAGCAATACTCTTAAGCTCTCTATCTCTTCTTGAGTCCGCCTCGCTACGTCAGATATAGCCTCTCTTAAGCTCTTCTCTAACTCTGCTAGGGATGGTACAGATTCGAAAGTTACTGTGGTGGTATCTATTACTGCTACTACTTCACTAGTTGCTATTAACAGTAACTCATAGTAGTAGTAAGGTCTGAGCTCAGAAGTCGTCTCACCGCTTATGAGTACCTCGAAGACGCCTGGCTCTACCTCAGTAGCGCTGCCTACAGCCATTATCCTGTTAGTGCCTTTCTCTCTTAATATGTATCTGACGCTGAAAGGCCCAACACCAAACACCGTGAGCGAGACCGTTAGGTCACTACCTATCTCTACTGATGCGGGAGCTATTACGTCACCTATCTTCGGAGGTATTATGCCACCAAAGTTCCAGAAGTCCGGCGTGAACGGGTAAGTCGGGTCTCTGAAAGCTCTAATAGTGGCTTGCTGTCCAAGCCTATCGAAGGTATCGAGGTAGTAGGGTCCTTGTGAAATCCACGCGTGGTTGTGCTGAGCTATCCAGGTTGACAGAGCATCTAGCCTGCTGCTCCATTCGGTTGAAGGCATCAAGTTAGTTCCGTCAGGTAATATGAAGAATTTGCTCGGCAAGTATCCAGCATCCTTCCAAGCATCAGCTACACTCTTTATCGACGTAGCGTGATCAGGGAATGGAACAGGGTTCAACACAGGCAACCCTAATCGAGTGCTTAACGTGGTTGAGAATGTATAGTTCTTAGCATCAAAGACTAAATAGTTCTCAACAAGCAGTAACTCAACAGGATTTACGGGAGTTAATGTAGCATACGACGCTATATAGGCTGGTTCAAAATGCCAGTAATCTAAGTAGACCTCCAAAGTATTACCTACTATCCTTAGTGCTTTAATAGTGTCGAAGTATGGTTTGTTAGGACCTGATATTGGGGTTTCGTAGCTTGCTTTAGTTGTGTTGTAGCATATGTCTAACCATAAAGCCCAGCTAGCTAGTACGTCAGCCCAAGTTATTTTCATGCCGTGATGCCACTTAGTATCTATGTACTTAGACATGTCAAACTTGACGACACTGGTCGCGTTAACCCTACCTAATGTGTTAGCATAAACCCACTTACCTTGTTCAGCATCCCACCATATGGCGTCCGGAGGTATTGGCAACTTCCCGTCAGGACCTGCGGTATTAACCTCGTAGCTTGCTCTAATAGGTATTGGGAGACCGTTATGCGGGTGAGGCCACATCATGGGATCGGTAGTAGCTCTCTGAATATCAACACTATAAACATCTGTGAAACCACCGTATATGTTCCATACGGTTCTGGCTGTATAGACCCACAGATGACCGAAGGTTAAGTCAGGCTTGTCGGGAACGTACACTCCCTTAGTATTGTATGGCGACCTCATCCCAGCACCTAAGTCTGTAGTTATGCCTTTCATACCCCTCACTACTACGTGTATGTCCATTCTGGTAGCTAACCATATTCTTATCGAGTCTTCTATGCATGCCTTAGTTACATCTCTATACCACCTATCTCTCTCTTCTCGACTGGTGTACTCACCCCTGTATATCTTCAGACCATACTCGTCTATGAAGTCGTTTCTATACCACCACCAACCTTCTGTCTGCCATCCAGGCATGTAGCCAACCCACGGCGCACACATCTGATTGATCGTTCCGGAGTCGTACTTGTCCGGTGCTGACTTACCCCAGCCCTCAGTGTAGAGGTGCCACTCAAAGTCGGCTGGGTTAGTGTCGTATACTTTAGCTAGAGCTACGTCGAAGGTGGTTATTATTTTATCTATTGTGAAGCCCAGGAACTCTAAGTCTTTAGAGAATTCCTCACCTATATCACGCCTCTCGTCCTCAATTCTTATGATGAACGTCAGCACTACCGGCTTGCCAGCATAGTACCACTTGCCACCAACCATGTAAGCTCCAGCCTTACTCATTTCCTTACTTACTATCTCTCTCGCGTAGTAGGTGTCATACCTAAAGTTATAGCTCAATATTATGTCAGCAACTAACGCGTAGTCCGGATCGTATGCGGACAGAAAAGTATACATTGGTGAGGCATAGCCTCTGTAAAGCGTGTTTACTATATAATCTCTGTTAGCTATGAAGTTTAGTGCGAACCTAAGTCTCTTAATCCCTAAAGGATTAATTCTTTCCCCGTCAGCAGCTAAGTCAATGAATGTCACACCCTTCTCTGAGTCATAGTAGTACTGAATTATGATGTTCTCAGGAACTCCGAGAATATTAGCTATTTCCGCGGGAGTCTTGCCCGTATGATCTCCCGTTAAATTGACTGTTTTTACTGGTGCTGGGTTAAGAATAATATCTACTAGACCTCCGGGCGTAGTAACGTATGAGATGATGGCTTCTATGCCTCTGAAGGCCTCTAGTGCTGTTGGTCTAATACCAAATATATAAGCCTGTATCTCACCCGCTTGGAAAGCAGCAGCTATGGTGTCAGGGACTAGTGGGTATCTCTTAAAGGTTATAGATTCTGACGCAGGACCTACCTGTTGTTGCGCACCCACCACGGCTGAGAACGCCACTACTACCCCTGCTAAGATTAGTAGTAATAGGGTGAGGGATGCGTATTTTCTCATATAGTCACCTCATTATAAATCTACTGTTAAACCTTTATAAACTTTTACGTCCCGCTATTTGTGATGGTAATCTGAGAATGAAGATTAGGGCGCTGTTTTCAGTAGGTGTGTTACTTCTAGCAATTTCTTTAGTCTTGAGCGTCATGCTGATGATCCCTGAAGTAAGAGATTTTAGGCAGTGTAGTGAGTATTCCTTAAGAGCTTTTGAGGGTTTACTAATATATTGGGGTAACTACACTCTCCCGGCAGGTTTAAGCAATATCTCCTTAAGTGTGGTGAGTTATGACGAAGTAGTGCTTAACGTGACTTACGGCGTCACTGGCGGAGAGCCTGAGTACGCGGTAGTGTTGTCTAGGTTCACTTACTTCATAGGTAATTCTACTTACTTCTACGTTTACGTAATTCCCTACGAGGATACGGGCTTATCGGTTTGCTTGAGCGCGTTACTGATTACTCAAAGGTCTTACCTAATACCACCTACACTAGCTTCATGGATTTGTGGGACGATTATAATGTCTTACGCAGCACTAACACATATCGAGAGAGTTTTCAGAAAAAGTCTTAAGAGCAGGAAGCCTGCTAAGTAGTAGTTTTAACTCCTCGTATGTAGCCAGCAAGAAACGTAGTGATTCTCACCCAGTCGTATCATCGGGGGCTCCTCACGCCTGCACACATCCATCACGTACGGACATCTAGGGTTAAATCTGCAACCTGGTGGAGGCCTCCTAAGGTCTGGGGGGACTCCCGGAATCCACGTTATCTTTTCTTTAGATCTTAAACGCGGTATGCTCTTCAGCAGCCCCTGCGTGTAGGGGTGTTGAGGATTACCGAATATTTCTTCAGAGGGCCCTACCTCAACTATCTTGCCCGCGTACATAATCGCTATCTTGTCCGAGATCTCAGCTATTAAGCTGAGATCGTGGGTTATGAAAATCATTGAGGTTTTTTCTTCTAACTTAATTTTCTTTAGTAGATTCATTATCTGTGCTTGAATAACAACATCTAAAGCTGTAGTAGGTTCGTCAGCTATGACTAACTTAGGCTTAAGTAGTAGAGCCATCGCTATAACGACTCTCTGTTTCATGCCGCCACTCAGCTCGTGCGGGTATCTCTTCATTAATTCAGGATTTAAGCCTACCTGCTTAAGCGCTTCAGCTACTTCTTTGACAGCTGCAATCGTGGGTAAGCCTTTATGTACTGTCAGAACCTCTGATAATTGCTTCTCGACAGTGTATACCGGGTTTAGAACATTCATCGCGCCCTGGAATATCATGCTGACTTTCTTCCACCTAACTTTTCTTAGATCGCTCTCATTAAGCCTAGTTATCTCTATGCCATCAATAACTATCTTACCACCTTCAATCCTGCCTGGCGGGGGAACTAACCCAAGCAGAGCGTAACCTAGAGTAGACTTACCACACCCAGACTCACCAGCTAAGCCCAGAACCTCCCCCTCATTAACACTTAAAGATACGTCGTCAACTGCTCTCACTATACCTGCTAGAGTACGGTAGTAAACTTTCAGGTTACTGACCTCCAGCACGGTTCTCGCGGAACTCATCACCAGACACCTAGAAAAACTTACGGTAACTAATTTAAATTTTGGTGAGATACTTAATAGGCTCAGAAACTATACTTCATAGATGATGAGGTGGGCAGCCTAAGACTCTGTTGGGGATGAAGACCGCAGTTCACTCTGACTAACTTCTTGAAAGAAACTCAAGAATAATCTACCTATTTACTTACTTGAGTTCAGGTATGGTGATTGCTTAGTACCCTGGATCTAGTGCGAGTTTTTAGCTGATAGGATTAAGCTACAGAGTAGATGGGATCTCCCTAACACATTTGAGTTCTTTAAGCCTCTCAAATATTCTGTTTACCGCAGTACTGACCTCATCCTCGTCCTTAGCCCCAGTAATCACCATCTTACCACTACTAAATATTAGGAGAACTACCTTCGGGTCATCCATCCTGTGAATCAAGCCTGGGAACTGCTCCGGCTCATACATCACGTTAGGCAGCATCAAAGCGGCTTTCTCTAAGTCTACCTCGACACCCAGACTAGCTGAAGCAACTATGTTTTGTATCTGTATTCTAGGTTTCCCAACTATTATTATGCCGTGCCTAACGAAAGCCCTAATTATTTTCTTGAACCCATCAATCAGTTGATTCTTACTCTTAGCTCCAGTAATCACCATCTTGCCTGAATTGAATATCAACGCAGTTAATCTAGGCTTACCAAGTCTGTAGATAAGCCCGGGAAACTCCTCAGGATCGTACTCAACGTTCGACACAGTCCTAGCTACCGCACCTAAATCAAGGTTTTGATCAAGTGTTGCAGTAGCCACAATATTCTCAATCCTGATAATAGGTCTAATCTCCATTTTAAGCACCCAATAATTTAAGACACACACAAGCTTTATAAATAAGCAACTCTAGCAACGCTCCTAACCCTACACGTTAGCTAGGTCAGGGTTAGTAGAGGTATTCACTCAAATCCTTTAACGGAGGTAGCTCGAAAACCCCTACCTCCTCATCAACTATCACAGGCCTCAAGTCAGGTATCGAAGCATTTTCTCTCAAAACCGGCGATATGTAGGTTTCCTTACTTAAGGTTATTTTAGACCCTGTCTGGTAAGCTCCGGTAGCTGGCAATACTACGAAGGTTTTACTCAAACTACTTACCTCACCAACTATGAAGCAGGAGAACTTACCTAGCCTACCAACACTGTCTCTCAAAACAATACTCGGGTGTTCGTGCCCCAAGATAAGGTACTCCCACTCACTACCCACGTTCTCAGGGATTTGTTTATGACCATGAATTATCAGGTACTCCCCCAAAACCACGTACTCCCTAAACACGAACTCAAACTTCTTCTTTAGTAGTGGGAGGTAGTTGTCGTGATTCCCCCTAACCACAATAACTTCCTCAACCTTAGGAGCAAGGTAAGAGAAAAACCTCATTAACTCTCTCCTCTCACTTACTCCTATCTTATCGAAGCTGTGCTTAAGATCCCCCGCCACAACCAACCTACTCACCGGATAATCGCTGAGAAGCTTCTCAAGCAGGTCTACAACCCTCCTCAACTGAAAACGAGGTATGAAGATACCTCTCGAAGCAAGTTCGTCTTCGTAGCCTATGTGGGTATCCGCTATAACTAACGTTCTGTACTTTCTTATGTACAGAGCAGGAGACACAC
Source organism: uncultured Sulfolobales archaeon (assembly GCA_938045815.1). Lineage (GTDB taxonomy): Archaea > Thermoproteota > Thermoprotei_A > Sulfolobales > NBVN01 > Zestomicrobium. The sequence continues at coordinate 3,695 of CALIBI010000009.1, read as the reverse complement.
CAGCAATCTCAGCACCAGGCAACAACTCCATCTCCACGACACTCCCTTTAGTTTGCTTCCTAACTAGCCTGAAGAGTTACTCCTACATGAAATAAGGTTACAAGACATTTAAGTCAGGAAATAATAGTATTACTTGATGATGAGGCTTACAAGGGTTGAGTAAATGATGTGAGAACCCGCGTCTGAGTTACGGGTTTCTTCCTAAACGACTCAACTCTATTAATGTTCCGGAAGGGAATCTCAAGGGATTACTCAGTAATTCTTTTATGAAGTTCGCTACCTCACCCACACTCATAGCTCTCGAGGTCGCTGAGGAGGGTAGCTTCTTAGAAGGCACACCAACCCAGTCGAGAGCAACACCGAAAACCCTGATATTACTAGGTAGGTAGTGAGGAGCTTCCCTAACTATCGTGTGGAGAGCTGCTGACGAAGCTACTACAGGTAGTGATGGACTCAACCCCTCGTAGAATCTCGAACCCCTTAATGGTGTTAGATCTGTTAGAACGACTATTACGGAGGGATCGCTAGTCATGAAGTAAATCAACACCTTAATTAGTGTTAGAGGCACCACTAAATCAGTATACACTACATCCCTAATTAATTCCTCCCTCAACTCTTTTAGAGGAACTTGATTAAATACAGGCTCAATAAGTATTGAAGCATCCAAAACACTCGTTAAGACACTCAACTTCCTAAATAAACTCTCAACACCCTCCTCCATGAAGTCGTGCCTTATTAGGTGTATATTAGCGCTACCAACATCAAATCCCGCACTACTCAAGAATTCTGCAAGCTCTACGCACCTCCTATTACACTGAAGAAAGAGTTCGTAATCCTTGATTAGTGAGAGCACAACATACCTAACTAACTTCCCTGAAGCACCGATAACAAGTAGTTTCCTCAACCTGAGGACCTCACAAAAACTTAATTAGTAGTAACCCGTAGATAGGTGATGTTAGGGGGTCTGTCCTAAGGATTAGAGGGAACACCTCAACACCTTGAGTAATCGATAACCCTCTCACAGGCTTCAAGGAGTGCTCCTCAACATCAGTAGATATTATTAAGACTCTCCTCACCCTAGATACGTGCTTAGATACTGCTTCAGGGCGAACTAAGTAAGTATTGGGTGAGTACCTGTAAGCTAGTTCCTCAGCAACCCCCCACATAGAGGGGCTAGCCGTAGTTATGAAGGGGTTAGCGACGAACTTCCTTAACTCCCTCAATACCTTATCGTATGTCTGAAGCAGATCCTCCAAAACAGCCACGTCTAGGAGACTCAACTCCTCAATTATCCTGGCTCTACGTACGGAGTCACCGGAAGCTAGCTCACCTGCAGTCAGCGACGTGATTACGTGTGTATGCAGCAACCACTCATCCGTATCGATATTAATTACTGTGCTGCTACTCAACCTGTACTCAAGATCCTCACTGAGTTTGCTCTGAGTAATGACTAACACTCTATGATTAGTCCACAAGAGCTGATCAACGAGTAACCTAAGATTATGTAACCCCTCGCTAGATGAGTAGATAATGATGCCGGACTCCCTGCTTTCGTCGTAGGGAGCTATATAATACATTAAGTCTTGAGGATCAACGTACCTAACGTCTCTATCTGTTAGTGAAGAAAAAACTATTGAGGCGTACCTAGCGGGGGACTCATAAAAATCCGAGGTAGTCGTTATGATTTTACCGGAACTCCTGATGAAGTCAGCTACCGCGAGAGACCTACTCCTCAATTCTTGGATCTTATCCTTACCTAGCTTCCTCGCCAGAGTCTCTACTAGATTAGAGCGTCTCTCAGACTCTTCTCGCACCAGCAACCCACCGTCTCCCCAGGCTTAGGTATCTTGGGTATGAGGCTCGCAAGTATCTTCTTAGCTTTCTCAACATTCTCCGCCATAACTCTAGCTACTTCCTCAGCAGTCACGGGTTTCTCAGCCCAGACATCGTAGTCAGTGATTAATGCTATGGTTGCGTAATGCATCTCAGCTTCCCTAGCTAAATTCACCTCAGGTACTAAAGTCATGCCGATGATGTCAGCCTTAAAAACCTCTTTCCAAACCCTCGACTCAGCCCTGGTAGAGAATCTAGGTCCCTCAATACAAACGTAAGTTCCTCTGGGGTGTATCTTTATGTTTAGGGAATTACCTACGTCTACTATCAACCTCCTCAATGTAGGGCAGAACGGGTCAGCCATACTAACGTGCCCTACTAGGGAGCCGTCAAAGAAGCTGTAAGCTCTCTTCTTAGTCATGTCAATGAACTGGTCAGGAACTACGAGGTCTCCGGGCATGTAGTCCTCGCGTAAAGACCCTACAGCAGAAACAGCTACAACCCACTTAACACCTAACGACTTGAGAGCCCATATATTAGCTCGATAATTAATCTTGTGAGGAGGTATCTTATGACCCCTACCATGCCTGGGAATGAAAGCAACTAACCTACCCTCATAAGAACCAACCAAAACGTTATCAGAGGGAGGCCCGTAGGGAGTGTAGATCTTAAACTCTCTAGTATCCCTAAACATTCCGGGATCATACAAACCACTCCCACCAATAATACCTACATCAACCGTAACAGGAGGCTTAACAAGCACTTAAACCACCAACAAATATTACTAAGCCAGACTTAAAACTATTAATACGACACACTAAAACATAGCTTCCCGGTCAAATCATTCGAGTAGTCTAAGAAGGCCTTCAGGTCGGGATTCCTTAGCAGTCACTTTAGATACTCAAGAAAATAAAGGAAAACAATACGTCGAATACTCCACTTCAGCATCCGCTATCTTATGATGGGTGAATACTAAGCAGTAAAGTATTTAAGGTCTAACCTATTAAGATGCGAGATTACGCTACCCAGGGTATTAAGAGTGCATAGACTTCCTGTTAAGAGATATTCGTATGGGGGAAGAGATCGCTAACACGATAAGTGATATGGGAGTCAAACCATGGAGCGAGGAACGTTCACCTGCAAAAACTTCATAAAGCAGAAATCTCAATCAGAAGCTGCTTAGAATTTATAAAGATATTTAGTGCGGGGATTATTGGTGTGGGGATCGTGGATCCAAGGATTTTGGCCGTAATACCAACCCTAGCAGATGATCCCGCAGAGACAATAAAGAGCATAATGGAGCAGACAGTCAGGGTTTCGAAAATCCTCGTCGTAGTGGGTTCAAGAGAATTACATCAAAGACTAACTCAGAGATATGCTCACACCGCAGGATACGTTGAGTGCGTTTACGTTAAACCAAACTTTCAAGACCCTCCTGGAAAGAGGGTTGCCGCAGCACTCAATCACGCCCTCTCCAGAGTTCACCTAGAAACGTACGACTACCTGCTGAGGGTGGACGCAGACGCAATACTACCTAAGCGATTCGTAGAAGAGAATTTGAAGGCAGGTGCCGACTGTGTCGGTAAGTCAGGCTGTGCTATGCTATTAAGAATGGATTGTTTCATCAGGTTTTTTGGCGGACGCTTCGCTGAAGTGGGAGCTGATGATTCCTACATAGTGTTTAAACTCCTTCGTGTAGGACGCAGCGTAAGACCCTGGATATTGCCACCAAAGCTGAAGAGGAAAAGCGGTGCTCAACACTCATGGAGGTATTTCTTTACTAGAGGAGTGGAAAGGTACAAGCTTGGCTACGAGCCAATCCACATCATCGCGTCCGTACGCCATGGTATTAGAAACGTATT
>CALIBI010000008.1 GCA_938045815.1 uncultured Sulfolobales archaeon | reverse complement strand
ACTGCTCTTCTAGCACTCCTCAAAACTATTGTTGGAATGATTTTCCATTTAGGAAGTCCTAGAGCAATAGCTGCTTCACGAAGACTTAGAGGCACAAGTTTTAGTGCCTCTTCGGTTGTTCTGGTCACGACTGGAATCATAATTATGGCTAAAGCAAAAGCAGCCGCAATTACTGAAAAACCGATCGCACGAACGATTAATGCGTATGTGAAGACACCGATAACTATGGATGGGATACCACTTAAAACATCGTTAAAGAACCTAACAATGACTGATAACTTATGCTCGTGGTATTCACTCAGAAAAATACCTGACATTAACCCTATGGGTACTCCAATGAGAGAAGCTAGACCAATCGTTATGAGTGTTCCTTGAATAGCGTTTGCGATACCTCCTCCCCCCTCCCCAACTGTTGGTGTTGGTTTAGTGAAGAAATCGAGTGAGATAGCGGAAATACCTCTCTGAGTAACCTCATAGAGTATACTGAATAAGGGGATTAACGCCAGCGCTAGAGACAGGTATACGAGGAATTGCATGACGTGATTCTTGAGCAATCTAAGCTTATAGTGATCTAGTATTCTCATTCCTTAACTACCCCTCTAGTCAGTCTAATTGTTCGCCAAACAATCAGTCGTGAGAGAATATTGATTATTAAGGTCACGAGCAGTAAGACTAGAGCAACGTTAATCAACGCACTCACGTAGAGGTCATAAGTAGCTTCTAGAAGCTCATTAGCTATTATAGCTGACATAGTGTACCATACGTCAAAAAGTGAAGATGGCCAAACCTGAAACTTATTCCCGATAACCATAGTGACGGCCATGGTTTCGCCAACAGCTCTCCCCAACCCTAAAATTACAGCTCCTATAACTCCTGAACGCGCATAACTAACTACAGCTTTAACGGTCTCCCATTTTGTGGCGCCGAGAGCTATCATTGCTTCACGCAGTGAATCCGGTACGGCCAAGAATAGATCTCGGAGAATGGAGGATATGGTTGGGACAATCATTATTGCTAAGACAACGCTAGCGGTGAGAAAACCACTCCCGTAGATAGGTCCTGAAAATATGGGGATGAACCCAAAAAGTGTTTGTAGCCGTATGTAGACGTGGTCTCGTAGAAAAGGTATTAGGACGTATATCCCCCAGAGCCCGTAAATAACGCTTGGAACTGCTGCTAAAAGCTCCACTAAGAAGGAAATAACAAACCCAAACTTTTTCGGCATATATTCCGAAAGTACTAAGCTTATCCCAAGACTTATTGGAACAGCAATTAGGAGAGCTAAGACTGAAGTGACGGTAGTTCCTAGTATCAGGGGTAGAGCTCCGAAAACCTGAAATACAGGGTCCCATTTAGTCCCTATGAGGAAGTTCAACCCGAAAGTTTGGATAGAAAGCCATGACCCAATTACCAACTCGTAAATCATTAAACCTAGAAATAAGAGAATGCTGGAAGCGAACAACGCGCTAGTGATTTTAAGAATGTTATCACCAGTAATACACCATCTAAGACGTGAGGAGTATTGAGTATCTAGTTTGCAAAAAAGATGAAGTGTTTTGAGTGGGCTTCTCACGTTTCATCACTTAAGAAGCTGTTGACCATTATAAGTTATCATCCGGATTGTTTCCTCATTATGTGCAACGACGCTTGGCGGTAAGGGAACATAGTGTAGGTCGGACGCATATCCTTGACCATCATGTATAGCCCACCATAAGAACTCTACTAAAGCTCTCGCCGTTTCCTCGTCCATGTTTGGTAGGACGTTTAATTCCTTATACACTAGAAAGTAGGAGAAACTTGTTATTGGGTAGGCGCCTCTTGCTCGTGTGTTATTAACTATACTCTCGATAATTGAGACCTTCGACCAGCTTTCATCTCCTTTTGGTAGAGTAATAGCAGCGTATTCTGCTGCCTTAGCGAAAGATTCTATGCTTGGTTCTATAAACTCGCCTGCGGCATTTTGTACGTAGCCGTATGTCAAGTTGTTTTTCTTCGCATACGTGAATTCCACGTATCCAATTGAATAGGGAGTCTGCTGGACAGTAGCAGCAACCCCTTCATTTCCTTTTGCTCCAAGACCGATGGGCCAGTTTACTGAGGTTCCTCTCCCGACTTTTTCTCTCCATTCTTGGCTAACGCATGATAGATAGCTTGTCCAAACGAAGGTTGTTCCACTCCCGTCAGATCTGTGTACTACGACTATTTCCTTGTCTGGAAGATCAACGCCAGGATTTATTGCAGCGAGTCTGGGATCATTCCATTTCGTGATTTTTCCAAGGTAGATGTCTGCTAGTATTTCACCAGTAAACTTCAGTCCTTTCTGTATGCCTGGGATGTTGTATATGGGGACAACCCCACCTATAGTTATAGGTATGTGTAGAGTGTTGGGGGCTTTCGCTGCTTGAGCTTCTGTGAGTGGCGCATCGCTAGCAGCAAAGAACACGGTCTTCTCGATATGTTGCTGGATACCTCCACCACTCCCAATTGATTGGTAATTAACCTTAACGTTTGGTTTAATCTTATGGTATTCAGCTGCCCACTTATCGATGAGCGGGAATGGAAACGTTGCACCAGCTCCATTCAACGTTACCGTCCGCGTAGGTGACGCTTGCTGATAAGCGAGCAAACCTAGTGTGATCATAGCGACCGCGATCACCGCCACGACAATCACATACACGGTCTTCAAGTGTTCCCCCGCTGAATATAGATACAGAAAAATTTATATATCTTTCCCTAATAAACAATATAGTGAGGAAAAAACTATATAGAGGTTTAAACATGAGAGAACACCCAAACGAAGAGGTAAGAAAGATTCAGTTCACTGGAAAATCTACCTACATAGTTTCGCTCCCGAAGAATTGGGTGATTGAGTTAGGACTGAAAGCAGGGAGTCAAGTAATAGTGTCTAGGCAGAATAACTCGTTAATTATAACTCCGAAAGATATGGCTAAACCATCGCCTCCGATCGAAGCCACGATAATAATCTCAAACACGGATAATCCTGACACAGTAGTGAGAAAAATAATTTCTTCGTACTTGGTAGGATATAGCTCCGTTGTTGTAAGGACTAAAGACGAGCGTATAAGTACTCTTCAGAGAAACTCCATAAAAGAATTAGTGAGAAGAAAGCTCGTGGGGACAGAAATCATATCGGAATCATCAAACGAAATTAGGTTGCAAGTACTGCTGAGTTACCCGGAACTATCTGTTGAGAAAGCTCTAAAACGCATGTGCCTCATAACGGTCTCAATGCATGATGACGCAATACAAGCACTGAGAAAACTAGACAAAGAAATTGCTAGAGAAGTGGTTCAACTCGACGACGAGGTTGACCGCTTTAGTCTCTATATAGTACGACAACTGAAAGCCGCTGTCCAAAATGAGAAAATCCTTAAGGATATCGGGCTCTCCAGTACGCGAGACTGTTTAGGATATAGAGTGATCGTGAAGTTTGTTGAGAGAATAGCAGATCATGCAGCAAAAATCGCTGAGCAAGTTTTATTGATGCAGGAAGAACCAAGCGAGGAGGTCTTCCGAAAAATCTTTGAAGCAAGCATCTTCGCAAAAACAGCATTCGAGGAAGCTGTAAAATCACTCTTCAAAAGAGACTATATGCTAGCTGAGCAAGTACTCTCAAAAGCAAAAACAATACAAATCCTTGAGAGTGAAGCAATAAAAGAAATTCAATCTAAAACCAAGCAAGCCGACATCCCGAACATGAGAATGATATTGGAGAGTATTCGAAGAACGGCTGAATACGCGAGTGACATCGCTGAGATCGTCCTGAACCTGAACGTAAACCAAGTAATACAAACTAATTAGTGTGGTCTCTAAACTTCTGAAGATTTAAGTAGTTGTTCATGCCGTGATTAGAATTAAGTCATAAATCTTTGAATAGTCATTGTTTGCTCTATATACTTAGCCGGTGACACCTTAGGAGAGTTGGAGAAAATCACGTGATTAATTAGATCCCACACATAGTATTCGGTCCCTTAATCACGTTTCTATAGTGATTTGCCACAACACCAATATCACGAATAATTTCTCATCAGGGAATAAGTTGTTAAAACGAAAAAGAATTGGGACCCGTGTTGTTGGTGCGGCGGCCGGGATTCGAACCCGGGATCTCCGGCTTGGGAGGCCGGCGTCCTAGACCAGGCTAGACGACCGCCGCTCTAAATTACTTTTGTTTTCAGGATATTAAGCTTAATGAAGTTGAGAATCAAGTCCCACGTAGCGTCACCTATTATTTAACGTGTGTCGCGTGAGGTTGTGTTTCCATACAGTCCTGTGTTTTAAATCTATAAATTTATAGTACTACCTTCAATTTATTTTCTTCCAATACCGACCTTATTTGGTGGGGGTGGTTTCTTGGTTTACGACGAGGTCGTGGAAATAAGATTTCATGGTAGAGGCGGTCAAGGAGTTGTGACTGCAGCTAACGTTCTCGTTGATGCTCTTCTTAAGGCAGGTCTTTACGGGCAGGCCATACCTTTCTTCGGTGCTGAGAGGAGGGGAGCACCCGTAGTAGCTTACGCTAGAGTTTCTAAGAAACCTATAAGAACGAGATCCTCTATTAAGAGTCCTTCGGTTGTGGTGGTCTTGGATTCTAAGCTCAGTGAGTTAGTCAATGTGTTGGAGGGGCTTAAGCCTGGCGGAGTAATACTCATCAATTCTCCTGAAAAACTCGATATTAAGAAAGGATTTAAAACATGTTACGTCGATGCTGTGAAGATTGCTTTAAGACACAACTTAATGTTGTCTGGCTGGGCTCTAGTTAACATGCCCATAGTTGGTGCTCTAGCTAGAATTCTCGAGGTACCGATTGAAGCGGTTGAAAATTCGATTAGAGAAAGAATGGAAGGGAAGATCGGGGAGCTAAACGCTATCGCGGCTAGAGAAGCCTACAATGAGGTGGTTTGCGTTGAGTGATGAGTTAGTTTTACCTCTAGCTAAGCCGATAATTGGTGTATCTGGACGAACAGGTACTTGGAGATTACAGAAACCAACATACGACTCAAGCAAGTGTATTAAGTGTAGGCTATGCTGGCTCTACTGCCCCGACTCAGTAATTGATTTGAACGAAGATGCTGCCAGCTTCATAACTATAAACTACGATTACTGCAAAGGATGCGGGATATGTTCTAGTGTCTGCCCAACCAAGGCTATAACGATGTCTCCGGAGGGATGAGGACATGGCGCTCAAAACACTCACAGGGAATTACGCGATAGCTACCGCGGTTAAACTCGCTAGAGTTAAGGTCATCTCCGCTTACCCAATAACTCCGCAAACCACCATAGTAGAAAAGCTGTCTGAGATGATTGAGTTAGGAGAGCTTGAGGCTGATATGATTAGGGTTGAGTCAGAGCACTCAGCTCTGGCAGCAGTATACGGTGCTGCTTCAGGTGGTGTGAGAAGCTTCACAGCAACCTCTTCTCACGGACTACTCTACATGCATGAGATGCTGTGGTGGGTTGCCGGCGCCAGAATACCCATAGTCATGGCCGTGGTTTCTAGAACTATAGGGCCTCCGTGGAATATATGGACTGATCACTCAGACGTGATGGATCATAGAGATACTGGGTGGTTAATCACTTTTGTCGAGAATAACCAGGAAGCACTTGATGAAACAATAAAACTCTTCAGAATAACAGAGGATAAGAGAGTTTATCTTCCTGGCATAGTTGCGTTAGATGCCTTCATACTTAGCCATACTACTGAGCCAGTTGATGTCCCTGACCAGAGCCTAGTAGACGCTTTCTTACCACCTAGAGAACAACCATACGTCTTTAGAGCTGGAAATCCTCTCGTGTTAGGCAACATACCGAGAGATCTTAAGTGGAATATGAGGATGAGAGAAGACGTTCATAAAGCTATGGAGAGAGCTAAGAAAGTTATTGAAGAAGCAGATCATCTCTGGGAGAAAATAGTGGGTAGGAGACATGGAGGTTTAACCGAGTGTTACAGGTGTGAAGACGCGAAGCACTTCATGATAGGTGTCGGTGCTTGGGTGGGAGACATGAAGGAAGCCGTAGACTACTTGAGAGACAGGTTTGGTCTGAGGGTAGGCTTAATTAAGGTTAGGTATTTCAGGCCTTTCCCAAGCGAAGATATTATTAAGTGGCTTAATAATGCTGCAAGCGCTGTAGTCTTCGATAGATCTATATCGCCTAGTGTTGGAGGTCCTGTATTTATTGAGGTGCTTGCTTCACTGGCTTCAGCAGGTGTTAGAACCCCCGTTAGGGGAGTCATAGCAGGTCTCGCAGGTGTTGACGTAACACATGAGGACCTAGCTAACGTTATGTTGACCTCAATAAGTGAGGTAGAGGAGTTGGGGGCTTTCAAGCAAAATGTTTTATGGTTTTATGGGGGTGAGTAAGGATGCCAATAAGTATTAAGGACTTGCCTAAAGAGAAATACGTGCTTCCCGGTAATGCTGCCTGCCCAGGATGCCCTGAAAACATGGGTTTAAGATTTGTTGGGATGGCTTTGGGTAGCAAGGCTATCTTAGTAGTTCCGGCTGGGTGCACAGCAGTTATTCAGGGACTAGCTCCTGGCTCAGGACTCAACTTCCCCATACTTAACGTGCCTTTCGCTTCTTCTGACTCTGTAGCTGCTGGTCTTAGTTCAGCTAAGAAGGTTTTAGGGGAGGACGCGACTGTAGTGGTTTGGGCTGGTGATGGAGGTACTGCTGATATAGGTTTCGCAACACTCTCTGGTGCTGCTGAGAGGAACGACGACATAATACACATATGTGTTGATAATGAGGCTTACATGAATACAGGGATTCAGAGATCTTCTCAAACGCCTTTAGGAGCGTGGACAACAACTACGTTGTCGGGTAAGAAGGAGAGGAAGAAGGACGTCCCTCTAATAATGCTGATGCACAGAATACCTTACGTAGCTACAGCTAGCGTAGCATACCCGACAGACTTCATTGAGAAACTTAGGAAAGCCTCCACGATTAAAGGATTCAAATACATACATCTCCACGCGCCATGTCCGGTCGGATGGAGATTTGACCCAGCACTCACAGCCTCCATAGCAAGATTAGCTGTTGAGACTGGGATGTGGATTCTTTTCGATGCTGAGGGAGGTAAAGTCACGATAAGCCCGCCTAGCAAGCCGTTCATAGATAAAAGTAGGAGGAAACCCATAAGAGAGTACTTAAGTATACAGGGTCGTTTCAGGAACCTCACGGATGAGATACTGAAAGAGCTTGAGAAGCAAGTTGATGAGAACTGGTCTTTACTACTTAAGCTGAGTACCTAAACCTTTTTCAGGTCTTCTAAAGTATCTACGTCTCTCAGTATGCCTACATCATCTACGTCATAGTAATGTATCTTATCAGTGTTTCTTCTTAAGAACCCCTTAAGTCCTAACTCTTCCTCACTTATCTGGTATACTCCTACTAGCAGTTTTCTCCCAATTACTAATGGGTGTCCAGTCCTCATGATGCTAGCTAGTCTAGGAACTACAACAAATGCGTCACTTTTCTTAAGTAATTCTCTCGCGTAATTTATTAGTTCACGTAGTGTCGAGACTTTAATGTAGGGTACGTCGCCAGGATGTATAGCCACTACATCAGCCTCACTACTAACTGCTTTAACTCCTCTCACTACTGAGGAACTCATACCTAGCTCGTAATCTTCGTTAATAACGAATCTTAGGTTTAGTCCTGTGAGAGACTCCCTAACTAAATCACCCTGAAATCCTAAGACTACTAAAACCTCATTGAAAACACCTGACTCAATGAACTTACCTACAGTATGTCTTATTAGAGGTGCTTTAACCCCCTCCACAGTAATCTCGTATAGTAGCTTATTTGATGGGAACCTCGTTGACTTTCCTGCCGCTAATATGACTGCTGAAGTAAATATCTAACACCACCCACATAAACGATGTTAAAGAAGTTTATTAATTCTAGTTCTAGTAGTAATTTTTGGTTGGTGAGCAGCGTGGGTTTGCCTAAGAACCTAACTGATGAGGAGTTTATTCATTTTGCTAAAGAGAAGTTGAGTAAGGGCAATAAGGTTGCTGCCGCGGTAGTGGTTAGAAAGGAGGGTTCTGGTCCTAGGGATGTGGGGTCTAAGATATTAGTTTGTGAGAGTGGGGAAGTCTACGGAACCCTAGGTGGTGGTTTCTTTGAGAGACACGTAGTACAGGAGGCTCTTAAAGCTCTTGCTGAGGGGAAGCCCAGAATCGTGAGATATTCTTTCACAGGCCGCCCAATAGAGGGTGCGGTAGACACTGGTCTCATATGTGGTGGTATTTTAGAGGTGTTTATAGACGTGTTAAAACCTACACAAAGAGTCGTAATATTCGGTACTGGAAGAGTCGGTAAACCGTTAGGAGATCTCCTAAACTTCCTAGGATTTAAGATAGTAGTTGCTGACCCTAATGCAGAGTTAGTTAGTAGTGACTCGTTCCCCTACGCAGTTATGAGAGTTCACATACCGGTAGAACAAATTGAGGAAAAACTTCCTGAGCTAATTGTTGAGGGAGACATAGCTTTCATAACGCATGGGGAAATTGAGATAGATTATAGAGTTCTGAAGACCCTCCTCAGAACCGGCGTTAAGCTGGTAGGGCTTTTAGGAAGTAAGAGAAAAATCACAGAATTCGTTAAGAGGCTGTTGCAGGAGGGTGTAGATGAGGAAGTAATAAGGAAGAAATTCAGGGGTCCCGTAGGAGCCGATATACCTGCTGATACTCCTGAAGAGATAGCTGTATCTATAGCCGCAGAACTAATAACGTTACTTAAGGGAGGCTACTTGAAAACACTGAATATTGTTGAAGAAGTACTCAATCAGCTGGAGGCTTCTAGGTAAGGTAATCAATTCGTGTTTGTTTTCATGAGATCCTATTTTAACATGAATTATGTAATTTGTTTCAAGCTAGTTAATGCTTCTATTAACATAGTTATATGATTGTTTAACTAATTCTATTCAATCAATGTTTTTATGTGCGGAATTAACGTTGAGATTGAGGTGGTTTCTTGTTTAGGTTTGATGTGTATATTCCTAGAGATTTGAGAGACGCTTTAGAAGCTCTTAGGATTTACGGTGAGGAGATGCTCCCTATTGGGGGAGGCACTGACTTATTAGTGCTTTATAGGCAGGGCTTAGTTAAGTTCAAAACATTACTAGATTTGTGGCCTTTAAGGAGTAACTTATCATATGTTAAGTTAGAGGGAGGCCTAGTTAGGTTAGGTGCCTTAACAACTGTTGAGGAGCTTGAGTCTTCTGAGTTGCTTAAGGATAAGCGATTCGCAGGATTAAAAGACGCGTGCAGAACGTTCGCGACAACATTTATAAGATCTTTAGCTACTGTCGGGGGTAATGTGGGGGTTGCTCACCCACTCTCCGATATAGCAATAACTCTCTTAACTTACGACGCTAGCGTGAGGCTGAGGAGTCTTGATGGTGAGAGAGTAATTCCTCTAAAGAATTTCTACCTGGATAAGAGGAAGACTGTTAAGAAGCCTGAGGAATTGATTACTGAAGTATTCTTTAGTGAGCCTCCTAACAACGCTTCTTCAGTGTTTGCTAAACTAGATAGGAGAGTCGGGCACGGTATGGGTTATGTAGCTGTAGGTGTTTACGCTGAGCTAGATAATAGGTTGGTTAAGGAAGTTAGGATAGCGTTCGATAGTATAGGCAGGCCTTTCCCTGAGAGAGCCTTAAGGACCGAAGACTCGCTGAGAGGTAAAGAATTAAGTGAAGACAATATTAATAGAGCTATTTACGAAGTCTTGCCAAAAGAAATGAGCAGGATAAATGATTATAGAGCTTCCGCAGAATACAGAATCTACTTATCTCAGGTCTTACTGAAAAGAGCTTTATTAGAGGTTGGTCGGAGGATTGGGGGTGAGTAAGGTGGGTGTGTCTCACGCGTCTTGGGATACCTACAGAGACATAGAAATATCGTTTAAGGTGAACGGGAAGGAAGTTAAGGTGAAGGTCAAGCCTTACGAGAGATTGATTGATGTACTCAGGAATAAGCTTGGTTTAGTGAGCGTTAAAGGAGGGTGTGGCAGGGGTGAGTGTGGCGCGTGTGTCGTCATAATGAATGGGAAGTTAATTCCTACATGCCTCACACTAGCCGTTAGAGCTGATGGTTCCGAGGTATTAACTCTTGAGGGTATAGCTCCTGAAGGCAAGCTACACGCTATCCAGAAAGCTCTACTAGACACATACGCGATGCAGTGTGGTTTCTGCTTCCCCGGAGTAATAATGACTTCAAAATACCTCCTCGATAAGAATCCTAACCCCTCAGAAGACGAGATAAAAGAAGTTCTAGACGGTAATCTATGCAGGTGTGGTTCGTACCTAAGGTTTGTTAAGGCTGTCAAGCTCGCTTCAAAATACATCAATGAAGGTAAAATATTCTTTGATGAGTCCGAAGTTATGAGGTGAGTGAGATGAGTTCAGTTTCCGAGTACTACAAGATAGTTGAAGAAGTATTTGAGAAGTATAAGGATAAAGAGTTCTTGTTCGTTGGTCGTCACTCGCAGCGTTGGGATTCTGTAGAGAAAATTAAGGGAAAAGCTTTATACACAGCAGATTTCGCTAGGCTTTACAGCAAATTAGTCTACGTACACAGTGTCAGGACTAAGTACGCTCATGCTCTCGTAAAATCTATAGATACTAGTGAAGCATCTAAGTATCCTGGAGTTCTGAAGGTCATCACAGCTAAGGATATACCAGGTATTAATGATGTGGGGTACGTGATACCTGACCAGCCTTTGATAGCTGACAGGAAAGTTAGATATGTAGGCGATATAGTGGCTCTAGTAGTTGCTGAGGATCCTTTGGTAGCTAGGGAAGCAGAAGAGTTAATTAGTGTTGAGTATGAGCCTCTCCCAGTAATAACTAACCCATTAGATGTAGTAGATCTTATGACTCTGAAAGAAAAGCCTCACGTGCTGATACATGATGAGAGAGGTAGCGACATATTAGTGCATTACAAGATAAGGAGAGGTGACATACAGAAAGCTATGAGGGAAGCTGATGTTAAGGTTGAGGGTGTTTATAAAACACCTTTCCAGGAACATGCGTATATGGAGCCTGAAGCCTCAATAGCTATTCCAGAGCCTGACGGCAGCATTACCGTAATAACCTCTACTCAGTGCCCGTTTGATGTGAGGAGAGCAGTAGCTAAGGTTCTAGGTCTAACCTTAAATAAAGTCAGGATAGTAGTGCCAGCGGTTGGAGGAGGCTTCGGAGGTAAGGAAGACGTAGCTAACGAGACAGCCGCTAAGGCGGCTTTAGCCGCCGTACTAACTGATAGACCTGCTCTCGCTGTACATACTAGAGAGGAATCTATTATAGGTCATAGTAAAAGGCATCCAGCCATAGCTTGGTACAGACATGCTGCTAAGAGAGACGGGACCCTACTAGCGGTCGAGGCTAACGTAGTCATGGATGGTGGTGCGTACGCGTCATTAGGTCCCTTCGTACCTTGGAGAGCAACCGTTCATGCTACAGGACCATATAAGGTTCAGTCAGCTAGGGTAGATGTTGTTAGAGTTTATACGAATAATGTTTATGCAGGTGCTTTCAGAGGGTTTGGTAATCCGCAAGTAATATTCGCTGTTGAGAGACAAATAGATCTACTTGCTGAAGAGTTAGGAATGGATCCTGTTGAGTTAAGACTTAAAAACATACTTAGAGTAGGTGACGAGACAGTACACGGTCAGAAACTTACTGAAGAACATGGCGTAGGATTAGAGGAAGCGGTCATGAAGGCTGTTGAAGCTTCTAGATGGTTCGAGTTAAGAAGAGAATATGCCGAGATCAAAGGTCCTGTTAGGAAAGGAATAGGAATCGCACTATTCTATCACGGAAACTCTATAGGTGTTGAAGGAGCTGATTATTCTTCAGTGACCTTAATAATAAATAGGGACGGATCTATAAGTATTAGGACTGGTCTCACCGAGTTTGGTCAAGGTGCTGTATGGGGTCTAGCACTAATAGCGGCTGAGATTCTGGGGGTACCACCCAGCTACTTCAAAATAGAGAATACAGACACCTCAGCTACTCCTGACGCCGGTCCTACGGTAGCATCACGAACTACTGTTATGGGAGGTGCCGCAACAGTTGTTGCTGCTTATAAATTAAGGAGGAGACTTAATGAGGTAGCGTCACACATATTGGGTTGTGATCCTGATGAAGTAGTTATAAGAGCTCCGGAGGTTTACTGCTCGTCTGATCCTAGCAGAAAAACTAAGTGGGTGGATGTTATTGAGCAGAGTTTCTGGTTAGGAGTACCTCTTCAGGAGTTCGGTTATTATAGAGCTCCTAGAGCTTCATGGGACGAGGAGACTGGTCAGGGAGCACCTTACATAACGTATACTTTCGGAGCTATAGTTGCTGACGTAGAGGTAGATATCGAGACTGGTCTAGTGAAGGTAAACAAGATATACACGGCTTACGATATAGGTAAGGTGATAAATAGGATTGGTGCGGAACTCAACGCTGAGGGCGGAGCTATTCAAGCTTTAGGTTATGCCTTAATGGAGGAATTAATACACGATAAAGATGGTAGGGTAAGTAACCCCAACTTATCCACGTACTATATACCGACGATTAAGGACACGCCAGAAATAATACCTATATGGGTTGAAGCTAAATACAGGAAAGGACCGTTAGGAGCTAAAGGCTTTGGCGAGCCTTCATTTAACGCTGTAGCAGCCGCTATAGCAAACGCGGTAGCACACGCTTTGAGAGTAAACGTGACAGAATTACCGATCACGCCAGAGAGAGTCTACATGATGCTTAAGAGCAAGCAAAGATACTGAAAGAAAGTCTGTTAAGCAACTAAAAGCTAAAACATTTTTGTGTTGACTTAAGTTACTCATTTTGTTCCAGAAAATTAACAAGTTATGAAAACTAAGTAGGAGATGGTGGACCGGCCGGGATTTGAACCCGGGGCCTCTCGGTTGCAAGCCGAGCGCTCTTCCAGGCTGAGCTACCGGCCCACCAATAAATGATTAGATACGTGGAGACTTATAAGGATTTCAGAATTTCTTGATTTGATGAGTAAGAATGAGATTAGTTACTGGACGCAGGACTGCTGGTTTCACTGAGGGATTTGTTTCTATTTTTGTTAATATTATTCTCTTCATTCTCAAGTATTATCTTGGTTTAATACATAATTCGATAGCTGTTATGGCTGATGCTATACATACTTTGTCTGATGCTGGAACTTCCGTGGTAGTGGTTATTGGTTTTTGGGTTGCTTACAAACCTCCTGATGAAGAGCATCCTTTTGGTCATGGTAGAGCAGAGCAAATAAGTGCCGTGATTATAGGAACCCTACTAGGTGTTGCTGGGTTTGAGTTTCTTATGAGTAGTTATGAGAAATTAATTTCTATGGAAGCACTGACTTTTAGCTGGGTCTTAGTGGGTGTTTTATTATTTTCTTCGGTAATTAAGGAATTACTTGCTAGATGGGCTTTAAGACTTGGTAAGAGTTATGAGTCTAGGTCTATAGTTGGTGATGCGTGGCACCATAGGAGTGATGCGATAGCTACGGTCTTGCTAGTTTTGGGGGTCTTAATAGGTGCTGACTACTGGTGGGTTGATGGGTTCTTGGGCATGCTAGTATCACTCATAATAATATATACTTCAATCAAGATGGTGCTTGAGTCATCTAAAGATTTACTCGGTTCTAAGCCAACTAAGCACGAAAGGGACTTACTAATTAATTTAGCTCGCGAAATATCACCCCTTATAGAGAGCGTGCATCACGTACACATTCATAAGTACGGGGATCATGTCGAGGCATCGCTACACATAAAACTACCTAAGACAATGAGTCTTGAAGAGGCCCACGAGATAGCTACTAAGCTAGAAAATAAGATTAAGAACACGTTAGGTTGGGAGGTCACCGTACATCCAGAACCAGAAGACATGAAGGAAAGAGAATGAGTTCCTCATACAACGTTTATGTTTGCTGACGCTATATTGACACAGAGTATATATAGATTCTCCAAGGCCTCCTCTCTAATCTCGCTATAAACTCAAGTGCTTCCTTACCATTAAGAACACTCCCATCTTTCTTCTCTACCCTAAAACCTGTCAGGCTGCCTTCACGTATTAAAGCTTTAGCTCTGTTACCTTCCTCATCAACCCAATTAGTGTACATTACGTTTGTCTTGCTTTCCTTATAGATACTTATAATTAGTGGGATCATGCTCTCACCACTAACCTCTCTCTTCAAGCTGCTGATTAACTGAGACTTGAGTATTATCATGCTCAGAAGAACCTCATCTTCAAGTTCTCTCGGGTCTCCGAACTCCTTGAAAGGCTCGGTAGGTTTTAGTGGTTTGGGTGGTGGTGCTGGAGGAGGCTTTGCTTCCTCAGTAGCTGCCTTGACTTCTTCTTTTGGAGGTGTCACAGCAGGAGCAGGCTTCGTAAGCTCAACCGCTGGTTGCGTTGGTTGTGGCGGTACTATCTTCCCTCTCTTAAGAGGCTCTACTATGGCGGGTAACTCGTATATCATTTTTCTACGAAGATTATCCAAAAACTTTATTAAGGCACTCTCAATCCTCCTTTCTTTAAAGAAGGAAGACTTCACGGTTAATCTCGCAGTGACTAGGGTGAAGAAACCCCTAACACCTACTTCTAGTCTGAGGAGAAGGTAAATATCCCCCTGACCCTCTAACTCAATAATCTTGACATCACCTTCGCTAGCTACCTTTAACTTAACTTTTAGTCGATTAGTTGTATCGCCTATAACTAAGTCTATCATGCCTTCATTATCTCGTATTTCGTGTATTTTATCAACGTAAACCTCACTAAAACTCCATAGACTTAGGTAGAGTCTTAAATCTCCTAACACTAGCATTACATCATCGGGAGATAAAGAAATTACGGCTTCAAAACTTCTAACTATAGTCACCTATCTCCCCATCAATAGATTACTCACTAGAATTTATAAAAAGCCTCAGAATAAAGAACTATCTAGTGGTTCTTAACCTCTACGCCAGATAGAATCAGCTTCAACTCTCTAAAAGGGTTCTCACGTAACGAAATAATGAGTCACGCACTTAACTAAAGCAAAAAGTTTTTAAACGGTCTTAGTGGGTTATACTTTAAGGGTTTCGAAGAATGAAGTTCTGTCCTAAGTGTGGAACTATGTTGATTCCCGTGAGAGAAGGAGACAAGACTTATCTAGCGTGTTCTAGGTGTGGCTATAAAGAACTGCTGAAAGAGGGTTCTAAGTATAAGTTAGAGAGTAAGACTAGTAGCGAAAGCAGAGTTAAGACTACCTCAGTTGTCAGTTCTGAGGGAGAAAAATTAAGAAAATCTGAAGAATTAGAGCAGGAGAAAGAAAACTACTATGAGATTTTCTTGGAGTTGATGAGTGAGGAGGAAGGGGGAAGTCAATAATAGACAGAATTAGTTTATGAAAAGCTTAAGTTTTTGATAGCTCCTCAATTATGTCATTAATGAGCTTCTTTCTGAGTTCCTGGTCTTTTACTTTATCTATTAGAAGTACTTTAACTATTAACTCTACAGACTTCCTCAAATTATCTACTTGAGACATTAACTGTTTTATACTCTGATTCAGAGAACTGAGGTTACTCTCAACATGACCTAAAGTGTGAGCTATTGTGTTCATAAGCAAGAGATTATAGTCTTCTGCACTAATCTCCTCATGTACGTGCTCGTGCTCTAGATGATGCTCGCCTGATTCAGACTGCTCTTCATATTTAACCTCAATATCCTCCTCTTTCTTAGGTAACCTCATTCTACGCTTACTGCTTTCTTCACCACTCATTCTAAGCACCCCCTAACGCACACAACCTATTAATAGGGAAACCAACTTTAATAAACGCTAGCAATGACTTACGTCCTAATTAGGGATGTTAGTTTTTATGCGTTAAGATGTGTGAGGTGTTACTGAGGATAACATTATTTCTTGTAATCAATAACTATATAAAGTATTTGGCTACCTCTTATTAAGATGGTTCCAAACTTAGCTATAGGCTTCAAGTCCTCATCAGAAACCTCCTCAGCGTTTATCAACACCAAATTCATAGTGTTGTCTGCGAAGATTAACTGACCTGTGTAGGAAATACCCTCTTTTACTTTAACTAACACATTCTTATTCATAGAAGACCTTAACACTCTTAAAGGACTCTCCAGTCTCGATACCTCCATACATCAACACCGCGACTTTCTTATCTAGAAGTAAGTAGGGTAAATAAATATAAATCTTTAATGTTGGGCTAATGTTGCTGATCGCGCGTACTACTCTAGTCTTCCTTAAGTGCTAGTTCACCTACTTTTCATTACTTCACCTAGTCCGTAGCTTTAGAAGGTTGGATTTCTGAATTATCACGAGAAAGGTTTGCGGGACCTACAAGCTTTAAATCACGCTACTAAAATACCAAACCAGAAACCTATGAACTCTCATCACAGCCCAAAGCTATTGTTTTCGGCTGTAATAGTCAGTATTGGAGTTACTAGTCACCTATCCTTGCCGTCACCACTCATCATTCCATTTAGTTGTTGTTCTTTACGTTAATAAGTGTTCTTATTTTTCTTGTTTTGGTGTGTGAGGATGGTTAGGGTTGCTGTAGTAGACTATGATCTCTGTAAACCGCATAGGTGTCGTTTAGAGTGTGTGAGGTTCTGCCCTATTAATCGGAGTGGGGGTAAAGCTATCGAGATTTCTGAGTCTGTTGGTGGTAAGGCCTTCATTTACGAGGTTGCGTGTGTTGGTTGCGGCATATGTGTTAAGAAGTGTCCTTACTACGCTATAAGCGTAGTTAACTTACCTGATGAGCTAGAGAAGCGCGTAGTACACAGATACGGACCTAACGCCTTCAAACTTTACGGCTTACCAACACCTCAGACCGGGATGGTCATAGGTATATTAGGTAAGAACGGGTCTGGCAAGACAACAGTCTTAAGAATACTTTCAGGTGAACTAACACCTAACCTAGGAGTATTTGAGGTAGAACCATCTTGGGATAAAGCACTCGAGAAATTCAGGGGAACAGAACTCTACAACTACCTAAGAATAGTGGCTGATGGAAGCTTAAGGAGAGTTCATAAAATACAGCACGTAGACCTCGTAAGAAAGTATGTGAGAGGTCACGTAGGCGAGGTCTTAACAAGAATAGATGAGAGAGGACTACTAAATGAAGTTAGGAAAATGTTGTCTTTAGAAAGTGCCTGGGATAACAAAATTAGTAACTTAAGTGGTGGGGAACTCCAGAGATTTACAGTGGCTGCTGCTCTACTTAGGGATGCGGGGGCCTACTTCTTTGACGAACCCTCTAGCTACTTGGACGTCAAGGAAAGGCTAGCTGTAGCGAATGCTATCAGAGAGTTAACGCCTAGGTCCGCCTACGTAATGGTGGTGGAGCATGACCTAGCGGTACTAGATTACGTCTCTGATAGTGTAGTCGTGATGTATGGGGAGCCAGGCGTCTACGGACTTTGCTCAAAACTCTACTCAGTAGGGTCCGGAATAAATCACTTTCTAGAGGGTTTCTTGCCAGCAGAGAACATGAGAATAAGGAGTGAGAGAATAACCTTCTACTTCAGGGCAGAACCTTCGGAGAGTACAGAACCTAGAAAGCCTTACTTGTACTGGCCTCACATGACGAAAAAACTCAACAACTTTAAGTTAGTTGTTGATGAGGGTGTCTCCCATATGGGTGAGATAATAGGTGTGTTAGGTCCTAACGCGATAGGTAAGACGACATTCATAAGACTTCTCGCGGGGGAACTCAAGCCTGAAGAAGGATACGTAACCACGGAAGGACTCAGGATATCTTATAAGCCTCAGTATATAAGAGCCGAGAACTACCCCTGGACAACAGTTGATGAGGCTTTAAAAGAGCTTCGGAAGGAGGGTATGGCATCTACAGAATGGTTCGAAACCGACGTGATCAGGAAGTTAGGTCTTCATAAATTAGGGGATAAGGAGATAGCTAGCCTTAGCGGGGGAGAATTACAGAAATTCGCCGTTACTGTGGCTTTAGCTAGAGAAGCCGACTTATACTTGATTGACGAGCCCTCAGCATTCATAGATGTGGAGGAGAGATTAACAGTTGCTAAAGCTATAAGGAAAGTAGCGGAGGTACGTAAGACCACTATATTCGTAGTGGATCACGACCTGCTCCTCGCAGACTACATCTCCGATAGAGTCGTGGTCTTTGAGGGCACTCCTGGCAGGGAAGGATACGCCAGATCACCGGCAGACCTCAGATCAGGCATGAATAAGTTCTTAGAAGGAGTGCAAGTAACTTTCAGGAGAGACTTAAGAACATATAGACCAAGAATAAATAAGCCGGGCTCCTACCTAGACAGACAACAGAAAATGTTAGGAGAGTACTACTACGTCAAGCCAATACAACACTTAGCTGAAGACTGATGTTAAGTTTTGACTGCTGTCATCCCTAGATATTCCTTAGTGCTTGTTCGTGTTCATGAACTACATTAACTCTCTAGGGTCGTGAACAACTGTATAGCTCGACTGAATCACTACGTACTAGAAAGGTTACTCTCTGGTGGTTTAGGGTGCTGCCGCCACTACTTAGACTACTACTTTAAAACCCTGATAATTCCCCGATCATCATCCTTGAAGCCCGCGAATCCCTAGAAACTTTAACAAGAAAAGAGTCCTGTACTAACGAAGAATTTCTAGTTCGAGTTCTATGTAGGAAGATCTCTTACCACCATACTCTATAGTGCCTATATCAACTTTAGAAAGTCTTACCAATTTTCCTAACCTCTTACTAATGAGGTTATATAGATCTACTGCTCTAGGTATGTTATCGCCTCTACCGTAGAGCACTATTTTCTTGACGCCCTGGTTTACGTAGTTATTGAATACCAGCACGTAAGTTTCCATAGGTTTGCTGCCCACGCTTAATTTCCTAGTGGTTACCGAATCCATCACCCAACATCCACTAATTTTTGTTAGCGCCCCAAATAAGTTTAACTAAGCCGGAGATCATGTCATCAAGAACGAGATAGAGAGTTAGCCAACACGTCGTTAATGTTTTGGTTTTCGATAATCTTCACGGGAGTTATTGTTCTCTGTTTGTTTGTGTGAACTACTCCAGGTATTTGAGGCTTTAAGACCTGAGGAAGTCTCCTGAGGTAGGTACTCCTGAACACTCCTAAGCTCAATGATGTGAGGAAGGGAGATGGTAGTGAATTCCAGGAATGCTGGAAGCGTCAACGCAGTCTCGCAGGATTGAAACGAAAGTTACTTCGAAATCGAAAATATTTTAAACCTCTCGCACACATAAACTTGGTGTGTTCCTATGTTCGAGGAAGAGTGGTGGGAGGAAGAAGAGGAAGAATGGTGGGAGGAAGAGTGGGAAGAGGGTGAAGAGGAAGAGTGGGAGTAAACTTCTCGCTCGATTTTTAAGTTAAGACATGAGAAGCGTTACGCCGTGTTTTACTCCTAGCATGGTTGTTCTATTCTCATCTCATGCTCTAGTGAGAACGAAACTACTGCTTCAAGTTTCATAAGAACACGTGTTACAGCCGAAACTCGTTTTCTTGATCACGCTCTTAGATCTAGGTGACATGTTTGAAGATTTCGTCGTGACTCGATGAGTAGCTGGAAAACAGAGAAGAAGCATTAAAATGTCCTAGGAGACTGTTTGCGGAGTAGCTATAGCGGTGAGTAGGGGAAGTAAGCACTTAATAAAATCCGGTGTTCCTAAACCTATTAACTGCGTTGATAAAACTTTTAGTGAGTAAGTTAATGGATAGATTTGGTGATTTATGTTGGGCTTTAAGTCTGCGTCAGTTCCGGTGGATGAGTCAGGCAAGCAGTACCACCTAAATGTTAGGAAGGGTGATGTGCCTAGGTATGTTTTACTTCCTGGTGACCCGGGCAGAGTACCGCTTATAGCTAGTTTTTGGGATGAGAGCAAATTGCTAAGCACGCATAGGGAGTACGTTACTTATGTAGGTAAGTATAGAGGTGTTGATGTAGCAGCTGTCTCTACCGGTATAGGGGGTCCTGCAACAGCTATAGCTATTGAGGAATTATTGAGAGTTGGTGCTGATACGTTCATAAGAGTCGGAACTACCGGTGCTTTAAGGGAAGAAATCGAGTTAGGTGATTTAGTAATATCGTTAGCTGCGGTGAGGTATGATGGGGTTAGTAAGATTTATGTTGAGCCGGAGTATCCTGCCGTAGCCTCATTAGATGTTCTCTTAGCTTTAATAGAGGCAGCAGAGGAACTAGGGGTTAGATATCATGTTGGGATAACAGCGAGTAGTGACTCATTCTATGTCGGGCAGGGGAGACCAGGATTCAAGAATTACCTACCTAAGCAGTGGTCTGATATACATGTAAGACTTGCTGAGATTAACGTACTTAATTTCGAGATGGAAGCAGCAACAATATTCACTCTAGCCAACATATATGGTGGTAGGGGAGGGGCTGTATGTGCAGTCATAGCTAATAGAGTCACGGACGAGTTTGCTCCTGGAGCAGGTGTTGAGAACGCTGTTAAGGTGGCTAACGAGGCGGTGAGGATATTGAGGGAGTGGGATTATTTAAAAGCAGAGAAAAAGATTAACTACTTGTCAGCGAGTACTCTGAGTGAGTGGTATTTGAGGGGTCGTAAACGAGGGTGGCGTGAATAAAGCGGTGATTAATTTTGGTTAAGGTTTTAGTAAGTAACGCAACAATATTGACTTTCTCTATGAAGGAGAAAATGCTAATAAATGAAGGATTTGTTTTCTCAGATTCCGGGAAGGTAGTTGTTGTTGGTTCCGGTGACCCTCCTGAAGAGCTGAAATACCCTGAATTACTCCTCACCGGGAAGGAGAGACTAGTCATGCCTGGTTTTAGCAGCGCTTTCACAAATCTCTCGCACTATCTACTCAGGTATGAGGAGGATTTGCTAGACTTGAGTTCTGATATAGAGTACTTAAAGAAGATCACGAGAATCGATATGTATTTTCTTGCTGCTATGGCTTTCGCGGAGTTGATTTCTAGGGGGGTCACGACAGCTTTAGTAGTAGATGTTTATTTAGATGAGGTTGCTAGAGCAGCTCATGATTTGAGTTTTAATGTTGTTCTAGCACCGCCACTTAATTGCGGCTTAGAAGAGTTCGCGCCTGAGGCTGAGTTAAGACTGCTACTAAGTAGGTGGCATGAGAAAGTTGAGGGGATTAAAGCAGGGATCGCTGTGTGTAACGAGGTGAGTGAGAGAATAATCTCTCTAGCGAAGGAGTATAGACTAAGAATTTTTCAGGTTGGCGGTACAGTAAGTGATTATGAGGGGGTGGAAGTCGTTTTTGTGAATCCTTCGAAGGGTTCTGGAAGCAACGTGATTAGGTGGGGACCTCAGCTAAGTGAGTGGAAACCTGAGGAAGGGCTAGGTGTGGGTGTGAGACCATCGTACGATATGAGGGACGTAGTTAGGGAAGTCTCATACAAGACTTCCAAACACCCGATAGACGTGCTTTACTCAGCAATAGTTAGGAACCCTGTGTTGATAGGCCTCAATGACGTGGGACCGCTAGAAAGAAACCTAAAAACAAACTTATTAATGCTTGACGCATCGGAACCTCCCGGTTGGCCGTTGCCTAAGAACCTCAGTGGAATAATTAAGGCGGTAGTTGAGGGTAACCTAGAAATAGAGACCGTAATACTTGATGACGAGATACTCGTAGATGGTGGTGAAACCTTGACTATAGGTAATGACCTCATAAATAAAGCTAAGAAGCGTCTAGCTAACCTGATCCGCGAATAACTTTTAAGAAAGATTGTGTGGGGGTAATACGTAATAAGAAGTAACACCAAAAAATTCTTGGGGTATTGTTTTGTCGATAGGTTCTGTTATGAGTGTCAATTAGTTGTTGATACGGTTGGCGAGGTCCTGGAAATTAGTATTAGTCCTAAAGCTAAAGGGTCTTTAATTAAGGTTAAGGGGGAGCTTCCTCTAGACTCTCTAAACATACTCAAGAAATCAAAAATCCTTAAAATACCGCTGAAGAAGCTTAGATCCATTAACAAGTATCGAGTCAGTAAGAGAGATGTTAACGTATTTAAGTGTCTGAAGGATGAAGACGTGCAGCATAACCTAGTGGTTATAGAGATAATCCACGAGGGAGGAGAAATAAAGCTTCTAATAAGCAGTAACGAAGCATCAAAATTTAGTAGAATCTTAGATAAATGGTTTGTGAAATAGTTAGTTATTACTTCATTGCTACATAGAGGGTTGATCTAGTTGCTTTAAGTCCGGGCTCGCCGTGCTTTACGTGTTTAGTAGTTGGTGCGTATTCCCCGAGATAATGACCTATCATTTCAGGTACTATCTTGACCGGAACGAATTCTTTCCCGTTATAGACTTCTATCGTTAACCCAACCATCTCAGGTAATATGACCATATCTCTCACATGTGTTCTTACTCTAACACTCTTGCCCTGAGCCATCAACTCCCTAGCTTTCCTAATCTCCCTAAGTAGCTTTATCCTGGGAGATTCGTCAACTCCGTACTCTCTTCGTTTACGCATTATTTCTGTAGAAGATTCCCGCAGTAATGACCGCCTAGCTCTTGCAGGCAATACCTGAATTAATTGATCCATTGACATACTAAGCAATTCTTCTAATGTCTTGCCCCTGTACTTGAAGCGCCTCCACTCAGGAGGTATCTCTATACTTGTCGTCACTCATTACACCTAAGATAAGAAGTATCTAGAGCTTAAAAACTATGTCATGAGTAGCCACGTTTCAACTAAACTACCTTAAGTTTTAGTAAGATAGACAAGCTTATAATTTGAAAATATTGTTAGTTTTAGGGGGAGGTTGGAGTATGGGGTATGAGTGGATTGATGAGATGTTTAAGGTTAGTATAAGTAAGGAAGACTTAGAAGAGCTTGAAGCTACGCTAAAAGACATGAAGGAGCCTGTCGAAGTATATACCTTCGTCGAGAGTGCTTGCAGGTACTGCACCAACACCGTAAGACTTATTGAGACCTTATCGAGTGTTAGTCCTAAGGTAGGTGGGTCTAGTCTAATAAGACATAAGATCGTGAAGAGGGAGGCGGACGCGGAAGGGTTCTTCAAGAAGTATAATGTATCAAGAGTCCCCACGGTTTTAATGATTGAGGGGCACATAAAGTATACTGGAATGCCGGCAGGTGAAGAGATTAGGGGATTAATTGAGACTTTAATTAGGTTAAGTGCTGGGGACTCAGGATTAAACGAGCATGCGGTGAGGGAGCTAGCGAACCTGAAGGCTCCCGTTAAGATAGATGTTATAGTTACGCCGACATGTCCTTACTGCCCTTATGCAGCCCTATTAGCAAATATGTTTGCTTTTGAGTCGTATAGGTCGGGAAGCAGGCTAGTTACGGCTGACATTATAGAAGCTTACGAGAATCCAGACATAGCGGATAAGTATGGAGTTATGTCAGTTCCAACTATCGCGGTAAATGGTGAGGTAGAGTTCATAGGTGTGCCTTACGAGGATCAGTTACTAGAGAAAATACTAGAACACTCAAGAAGAGAATACCTAAAGAAAATTAAGAAGGAGGAGTATATGAGGATACTGAGGGAATTAGAAGACAGTACGGAAAGCGAGAAAGAGTAAAGAGTGGGTGTCTGATTAATACTCGCACGTGAAGCAACCTCCTATCTCGTCTTCCTGGAGAGCGTACCTAGTAGCGATTCTATATCTTGCTTGAGTTTTTCTATCAACTTCTAAAGTAGATTCGCTGGTTCTTGAGGTGCTTTCTGCAGCTTCGCTTTCTTTACGCGTAGTTTCTGGCGTGACTTCAGCAACTCCTTCAGCTTTTCTTTCTCTAGCCATTCTGCGTGTCAGCTTAGCACCGAAATATATGACTTGCTGTGTCTTACTCTTATCTCTATAAATTGTTATTCCTTTACAACCAAGTTTCCAAGCAAGTAGGTACACGTTTCTCACGTCATCTACGCTGACCTCAGCTCTCATATTAACAGTCTTGCTTACTCCAGCATCAACCCATTGTTGCCACATAGCTTGATGTAGTACGTGCCACGAAGGCTCGATATCGTGGGCGGTCACGAATATCTCTTTAAGCTTCTTAGGCATGTATGGGTTATGTCTAATAGAGCCTGACTCAGCTATTAGATTAATAACTTCTGGGTCATCAAGACCGTACTCTCTTAGAGCGTCGAGGAATAATGTATTGACCTCAATGAATGTACCTACAGTAACTACTCGAGTGAACGCTAAAGCAAATACAGGCTCTATAGATGATGAAGTTCCAGCTATTATTGAGATAGTTCCGGTCGGAGCTATAGAAAGTAATGCGGCGTTCCTCAACCCATACCTAATCATCTCCTCACGTAGCTCGCTCCAATTAACCTGAGGTCTCATCTTAACGAGCGTCTTAATACGTTCTGAAACTCTAGGCTCAATGCCTGCTATCTCGAGTAACTCATCGAAAGACTTAGTAGTCAGCCAGAAAGGTCTATAGAGCTCGGGATTCCATGCAGGAAACGTTCCTTTCTCAGCAGCTAACTCTATCGAGGCTTTGTAAGCATTGTAGGCTATCCACTCACTCAGGTAGTAAGCTAGATACAACGCATCAACAGAGTCGAACGGGATGCCCAGCCTTACGAGCATGTGAGCCCAGCCCATAACACCTAAACCAACTTTTCTAGTACGCTTAGTTGCTCTCTCTAATTGAGGTAACGGCCACTTAGCAACATCTATCACATTATCTAAAAATCGCACAGCAACTCTCACGTCACGACCTAACCCTGTCCAATCAATAGTGGGTTTACCGTCAATATACACTACGTACTTCTCCAGATTAAGACTTCCAAGATTACATGACTCCCACTCTAGGAGTGGTTCTTCCCCACAGTTATGGCTTATAAAGCCGCCAGCAACGTAGTAGTGATATCCGGGCACCTCCGTATCAAATACTTCCTCTTCACCCAAGTACTCAACACTATCTAAAGTAGCTAGAGGCGGATCTGTTCTAACCTCTCTGAAAATAGTTGGTTCTGTTCTGCTGCTAATAAACCCTATCTTTTCTATGAAGATCTCTCTACTATTCCCTTCTATGAGGAGCTCACCACCTTCGTTCCCGTGCTCACGTATTCTCGACATGATACCGAATAACAAGAGAAGCTCTTGAACACTCTTTAATGGTTTAAATGAAGCTGAAGTTAATCTTATGACAGAACCTCTATCTACCGCCTTGCTTGCAATGAAAAGCCCCTTAAGAAATCTCACGATTTCTCTTGGTTTTAACCTATACACTACCTCAGGTACTACTAGTTCGCTAGGCATCTTATTAATTAATTCTGGAGCTAGTTTAGCGAGATATGAGACGGCGTATTTTGATCTCACCACAACTTTGGATATGTTTTCTCTGTGGTGTATCCCTATTCTAGCGTCTGAAAACCTATCTCTAAGTATTTCTATGATTTCCTGCACTAAACCCCCATCAATGTCTGAGTTGAAATACCACACCACATACTCGTTATTACTTCTGATCCTGATGTGCCCGGCTCCAGCAAGCCAGCCTAAAAGAAAAGCTATATCCTCCCCTATGCTGGTTTCCCCGAACTCATTGCCTAACTTATCTATGGCTACTCCACCCACTAGTATGAGGTCTCCGGGTTTGAGTTGATCTACTCTCTTCCATACAACACTATAATGCCCATTTTCTTCATTTAAGAATCCTAGCAACGTTTTCGCTATATGTTCTGGAAGTTCTTCACAGCTAAGGCATTTATCTTTAGATAGGACTACGAGCCTATGATCAGGTGTTGCTTTAAGTTCGTAGCCTTCCACCGTCTTAACCCTGTAAACAGGCTTAACACCCTGACTAAACAGCCTAGACCTAATGATCACGGGCTCGCTAATACTTAATGTTCCCGTCCCACTACCCGCAGCCACGTATAACAGTTGAGTCTGTGCCGGGAGCACTAGCTCTTCTTCAGCACCAGCTCTTACGAGATCTCCTATCTTAACATACCCTCTTCTCGTCAGTATTCTAGTATCTCCAGCAACACACGGGTTAGTAGCGTTTATCTTGCCTACGTACCAGGTTGGGTGCCTCCTATTAATTGTGTCTATGAAGAGCAGGCCAGGATCTCCTGAATCCCAGGCATTCTTAACTATTTCCTGGAAAATCGTTTTAGGATCTTCCCAACTAACTATAGCGTTTTCTTTCTCCGCTACCGCGAGAGCCTCATCCCAAGTTATTATGATGGACTTGTCTAGAGGTATTGAGCCACCGTGTTTTTCAAGCTCATCAATTATGACCTCCTGAACCCATTCCTCACTCATGTAGTGTCTTGCCCAGACAACAGCGTATTTTCTAGAATCGTTACTACCATCAATGGAAGTTTTACGCGGGTTGATCAAGGGCACTGGCTTATTCTCA
The DNA here is from genome assembly GCA_938045815.1 of uncultured Sulfolobales archaeon. Classification (GTDB taxonomy): domain Archaea; phylum Thermoproteota; class Thermoprotei_A; order Sulfolobales; family NBVN01; genus Zestomicrobium. The sequence continues at coordinate 46,461 of CALIBI010000008.1, read as the reverse complement.
GCTAAGTGCTTGAAGAACCAATCGTAAATACCCACCGATATGTTGAAGTTCTGAAGTGCTTTGTCTTTAAGTTCTCCTGACTTACTCTTAATAAACTTCATTATGTCGGGATGCCATACTTGTAGAACACCCATATTAGCTCCTCTTCTACGCCCTCCCTGCTTTACCACATCAGTGTTTACGTCGAAGAGCTTCATGAATGAGAGAGGTCCTGAAGCTACGCTAGCAGTAGTAGAGACCACGTCTCCTTCAGGTCTGAGCTCAGAGAATGAAAAACCAGTACCGCCGCCCTGCTGGAAAACTATAGCTTGAGCTCTGATAGCGTCGTATATCCCCTCACCCTCAGGCGTCACCATAGAGTCTCTGACAGGGAGAACAAAGCACGCTGAGAGTATACCTAATCTCGTTCCGGCATTCATTAAGGTTGGTGAGTTCGGTACGAACCTTAGTTCACTCATTAACCTATAGAATTCGTTAAACCACTTCTCACGATCCTTTGTCTCAGTACTAGCTACATGTCTAGCTACCCTCTCAAAAAGACCCTTCGGAGTCTCGATGAATCTCCCGCTTGAAGGGTCCTTAAGCAAGTACCTACTTGACAAAACTTTTAGTGAGTAATAACTCAGCCGAGAATCCTCAGGACTAAACTCAGACCACGCGTTCTTTCCGTAGACATCATTATAAATTCTTGCAAGGAGGTAATGCCGCGCCGCTAACTCATACCGAGGATCCAACACTACCTTACCGATAAAGGTCTTCTCTACTAAATCAGCTATCTTACCCGTAGTTAGCTTGTCTGTTACTTTCAAAATCTCAGACATTAACTCATCCATAACTCCAGATATAGCTGAGGGATCATCGAGACCGGCAGAACTCATCGCTAGGTGAACAGACTTAGTAAGCTTATCTAGCTTAAAAGACTCAGTAACACCACTCCTCTTAATGACACGCAAACTCTCCAAACTCTCTCACCAAGATTCTTTACTTCCTCACCCCATACCTTAAGAAATTTGGGAGCTCATAAAGTCTAACCTTCTTGAAGTTAATGTATTACCTAGCATTAATTAAACTAAGAATACTAAAATATCCTGTTAAGTAGTAGAGATAATACGTTCCTACGTGAAAAGCAAATAACTAAACAGCCTTAAACTTAGAGTCCCATGTCTCGTAAACCTTGATTAATTCTCTATTAACGCTGGGTTTCCTTTCCTTCATAGCTTCTACGAAGTCTTCCTTAATTATTGGTCTTGGGTTTCCTGAACCGCCGTTTTTCGTGAAGAACTCTCGCACGGTTCTTAGATGAGCACTCATGACTATATCTCTTATGTCGCTAGCGGTGTAACCGTCTAGAGAGTCAGCCAACTCATCTAGGTCAACATTAGGTGATAGGTTCAGTGATGAGGTGTAGAGCTTGAGTAACTGTCTCCTAGATTCTTTGTCAGGTAGTGGGACGTAAATCCTTTTCTGAAATCTTCTTATGAATGCTTCATCAAGTTTCCAAGGCTTATTGGTGGCGGCTATTACGTAAACCAGTTTTTGTTCGTTTCCTTTGTCTTGTAATCCATCCATCTCTTTAAGGAATTGGGTCCTAACTCTTACCTCCCCACCGATCTCACTACTAAAGGTACCGAAGAGTGAGTCGACTTCATCTATGAATATTATGACTGGCTTAGAGTCTCTTGAGGAGACTTCCCTAGCTTTATTAAACAATAAAGCAACCTTACGTTCAGATTCTCCAAGCCATTTAGACATTATTGAAGCAGCATCAACGTGTATGAAAACACCTTCAATCTCGTTAGCTACGGCTGCGGCTATGTATGTTTTACCGCATCCTGGCGGGCCGTAAAGAAGTATTGCTCTAGGCCATCCTAGAGGAAATAAGTCAGGTCTTTTAGTCGGGTATATTATGGATTCGTATAAAGCTCTCTTCACGTTATCTAGACCTGCAACATCACTGAAGCGTACCTTAGGTTTCTCTTTAACTATTAAAGCCTCAATCTCGTCATCATAATTTTCTTCCTTAACAGACCCTGAAGTAGGGAGGGGTGAGGCTCTAAAATGTTCTAAGTCTCTTATCCTCTTCTGGTATTGCTTAATCCAGTCCTTATATATGGTGTTCAGCGGGTTCTCAGGATATAACTGTATTATCTTTGTCAATACTTCTATAGCGTTCTTATAGTTTTTCACTGCTTCACCGTAATTACCTTCTCTATCATTCATTACTGCTTGTATAGCGTAATGCCTAGCAATATTTTCTAAGTAAGGCAATGAATTGCTACTCACACATAATCACCTTAACCTAAAAACTCAGAATACTATTTTGTTTTGTTCTCGTAGCCTGTTTAGCGCTTTATAGACGTCTTCCTTGCTCACACCAAACATGTCTTTAAAGTGGTTTACGTCTACGAAGCCGTTATGAGTTACTATGTACTCAAGTAGTGCTTTCTCCAGTAGATTCTGATCAACTGTCTTAAATCTGTCTGGTTGTTTGCTTGGCTGCGTAATAGCTTCCACGTCTTTCTTAATCTTTTCCTCAAGATTTCCTTTAACCTTAACTGGCAACAATATATCAACAGGAATCTCAGGTAGTTGAGACTTTATAGTTTCCTCAGCAGCTCTCTCTATCTCTTGGAGTAGTTTCTTAGCTTCGGGCGTGTGCTCAATTATCTCCTCAGGTTTTAGCTTCGTGTAGTCTGTCGTAGATGCTATGACTCTTCTAGACTCGTTGATTAAGCTGTCTATGTTGTAAGCCAGGTTAGGTACTAGGTCTTTCACGTAGTCTTTAGCGACTACCAGGAGATTAGAAACCTCTATTAAGTGGTGTGACAAGTTACTTACGTCTTCCAGAGTCTCAAGCCTTAACCTTACTTGCTCGAGCACCTTCTCCACAACAACCAACTTAGTAGTCATCTCTCTGACTTGAGTAGCTTCATTAGCGTATATGAGTGCTCTGTCTTTCTCTTTACCTATACTGGCCGAGATAGTTGCTTTAACTAGGTGATCATACCTACTCTTCAACCTAGCTACAGCATCTGATACTTCTTGCTTAGCTGAATCAACGTGCACTATGAGTAGAGAGATAAACTTCTTAGGGTCTACCTTAGAGCCTCCCCTAATTTTTCCTACGAAACTACTGAACCACTTAAAGACCCCTACTTCCCCGCCTCCACTAGCGACGCTCAAGCCTCACCCCTCCATGATGTCATGTTACGTCTATTACCTGCACTTGTATGGGTTGCTCCGCCTTACCTTGTTCCTTGGGAGAAGGCTTGGTAGGTGGCGGGGTCACCTCAGTAATAGGCTTTATTTCACCAGCTTCACTCTCTAACTTTGTGATGAGTTCTAGGTGCTTCTCGACGTCTCTCTTCTCGTCAAGCGTCTTAGCCTTATTGCTTCTGAGGAGTTCTGAGGATGCCTTATACGCTTGATCACTTATTTCGTTACCCATGTAGAGTATCTGCATGTTGGTCATGTCTTTCTCTAGTCTTATCACGAGATCTTCTAGCTCGCCAGCTCTCTTCCTAAGTAACTCCTTAACCTTACTAACTTCTTCTTTAAGTGCTCTGAACTCACTATCTAGTTTCTTCTTTAGTTCCTCATATGCATGCGCAGGTATAGATGCTTTCCTAAATAATTCTTCAGTAGCTCTTAACCTCCTCTTAACCCTGTCAAGCTTGTTCTCAGCTTCTATAGCAAGAACTTTCCATTCAGGCATCACGACAGGTCCGTCAGGCGTTAGCTTAACTCTGCTGACTGGGACGTTCTCGTACACAGCGTCATTAATTACTACTTCTAAAGTCTCTATCTCACCAGAAACGTTGCTGAACGTAGCTACTAACCTACCGATAACTCTCCCATATTCATCTTTTATTAACTGACCAACATATTTATCAACTTGATCTAGAGTTATTACCATTGCGTTCAACACCTCACAGTAATACTGACAAAATAGAAATACTTAAAAAGAGTTGGGGGGTCCTTTCCCTGATTTTCTTAAGGAGAGCTTATACGACGTGCAAATACTGCTGGGGAATCTCTACTATCTTGTCTCACAACATTGGCTTCAATTTCTTCGAGGATATTCTAGCTACGAAACTCTAAAGTAACTGATAAAAGCTAAGTAAGGAACTCTCTACTGAAGAAATTAGGAAGGTTTAGAGTTGAAAATAAAAAGGTAAATTTTATGTTTTTAGTTTATTCCTTAATTAAGCCCTTCTTTTTGAGGTCCTCAACTTCTTTCTTGCTTAAGAATCTAACTACCTTGATCTTGGTTTCAGGACTGGTGCCTACTACCGCCCACCTGTTGTTCTTTAACTTCACGAACTGCGGGTTCTGAATCTCTATTTTCTTCTTGGCTTTTACATCAAAAGCCATCCACTTCTCCATATTTTTCACCACATTAATAATATCTACTGAGAGGTATATAAACTTATTGAAAGTTACTTCATTACGTCACCTATGTAAATTTTTATAATAACGTGTAAGTATTTTATTGAAGTGCACATAGTGTGTTATAGGTTAAAAATCTCATGAAATACAAAAATTCTGTCTACTTTATAAAGCACAAGAATTCAGGGTGGGTGACTAGTTAAGTTATTAAGTAATTAGTTAGCGTATGTAAGTTTGTAACTTGATTATCTGCAGAGTTTTGTCTTAGAATTACGAGAACCATTTATTTAGAGTATCGTTGAGGGTTCTTTCCCAGTCCTTGTTTTGGGGGGTATTACTGGGAAGTCTTCGTTGAATGTAGAAACTATTGTAAAAAACGTATTCATTAATCTGTAGATATGTTCAACAAATCTAGGCTTATAATTCTCACTCAACTCATTCCTAAACACTACCCGTGCCACCGTAATTGCTTGAAGATCTATAGGGCTTGGTTGCAGGCCGATATTACATGTTGGGCACACTGCAATAATTCTATACATGAGTTTTGACGAAAACTTTAACACTTCCTCAACACTTAACTCACTTAACTTTTTCTTGTGTTCTGGAGACACAGCAACACCTAACAAGAGAACGTAGCGATCCTCCCTACCCTCAGGTCTGAAGACCTTAAGATTTATGTGAAGTGGAGGTTGCGTAAAGACATCAAGACCCCAAGCAATTCTGAAATGTGGTTGTGTTTCAAGCTTCCTAACATTAAAGCCTTCTTCTATCAACCACTTACTTACTAGTTCGTCTTCTTGAAGACTCACTTCACGCCACCAACTATAGAGTGTTAGAGATATTATTATACACTTAGCAACGCCTAATAAGTATTCTCTCCGACTACGTTAAGTATTTAATATTTCCAGTATAATCTTATTAGGGTGATAGTTTGCTCAGTAAACATCCTCTTGAGTTACCGCAGCCAAGAAAATTTAGTAAGGAGGAAGTAGCTGAGGCTTTAAGACTCTCCATAATAGCTGAGCTAGACGCTATAAATCTCTACCTACAACTAGCCAGGTATTCCGAAGACGAGAATGTGAGGAAAGTATTTGAAGATATTGCTAAGGAAGAAAAAACTCATGTGGGTGAGTTCCTCGCGCTACTTAAGTCTCTAGATCCTGAGCAAGTATCTGAACTTAAAGCAGGTGCTGAGGAAGTAAAACAATTAACAGGTATTTCAGTGCCTGATAGCGACCCAATAACTCAGAAATATACTCTCGAAGACGAAATTCTAAAGAAGCTGAGCGCTAGAGCTAAAGAAATCACTAACTCGGCGAGAAGATTACGTAGAGTACTGGAGATTGTTCACGTAGGTAGGGGGGTCGAGGTTCTTCCGTTAGAAGAAGTAGTAACTGAAGAAACTATTAGGTCCAGAATTAGCAGGATGGTTATGTTGAGTGAACTTAGTACTCAATTCAGTATTAAGGTTAGAATACTGGATTACTGGAGTAGGTCAGGAATTCAGCCAGACCTGGCGCCACTATCACTCGCTTCATCAAAGCTTGCTCTAAATGAAGACAAGGTAATACTTGAGGGAGACTTAGAGAAAGGATGGCCTGGACTCCTCACTTGCGAGATGAGTATTAAGGAAGAATTAAGTGACTGGAGCGTGCCAGGAAATCCAGTAGCGGACGTCTCGAAAGCTGTGAAGAAGCTAATTGACGAAGCTATACCACCACCCTACGTACTGCTTGTGAGTCCCGCGAGATACGCAGACTTACTAAGATATACCGAGAGAGCGGGCGTTACGGAATTAGAAAGAATTAAAGCTTTAGTAAGTGAGGTGATTCAGACTCCCCTACTAAGCGATAACGATGTTCTAGTAATCTCAACGAACAAATACATGATAGACTTAGTTATTGGAGCTGACACAGTCTTAGACTACCTAGGTCCTTCAGCTGACGAACACACCTACAGACTTTGGGAAACTCTAGCATTAAGGATAAAGAATCCTAAAGCAATAGTGCATCTCATGAGAAAGTAATAATTGAAACAATTTTTAACTGAAAATACTTAGGAATTCTCGTTTTAGAATGTTAGGAAAGTCAGAATAGTAGTTAGGAGTTTAAAGAAGCCGCACATCTAGCTTTTGCTGGTTTAGTTATCGTTTCTATTTAGGGATTCCATGAAGGCTCGCTTTGTCTATTTATTGAGGGTATACTTAGTAGAGTATAGGCATCCCTCACACTATGATTAACGGATTAGTAGGACCTAGTCATATTCTGCGTGATTAATGTATTAATATGTTTTAAGCTCCCGTTATCAGGTTTAAAAACGTTAGCTTAGATTAAAGCTTTATTAATTCGTGTTAGTAAAATATTTGGTTGGTGTTTATGAGGAAGATCTCATTAAGATCTTCAAGGATTAAGCCGTCACCTCATAGGAAGCTCGTAGCTAAGGTTGATGAGCTTCTTAAGTCTGGAAGAACCGTCTATAATTACTCGGCTGGTCAGCCAGGTCTTCCACCTGATGAGGACTTAATTAATGATTTCTATATTAGGCTTGTTAAGAATCCTTTTAATCATTTTAGATACGTATCTACGAAGGGGTTGTATGAGTTACGTGAGGCTATTAAGGAAGACTTAAGAAGGTATGGTGGTTTTGAGGTAGATCCTGAGAATATCGTTGTGACTTCAGGTGGTGTAGAAGGGATGAACCTATCACTAATAACTACTACAGATCTGGGTGACGAGATAGTTTTGCTAGACCCGACATATAGTGTTTACTGGGATTTAGCAGAACTATATGATTTGAGGGTAAGGAGGTGTAGTCAAGTAATTGATGATGGTTTTCAGCCTGATGAGGAATGCTTAAAGAATTCCGTAAGTAGGAGTACAGCTGCTGTCATAGTAGTTAGTCCTGATAACCCGACTAGCAGGATAATACGGGAGGACTTAATGAAGCTCATAGCAGATTTATGTATTGATAACGACGTTTGGCTTATATATGATGAAGCTTATAAGCACGTCGTGTACGAGGGTGAGCATGTATGGATTCAAAGATATTCTAGAATTATGGAGAAACTAATAAGTATTAACTCATTCTCTAAAGATGTTGCTATACCCGGCTTCAGAGTTGGGTACGCGTACGCGCCAAAAGAAGTAATATCTGAGATGGTTAAGATTAAAGGACTCCTAAGTATTACCTCACCAGTTCCTGGGCAGTGGTTCGCTTACTACGCACTCACGTCAGGCGTAAAAGAAAAATACTTGAGTAAAGTGCTCCCGATATATAGGTCTAGGAGAGACGCCCTCTACGATGCTGTGAGGAAGTATTTACCTGAAGCGAGAGTGTGGAGGCCGCCTGCTTCCATGTACTTATTCCCTGATATGTCGCCCTACCTAGAAAAACTTAAAATGAACGATATTGATTTCACGTATCAATTAGCAGACAAGAAAGGAGTGGTAATGTTACCAGGTTCTATATTTGGTGATCACGGAAATAACCACCTTAGAATGACTTTCGTAACACAAACAGAAGATAAGCTAATAAAGGGTATTGAAGTAATGGCGGAATTTATAAACGAACTAGAAAAGACATGATTCTAGACTTTAAGCCTCATAAAACGCTTCAGAGACCCTATCAGTATATTATGTGGAGATGGTGAATTGTTAAGCTTTAACCTACTGGTCGTGAGGGTTTGGCTAGAAGTTTTCTTTAACCTAGTAAAAAAGCTTATTAACTATGTAAACAAGAGTTTTTAAGGTTTACGGTGGGTGGTCTGGATGACAGAGCATGAGAAACGGGAGGAGAAGTGTCCTCCAGGTAAGATTATTTACGATGAGGTTAGGGGAGAGTATATATGTACTGAGGGTGGTGAAGTCATTGAGGAGAGGGTTGTAGATCAGGGGCCTGAATGGAGAGCGTTTACTCCTGAAGAAAAAGAAAGAAGGTCGCGTTCTGGCTCCCCACTATCACAGACACTACATGATAGCGGCATAGCTACTATGATTGATTGGCGTGATAGAGATGCTTCAGGTAAGAAGCTTGAGCTAGAGCGTAAGTTGGAAGCTATGCGTATGCGTAAGTGGCAAATAAGAACGAGGATACAGAACAGTATAGATAGGAACATAACTCAAGCAGCTGAGGAGTTAGATAGGTTAGCTGTGGAGTTAGGTCTTCCTGAAGCTATTAAGGATGAAGCCGCAACTATCTATAGGAAAGCTGTTGAGAGAGGAGTGGTTAGAGGTAGGGCTGTAGAGGCTGTTGTCGCTGCTTGCCTATACATAGCTTGTAGACTCTACAAACTACCTAGATCTCTCGACGATATAGCAGAGTATACTAAGACTCAGAAGAAGGAAATAGCTAGGTGCTTCAGGTTATTAGTTCGTGAACTTAACATAAAGATACCTGTCTCAGGAGCTAGTGACTACATACCGCAAATGATCTCGGCGTTAGGACTTGGTGGGAGAGTGGAAGCCAAAGCTAAGGAGATACTTGAGCAAGCTAAAAGTACTGGAATTACTGCAGGTAAGGACCCAGCGGGAGTAGCTGCAGCAGCGGTCTACATAGCTGCTAGACTTTGCGGCATAAAGAAAACACAGAAAGACATAGCTCAAGTAGCTGGAGTAACTGAAGTTACTGTGAGAAATAGGTATAGGGAAATAACACAGCAACTAAATCTTAGAGTTCCGGAGGATGAGGAAGAGTAACCTTGTAATTAAAAGTTTTTACTCAGTTTCTATGAATATTATGCTTTCAGCAGGAATACCGAACTCCTCAATAAGTATACTCTTGACTTTCTGCCTCTGATCGCCCTGTATCTCTATATGATTATCCTTGACCGTGCCGCCAGTCGCTAACCTACTCTTAAGAACAGAAGCTACTTTCTTTAAATCATAAGTTGATGGATCTATACCCTCTATGATCGTGACTTCCTTACCAAACTTCCTCTTCTCTAATCTAATCTTAACGAGTTGCTCCTCAGCACCTAACTGAACACAGAGTTCCTCCGGCAGTCCACCACATAAAGAGACTATATCTACCTTGTTTTTCTTACTCATCTCACACCCTACTTCATGTAATACATTCTCAGAAGTTTATAAAGATTTCAGTGATCGCGGTTGTTTCTGAGCTGGCTAGCATCATTGTTCAGAGGTAGGTGCGGCTAACTTCTTTATATGGCCTACAACTTCTTCAACACACTCGTTGAGTTCTTCGTAGGTCGCTATGTAGGGCTGTCTGAATCTCCTCCACAAATAAGCTCTATAACCTATGTTGCCTTCTGAGATCTCGTGCTCAAGTCTCATTACGGCGTCAGCAACTCTTGACTCTAGCCTATAGCTAAAATCATCTGTGTATGCTCCGATCCTAACGATTATTTTTCCTTGTTTTTTCAAGTAATTCATTTGATTATAAAGTTCTCTAAAGTGATCGACGATGCTTACGGTTTGCCGAGGTATCTCAACACTATGGAAAACTACTATGTCCGGGTTTAATTCATTAATTAATGATGATTCACGCATCACGAGCTGAGAAACACTACATGAAAACGGGTTAATGCTTCTAAACACTACATGTTTCTCTACTAGTTTCTCACTCAACTCTCTATCGAAGCCCCTTCTAACTAGGTTATCAACTGCAGCTTCTCGCATCGTGTTTGGTGAGTATTTGTAACTCACGAAAAGTATCTTCATATTTTCTTTCATAGCTAAGCTAAGTAACACCAGAATCAAATCAACGTAATCGGTATCTGGCGGGTAAACAATGTTTATGACTATACCTCTATGTATGTGGTTTAATGTTCTTCGGAGTAGGTCACAGTGTAATTCTATTTGTTTACCTTCTTCAGTAATCTCATCTAGTATTGGTGGTACCCAAACCTCAATTCCTTTACCCTCACTTATCGAGATAGGCATCTCTGCTAGTAGTACTGGAGCTCCTCTTGCTTTTCTGATTTCAAGACTTCTAACCATGAATCCTTCCTCCTTTCTTTGCTTCAGTATAAAGAGCGCGTCAGAAACAAACTCAATGTTTCCTAGCTCTAACGACTCAGAACCGTAGGGCATCTCAGTCACAAGTATAAGTAAACCATTAATTATTCGTGATATCGTGTAGAAGAAGTTCTGGAGCCAGGACCTCTTCTCACTCTTTTTCTCGGGGATGTCTAAAAGAGGGTTGACAGAATCTACCACTACGACACTATACTCTTCAGAAACAAACCTACTTATCATTTCAGCAACTTCATCTGCGTCGAGTATGATAGGTATCTTAATGAATTTTAAGAGTCCTGCAGACTCAACCTTCTCGAGATCAAGCCCTAGCTTACTCATATACTTATAGAGCTTCTCTCTATCTTCCTGCGTAGATATGTAGAGACACTTATATCCTTTGAGAGCGTTAGAGTAGCATATAGTAGAGGCCATAGTGGTTTTCCCGGCTCCGGGATGTCCGGCTACGACTATAGTGTACGGAGGTGTAGCGAAACTCCCTAAAATCTTATCTAGACCCTCTATACCAAAACCTAGAGACTCACCCGACTTTCCCACATTATCATCCTCTAATCAACTCACGTTTACTTCTCTAAATATTATTTAGAAACCCTAAATAAAAATTAAATAGCGTCGGAGACTACCAGTTAGGATTAAGAACTACAAAACCTACTTCAAGTTATTTCTCGTGCTTAGTTCATAAGATGGGTGTGAGTTCTGAGTGGCAGTAAGGACACTTACCGTTCAGTTTTCTGTAGTCTCCGGCGCAAATAATTACTTTATCGCTACCACACTTACTACAAGTATACAGGACGTCTCTCCCGACATGTAGTGATTTCCTACATATCGTGCAGTTCTTAATCACCCAGCCTAGATGTCCTGACGCGTTGACTCCTCTCAATATACCCATCGAGCTCACCACCACATTCTTTCATAACTGGTTAATAAGCTGATTAACCATGGTTTCACCGCATGGTTCCTCACGGGAATTTGTTATTAACCTCAAATCACTTTGTGTTTTAGAGGTTGGTGAGGAGTGCTGCCTATCAAGATATGTGCTGTTGGTGATGTGCACGGGAGAAGGTACCTTCATATTTTTCAAGCCTCGCTCAGGTCTATGGTTTTGTTTAAGCCAGACGTATGTGTATTTGTTGGCGACATGGTTGATGAGGGTAGGGTTGATGAGTTGGAAGTCATAATTGATGAGGTTAAGACAAAATTTCCTAACACACCAATCATATCTATATTCGGTAATGAGGAGTATCATGAGTATGAGGATGTCTTTATAAGTAGATATCCTGAGCTGCTGTGGTTGAATGACTCAATAGCTTTAATGAATATTAAGGGGGTGAATATAGCGTTCGTAGGTTCTAGAGGTTCTCTTGATAAGCTAACTTACTGGCAAAAAAGAAATAAACCAGAGCTTAGGTTAGTCTATATAGAGAGACCGAAAATACTGAAGTCTCTTATTGATGAAGCTAAGAAACGTGCTGAGCTCGTGGTGCTGATTACCCACTACGCGCCAACCTTCTTGACTGTTAGGGGGGAGCCTGAGAGGATCTATCCTTTCATGGGCTCGCAACTGATGGAAAGGGTTGTGAGGGATACTAAGCCGGACGTGGTGATTCACGCTCACGCACATAACGCCAGAGTAGTTGAGACGTCGATAGGAAGCACGAAAATCTACAACGTGTCTTTACCTGCTCGGAAAGGCTTAACACAAATAGAGATACAGCCTAGGAAAACCTTAGAGAATTACAGGGTAGGTAAGTAGTTGCTGCGCGTGATGAGGTTTCAGGGCACTCAAACATTCGGTAGAACACATGGTTTGTTGGCTTAGCTTATTAGAGCCTCACAAAGTTAAGCTTGGGAGTGAGGAGAGATGATGCTCATATGCGTGACTGGAATGCCGGGAGCCGGCAAGTCGGAAGTTGCTAGGAGACTAGCAAAACACCTGAATGCTAAATTACTAAATATGGGCGACTTCGTGAGAGCGGAAGCTCTTAAGAGGGGACTCCCGGTAAATAGGGATAGTTTAATGAGGTTAGCTAGTGAGTTGAGGAGGGAGTTAGGTCCTGACGTGATAGCTAGGTTAGTCTTAGCTAGTATCAGTGAGGACTCTCTTTACGTGATTGATGGTGTTAGAAACCTAGAAGAAATCAACACATTCAGAAGTAAAACACAAGCTATTTTATTGGCTGTTCACGCGTCACCTAAAGAAAGATTCAGGAGATTGCTAAGCAGAGGTAGGAAAGACGACCCTAAAAACTACCAGGAATTTCTTGAGAGAGATCTTGAGGAACTGAAGCTGGGTTTAGGAGGTACTATAGCTATGGCTGACTTAATAGTAGTGAATCAGGGGAAAGACATAGAGCTTGTTGTAAAGGAAGCGCTGAAGATGATTGAGGAGGCCATGAAAGATGTTCATACTAACTGTGACGTGTGAGGTAAGACCTACTGAAGATAAAGATAAGGTCGTGAAGGCCGTAACTAATCTCTTTAGCTTAGATAAGATTGAGGTGGTTGAGGATTACCCTTACGATAGGTTGGTTGGTGAGAGTAGCAAGATAGAGTCTCTAGTTAAGCTTCACAGAATCTTAAGGCAGGAAAGAATTCTTGATACATTCAGAAGCGTTTTGCTCAACAACAAAGTAGGTAACACAACGGAGTTTAGACTCAATAAACAGAGCGCTTACATAGGTAGAGTCACTTTAGTAACCCTAGATAGTGAGTCACCGTTAGGACCTATAACGGTAAGGATAGTTAGTGATAAGATTGATGATGTGATAGACTGGTTAGCTCCTAAGACTGTGGGCGGGCACCCAATACAGGAGAGGAAGATCCCGAAAGTATAGGTGTGCTCAAATACGGATCATCAGTCTAACGCATGTAGGATAATACTTAGCTTATTATCTTTAACGCCATGTATTTCACATGGTTGAGAAATTGAGTGATGAAGTAAAATACACGTTAAGTTTTGAGGGTTACGGCGAGATAGAGAAGGTTTTGGTTAACATAGCTAAGGGTCTGGCTGGAGTGAGATTATCTCCTCAAGATTTAAGTGATCCTGTATCTTTTCAAATAGCTATTTCAAGAATGTATGATGCACTCCTGAAAGCTGTCGAGAAGAGCAACGAATATTCTTACATAGCTAAAGTAAAGTTTATGGATAGTCTAGGTAATGAGGTCTCAGTAGCTGTTGATTTAGGTGAGGAACCACCCCCATTCATGAATAAAAATATCAGAGCCAGGATTACTGTGGAGTTGTATGAGGAGTAAGTACCCAGTATCGGAGGCGACGACCCTTACGATAAAGAACGAGATCAGTTATCTAGCTAATTTGGCTGGAGCTAAATCTTTATGGGGTGAGAGTCCCTCTAGCGAGGGATTAGGATGAGTTCTAATGACTTAATTGTTAGGTATAGGGGCTGGATGAGTGAAGATAACTTCAGAAAAATTGTGGAGATTGCTGAGTATCTGGGTAGGGAAGGTGACGAATTAATTTTCAGGATATCGAAACACAAGTTAGTTAGTAGGAGACTTACAGCAGATGATGTGTTGGGGGTTCTCGATGAGGTTGGGTTACAGTATGATAAGTTTTTTGAAGATAGATTGAGAGAGTTTTTTAGTAGGGTTAGGGGAACCGCCACTATTCATTTCAGGGAAGGCAAGCTAGTACTGTCTTTCGATAGGTATTTAGGAGACATATACCATACTCACCTGAAAGATCTCTTGAAATACAATAAAGTAGGTAAGTATTTCTACGCGTATCCTTCAAAATATCATGAACTAAGAAAAACTCTTACTGGTTTGGGTTTTAGCGTAAATGACTTGACAGGTTTTAAAGACTCAATCCCCTTACCAGTTAAGGCGAGTTTTAAAGGAAGTCTTAGAGAGTATCAGTTAGAAGCGTTAAACAGGTGGTTAAGTAATTCAGGTCGCGGCATAGTAGCACTACCTACCGGGTCTGGGAAAACACACATAGGTATAGCAGCCATAACAAGTATTAATGAAGCAACACTCATAATAACTTACACGAAGGAGCAACTAACGCAGTGGGAGAAGTTCATAAAAACATTCACCGACATACCACCATCACACATAGGTCTCTACTACAGCAGAGAAAAGAAAATATTGCCAGTAACTCTAGCTACTTACCAAACAGCTTTTAAGTACATAGAGAAGTTAGCTCCGCACTTCAACTTACTCATAATAGACGAGGTTCATCACCTACCAGCAGAAAAGTTCAAGCACATAGCTATCACATCACCAGCTAAGTACAGGTTAGGTCTCTCTGCAACACCGTACAGGGAAGATGGAAAGCACTCAGAATTGTTCCCTCTGATGGGTGATGTAGTATACCAAAAGACTACGCAGGAACTAGCTGAGAAAGGATTTTTAGCTAAGTTTAGGATAGAGACTATTAAGGTAGATCTGAAAAGCGATGAGAAGAAGGAATACTTAAAGCTGAGAAAACAATTTCGCGAGTTGGTTGGTGGCTTAGACTTCAAGACCTTAGTAGACCTAGCTAAGCGAGGCGATGAGAAAGCTATTAGGGCTCTCGAAGTACATAGTGAGGTATTAAAAATACTCTCCATGAGTGAGTCGAAACTAGAGAAAGTTAAGGAGATCGTTGAGCGTGAGTTGAGTGAAGGTAAGAAAATAATAGTGTTCGCTCATTACGTAGCGCTAGCTGAGAAAATAGCTAATGAGCTAGGAGCCTACCTACTTACCGGGGAGATGGAAGAGACTAAGAGAAAATCTATACTAGACCAGTTTAGAAGAGCTGAGAGCGGAGTGCTAGTAGTAACTACCGTTGGTGACGAGGGTCTGGACATACCTGACGCGTCAGTAGGGATTTTAGTTGCTGGAACCGGGTCGCGCAGACAGTTTATCCAGAGGCTTGGGAGATTGTTAAGACCTAAACCAGGTAAGGAGGCCGTGCTTTATGAGATAGTAATTAAGGGGAGTAGCGAGGAATTTCAGGCTAGGAAGAGAAAAACTGTGAGTCTAGATGATTTAGCAGGTGTATATGAGGGATCTGAGCAAAATCTCTAGGAAGAACTCTAAGTCTTTGTTGGTATTCAACGAGTAATTAATTATGAGAGACTTGTTTATCGGTAATTCACCCAAAATAACGTGCTCGTTAATACTTAAGATAGGTTTCAGAAGTATCTTCAGTTTGGGTACGCTGTCAACTCTTAAGTAGCTTTCTAGAGATAATTCCTCTGAAGGCAGCTCTAGACTTGATAAAATAAAGTGCGTTGTCCAAGAACTCCTCAAAAAGCCTTTCCTAGTTTCTACATTAACCCCTCTTAGCGAGTGAGTGAGTAGTACGTGCTTAGTGTTAATGAGCTTACTTAAGTACTCGTCTAACTCTACTGAGTTCTTTAAATCTAAGACGCTGCACTCGCTAACCCCTGAGGAACTCACTCCTTCACGTAGCTTATCTAGAAATGAAAACTTCTCAGTCATGAAATTACCTGAGAAGACGATCTTCCCAG
Organism: uncultured Sulfolobales archaeon; assembly: GCA_938045815.1. GTDB lineage: Archaea > Thermoproteota > Thermoprotei_A > Sulfolobales > NBVN01 > Zestomicrobium. The sequence continues at coordinate 30,596 of CALIBI010000008.1, read as the reverse complement.
ACTCTATGAGCCTCTTAGCATCTGCCCACACATCTTCATTGAGTACTAGGTCTGGTTCTCTACTAGTTAGGGGTTCTTCAGTAAGTATTGAGGCTACTGGTATTCCTAGTCTTATCATAAAACTCTTGATCCGGACTTGTGCCACCAGAGGTTTCAGTAGTACGTAACTCTCTGTATGCTTCCCAGATCTTATTATTTCTTCAATGACTTGCAGGTTCTCTAGATACCTGCTCAGCACGTATATGTTAAAGCCTTTCTCTATTTTCATGAATGGATCGACCCATCCTCACGCACGTAAACCCACTCACTTACTAACAACTTACTACAGTCACTTCTCCTACCGACCCTGGACTGCGGCATTATGAGGTGTTTAACCGCAGAATCTACGGGTCTGTAAGTACCGATAGCTACTCCTCTGTTTATCTTCACTTTCTCTTTACTCAGTGTAAGGGATCTATACCCACAAGCAGGACACTTAAAACCTTTTCCTTTACCAGCTGACTTCATCCTGTGACCGCATAGTGGGCATGAAGGATTCCTGAGCGTTTCATTCACCAGTTCTACTACCTCTAGCAGATCCCCGTGTATCACTAACCCTAGATCTTCCCACCACTTCCCACCACCACACACCCTAATTACGTCTCCCTTCATCAGGTACCTAGCTAACTTCCCTAACCCAGTCTCGCTAAAGAATGCTACCCACAGTGAGTGCTTGTTCTCAAGACTCTCAAGCTTTATGAGAACGTCACCTCCTGAACGAATACTCGGGTTCTCAAAAACTCTACCCTTAATGCAGCCGGTCTGGTAAGGTCTGAACTCCTCAATACTTCTTTCTACGTGGTGTGCGTTAAGAGCTTGATTAGTCTTATATATCAACCAACCCTCAAAATCTTCACATAAGTTCAGAGTTTTTAGAGCCTTTAATAGGGTCGCTGGATCTTCACCTCTGATACCTAACAGCACAGGGTTACGGCCTGAAGGTATTATTAGTGGCTTGTTGTTCTCGTAGTCGTAATTGAGGAATGTCTGGTTTTGGAATGCCTTATCCATCGCTTTAATTGATTCCTCATCAACACACCTCTCACGCGAGTAGTTATTTCTGGTTCTGTAAACTAGTATTTCATACGTACACTCAGTTAAGGTGTTTGACGCACCTATAGCGGCTAGCGCCCCCACCAAGCCTCTTGAGTAACTAAGTGGTATTTCAATAGATTCGTTGAGTTTGTTAATTATTTTAGTAACGTAATCTTTGTGTACGTAATCTGTTAACGCCTTTCTGTAAAGCTTACTAAGCTCGTTAGGGATGTTACCATATAAGAACACTAGACCCGGTTCAACACCACTACCCTCAATGTTTCTTAAGTATTCGTAGAACTCATCAATTACTAGCTTCTTCATATTGCTTAAGTCTTTCTCAGGTATTTTGATAATGAAAGAGGTAGCGGCATTTCCTCTTGTCTTGAAAGGTATTACTGGATTTAGTCTAATCAGTAAGGGATAATTCGGGGAAAACGCTTTAGGGATTTTATTCAGTATTTTGCTTAAGATCTTGAACGTTAGGTATGTGGTGCATCCTTCCAGGTCAGTATCAGTATCGTCTAGCCCCACATGCACTTCTAGGTAGGTTTCATGCACCCTACTTAGTAACTTCCTTACCCTCCACAACTATCATGGTGAGGGTGGATCTAACGTTAGATATCTTCCTTATTTTGCTAGATATTATTTCTTTGAGTGCCTCAGTAGTAGGAGCCTTAATCTTTACCACGATGTCGTAAACTCCGTAGACTATGTATGCTTCAGAAACCCCCTCTATCTTGAGTAGTTCATTCATGACCTCCTCCTCGGTTCCTATGTTAGTGTTTATCAGGACTACGGCTTCAGGCACCTATACATCACCGAAATTAACTTTACGTTACGAGAATATAAATTTAATGCTTAGTACTTTAAATTGAGAGATACAGACTAAGTGATGGGAAAGCTCTCTGGATCAGGAAATAAAACCTAGAATATATGTTGTGAGGCTTGGTGGTGATAATCCTAAGTTATCAACAGCTCTAAAACTCGTTAGGTTAGGTTACGCGACGAGAATTCACGTTAGAGATATCCCGCAGCATTCGGTAGTTCTTAATCCTTTCAGCCAAGAAATCCTTAAATCTTCTGACTCCGCTCTACTACTAAGGTACGGAGTGGTAGTCTTGGATACTTCATGGAATTCAGGGCTTGAAGAACTGAAAAACATTGCTCGCAGGCACGGGTACGAGCAGAGGGTTTTGCCAGTCCTTAAAGCAGGGAACCCCGTAAATTACGGGGTCTTAACAAAATTAAGTAGTGTTGAGGCTGTCGCAGCAGCTCTCTACATTACTGGGTTTAAGAAATACTCGTTAGAAATTCTAAGTAAGTTTAAGTGGGGCCCGACCTTCATCGAGTTAAATAAGGAATACCTGGAGAAATACTCTAGAGCGAAATCCACTGAAGAATTAATCAAGATACAGAACGAGATTTTGAGATTTATGGGTCTCCACTACGACGACTAATTATTTGAGGTGAACATAGGTAGTCTTTATTCTCTGGGAATCAATTACATATTGGTGAGAGATTGAGTAAAGAAGAAAAGAATGAAGAAGTTGTTAAGAAGATGAGTGATTTAATGCGGTCTGGCGCCGTAATGCTTGAGCAAGCGTGTCCTTTATGTGGGTTACCCCTATTTAGGATTAGGAGTGGCGAGGTTGTTTGCCCCATTCACGGACCTGTTAAGATAGTTAAGAGTGAGGAGGAAGCGGTTGAGGCAGTATCTTCAGCTGTTTTAAGAGAACTTGAGAAAGCTGTTGCTAGGAAGCTCCATACTTACGTAGAGCTCTTCGTGAGAGAGGACATCAACACAAGTGAGATGAAAGACTTAATCTACCTACTAGATATTCTGGAAAGAGTAAGAAGAATAAGGAAGACTTGAGGGGACCTTACTTGAGTAAACCTAAAAGCATCAGAACCCTCCCCTCACTAGCAGACCTCATCACAACGTTAGAGAACGTAAGCGAGATAAGAGGTGCTTTCCATCTAAACATATTCATTACTTGCTTAGCGGGCTACGCAATTAACACGTGGTTAGGCGGGTTAACTAGTACTGAAGAACTACGCAGATACTTCAGTAAACTATACGAATTACTGGTATCGGGGTCCTACGAGCTAGATAAGGAGGTTATGGAGATCGTGGCGACTTTAGGTAGTGACGTAATCAATGAAGCTACGTATGACGAGATAATAAACAAGATATTGATGATTTTCAAAGACATGTCGTGAGGAAGTAGTCCTTACTAGTGGGTAGGGGTCTCAATGTCGTTAACTACTAAATCCAAGGTTTCATGCACTACGTGTAGAAGACGAGAAGCTTTCTACTACAGGCAAAGTTCAGGAGAGAAACTGTGTTCAGTTTGTCTAGAAGAATCTCTCGAGACGTACGTGAAACGCAGTTTTTCTGGGAGAACCAAGCTAGGTAAGAACCCCATAATAACGGTTTACATACCTGCTGACAGAATCCTTGAAGGCTTCTCACTAGCTTACGTGCTCGCAAAAATTGAGAAGAAATTTGGAGGTGTAGTTTCCGTAATGACTTCTAGAGAGGTTCTGAAAGTAATTAAAGAAAGAGAATTAGACAAGCGTTTAGAGGAGTATAAGAATGTAAGATATAGCGTTCTCGAGAAAGTAGTTGAGAGTGTCGAATGCTATACTATAAAGTCTTTAGAGAAGAGTCTGAAAAATATAAAAGAGAATGTTGTGTTGGTTGAGGACACTCAAGCAGTGTTGCTTCCTTACACTCTAACAGACCTTAATGAAGCTTTCTTAGAGCACGTGATATTAGGGGTGGGGAATTTGAAGGTTCTGAAGACGGAAGAGTACTTAGCTAACAGAATTCCTCTCATACTTCCTTATGCACGAGTAGATAGGGCGGATGTGATAGCCCTCTCACACGTGCTTAAGTTCGTAGAACTACTTGATGCAGAACCCATCCTTCCCAAGACTAACTGTAGAATTAACGAGATAATAAAAGACTTGGTTCTTCAAGTGGCTTTAAAACACCCTGAACTAACTCACACAATGCTCAAATCTATTGAGTTCTTTTCTCCGTGAGGACTCACACTAAGAAGCTAAAGCTTTTTAAGTAATTACGTGATATGAGGACTATCTCGGTGAAGTGATTGGGAGTTGAAGTACTTGAGGTATTAAATAATATATTCGCTCCGCTCCAGAACTTAGGAACAAGTAGCTTAACTACGATACTCGCGGTTGTCGGGATAACTCTAATAATTCTGGTGGTTCTCGGGTACGCAGCATACGGCATCATAAGGCTAGGTAAACTTCTCTTCAGTATGCGCGTAAAGGAGTTCTCTCTCGTAATGCTGGGTCTAGGCATAGTGTTTCTGGTAATTGCTATCATAATGCCCTAAAATCATGAATACTGGTATTTCTCTGTAAGTATTCTTGGAGAAGAAAACTATTATTTGAGTAGTGGCTTAACACCAGCAAATAATGCTTCCTCACCTAGATAATCCTCTATTCTGAGGAGTTCGTTATATTTTGCTGTTCTTTCACCCCTAGCAGGAGCACCTGTTTTTATTAACCCTGTCTCCAGACCTACCGCGATGTGTGCTATTGTGTTATCTTCTGTCTCACCACTCCTGTGACTGATTACTGCCTTACCGCCGTTACTTAGGAGGACTCTTACTGAGTCTTCTGCTTCCGTGTAAGTGCCTACTTGGTTAACCTTGATTATTGCTCCGTCTATGAAGCCCTCCTTAAGGTACCGCGTCACTAGGTCTTCCCGCGTTACGGTTAAGTCATCACCTATTACTAAGGTTTTCCTGAGGTGTTTACGTAACTCGCCGAAAGCTGTTGGTGTTTCCTCATAAAATGGGTCTTCAAGATAAGCTATAGGATACCTAGTCGTAAGATCTAGATATACGTTCAATAACTCTTCAGTACTTAGTGATTTCTTGTCTACCACGTACTTGTTGTTTTTCTCGTTGTAAAACTGACTGGCAGCAGCATCTATACCTACCAGTACCTCATTACCTAGTGAGTACCCTGCTAGCTTGACAGCCTCGGAAAGTGCTTCCAGAGCGTCCTCAACCTTCTTTAACGGGGGTGCGAAACCCCCTTCATCGCCTACGTTGATAGCGCCGGGCCCGTACTTCTCCTTAAGAAACTTCTTCAAACTCCAGTAAACTTCAACACCTATTCTTAAAGCTTCACTAAATCTGTCAGCTCCTACAGGTATTATCATGAATTCTTGGAAGGTTAGCTCGTTACCTGCGTGAGCACCGCCATTAATTATGTTCATGAGCGGTGTTGGGAGGAGTCTTGCTTTGAAGCCTCCTATGAATGTGAATAATGGAACACCCATAGTGTCGGCAGCGGCTTTGATGTTAGCTAATGAGGTAGCTACGCAGGCATTACCGCCTATTCTTGATTTATTCTGTGTTCCATCAACCTCTATTATCTTCTTGTCAACACGCCTGTAATCAGAAGAGTTAAGCCCTACCAGAGCCGGGCTCAATACTTTATTAACCGCCTCCACAGCTTTAGAAACACCCATACCGAAAAATCTAGTACCACCGTCTCTGAGATCTATAGCTTCTTTCTTACCTCTGGATGCTCCTGCAGGAGCTATTGACCTCCCATACCCGCCTCCCTCAGTAATTACTACTACCTCTACTGTTGGATTACCCCTCGAATCAAGCACTTGAAGAGCCTTAACATAAGTTATGTCAAACTCCAAGCACACCCCCCACGTACTACTACGTAATAACATAATAAACCTTAAGAATGGTGCGGGTTCTCATACCTAATACTTACTTAGTCATTAATTTGATGGTATGGAGCACTACGTAGGATGAATAACTAAGCAGAGCCAGGCTTCAGCCAACACATTATATCTTGAGGTCTTCATGCATGGATTAAGGAGGTGAGAGCTTAGTTCTTAACACGTAGGTTAATTCATTAACTAGACGTTTTAGGAGAGACTCATCAATCAGTAGTCCTAAGCTCATCAGATTCTTAACTATCTCGTTTTCTTTCGATGTTTTGATGTATCCTCCTATTAGCCAGAGCGGCGTGTCAATGAGTAGTGCCGGGATTCCAGACTCTTCACTAACCATATCCCAAACTACTCTAACATTCTTAGGATGTTTTAGTAGCTCTTTAGCTAGGTTTTCTAGCTCTATAAACGTCTTTATAGTCTTCCTGGTAGGTGATAAGAGACCTGCTGTGAGAGTTACTAACGTGACTCTCCTGTCTACAGGTATTGAAATTCCCGAGAGATCAGCGTTTGCTTTAGTGGATCTGAGAACGTAGTAGGCCATCTTAGCAGAGAAAACCACGGTTTTGGATTCTTTTTCGGCATCAATACATAAAGACAGCTTACTTAAGTATTCTTTGATTTGGCCTAACCTCAAACTCTTGAACGCGTCAGCACACTTCAGTACTCTCTCAAGCCTCTTCATCTTAGCTTCTAAATAAAGCTTATTGTGGTTACGCGTGAATTCCTTAACGAGCTTCACAGCATCTCTTAAGTCTCTTATCTCGCTGCACTTACTCGTAGTGAAGTCTGTGAATAAGTTCCAGAATTTCTCACCTCTCATGCTGAGAACGTAGGAGACTAGACTATTCACTGCAACAAGCTCCACGGAGATCGCGCCACAGAATCTCTGCAGTCTGCTTAGAGACACGTACTGAGGATCAACACGCATGAATTCTTCACAACCTTCAAGACCTATAGACTTAAAAACAGTGCTCACTGCCTTAACTCTTTCTTCATTGATCACATAAACACTCACTAAGGCTTCCCCCAGAAGAATACCAAGCAAGTTTTAAAGTTTTCTGTTTTTGTTATTTAGTTTTCGAGAAAAGTATTTAAGGTTTCTAACATTAATACTACATGGTGAGATAATGTCTTTACTAAGTCTCAGAATGCAGGAATTGCTTAACAAGCAATTAAATCAGGAGTTAAGAAACGCGTACTTATATCTTTCGATGTCCGCGTATTTTGATGGCTTAGGCTTTAAGGGCTTCGCACATTACTTCAAGGTTCAAGCTAAGGAGGAACTAGGTCATGCTATGAAGATCTACGAATTTATTTATGATGCTGGCGGTAAGGTAATCTTGACAGAAGTTCCTCAACCAAAAACTTCGTGGGGTTCTGTGATTGAGGTTATTGAAGACTTTTACGTTACTGAGGTGGAGAATACTAAGAGATTTTATGAGTTGATGGACGCAGCTAGGGAAGAAAATAACAAGGCGGTTGAATCCTTCCTTAAGTGGTTTATAGATGAGCAGGTGGAGGAGGTAAGTAGTGCTAACGATCTATTAACTAAGATCAAGATGATAGGGGATCATAAGCCCTCACTCTTAATACTAGATGCTAAGCTGGCTGAAAGAAAGTAAACCTACACCTCATTATTTTAGTTAATGAAGAGCTAGTATTACGTAATAGTAAGAAATAGCTGCAGAGAAAGTAAGTGCTATTGCGGGAATCAAGTACTTGTAAACCTTAAAGATGTTTTCTCTGAAGTACTGCGTTGTGAAAACCAGGCATAGATGTACTGGTGACGCAACATAAAATAAGAAAGCTGAAAGATATATTAGGGACGCGTCACCGAGACTAAACGTTTTGAGACCTGCTAGTAGCGGTACTGACGAGGCCACACCAACTATCGGGGAACCTGATATTAGGCTCATAAACCCCGGCAATAACACCTCAGTTACAACTACAGGAAACTTAATACTGCTTACTACAGAACCTATTGAGGTTGAGATTCCCGTATTTATCATGGCGTAGTATATGAACATAGCTCCGAAGCTTGATAAAACCATGTTCATGACTCTCTCACTCCTTAAAGCAGTAAAGAGCTTACTTAGGTCTACACTTTTTTCATTATTAACTAACGATAAGTAAGTAATCAAAGCAACTCCGAAGAAGCCTCCTACAGCGACGCTGTAGTCGCTATAGTATTTTAACATGTCTAGTATTTGGCGAGTTATTAGAGCTACTATTATGGAACCTAGTATGGGTGACAAGAAAATAAGCAGATTCTTTGAGCTGTATTTTCTAGAATCAGGTCTCTCCAGCATCGTAACCTGCTTACTGTTCTTGCGGGTTACGTAGAGTCCTATAAGCATCATCAAAACCATCATAGGTACCTGATACATCGCTAACTCAACGACGGAATGACCTGTTAATGCTGCTGCAGTTATTAAGACTTGACTCATTGGGTAGACTAAGAATATTGTGTGTCTGAACCAGACATTAAGGAAAGCCATTAAGGCAGTGCTTAACCCCATGGCAGTACCTACGCTTGCTACTACAGGTGCTGACATTAGTGCTCCTCCAGCAATAGGTAGCAGACCCATAACAGCCGGCACTACGACCATTATCAAAACTGGTTTCCTAATACATCCTAGAAGCTCATCACTCAGCTTATTAATCATGTGGGTCAAACTGTAGAGTTCGACTAGTAGAGAGATAGAGAGTGAGGCTAAAACCAGCGATAAGGTCCTATCACTAGTTAAGGTCTGTAAAAACACGTTAGGCAGTAGTAGAGGATTCATTAAGGTGACTATAAGTAAGCCTTCCACCACGAGCGCGACACCCACACTAATTCCAAGCCTCACTAATGTGAGGAGGGCAGCTAACGACGCAGTAACAACCACGAACTCCCACATCATTTGACCAGACCAAAAAATAAACAAAACACTCTAATTAAGTCTTGAGAACAGTATTAGTATTGATCGAGCATGAAAGCACTGATAATAGGTTCAACAACTATTGATGTGATTAACGATACCGTCAGGATTGGTGGCACTACCTATTACGGAGGATTAACACTATCTAGGTATCTGGGAGACGAGACACACGTTCTGACAACGATAGACGACAACGTCTCAAGTTACTTTTACCAGACTTTCCATGACTTGGGGATTTCCTTACACGCTGTTAAGTGTGGTGGAATACCCCGCTTCGTAATAAAGAACGGTAAAGCAGTCAATGTTTTTGTTAGTGAGTGTAGGATACCGGCTGAGGTAGCGGGAAAGCTAATAAGCGTTATTAAACCAGACATTATTTTCTTAGCACCTGTTTACAGAGAAATAGATGTTAGGGAGTATATCAATTTGTTAGAATCCTTGAGTGAATTTAAAGCGTTAAAAGTTCTTGATATTCAAGGTTTGGTCAGGATTTCTACTAGTAAGGGTATTGAGTGTTTTTGGTATGAGGATTTGCTAGATTTGATGAGCTTAGTAAACTTCACTCACGGAAATCTTAGGGAATTTTGTTTTTCGTGTGACGCCAATCAAGTAATCAAGACCTTAATGAAGTCTAAGAAGTTGAGAGATACTGCCGTAGCCATAACTACGGATTCTACAGATGTATACCTACTTCACAATAGTAGGTGCTTTAAAGTTGTTCCGCTGAGAGTAACTAGCACTGACGAGGTAGGTGCTGGGGACGTGTTTACTGCGTCAGTAGCGCACTATATGGCTGAGGGGAAAGATCTTCTTCACGCTGTGAGAGCGGGGGTTGTGATAGCATCTCTTAAAGTATGGAGAGCTTCTAACGTGTGGTTTACTGGGGAGGACCTTAAGTATTACCTACCTCAAGTAGTTTTTGAGGAGTGTGTTTCCGAGATAACCTTAGGTTGAAAATATTTATAGTTCTTCGAAAGTATTTTTATGGTGGTTCTTTGTGAGGGGCTGGTGGGGCAGGATATTAAGAGTTAATTTAAGTAGTGGTACTGTCAAGGTTCATGAATACCCCTACGAGGACGCTCTTAACTTTATAGGTGGGAGAGGATTAGCCGTTAAGATATTGTGGGATGAGGTTAGAGGAGTTGATCCTCTAGGTCCTGATAATAAATTAATCTTTGCGTGCGGACCCTTTAACGGGCTCCCAACACCTAGTGGGGGTAAGATGGTCGTAGCGTCTAAGAGTCCTTTGACGGGTGGTTACGGTGACGGTAACTTAGGTACTATGGCTAGCGTACACTTAAGGAAGGCTGGATATGACGCTCTAGTTGTTGAGGGTGTTGCTAGGAGGCCTGTCTATATCTATATAGAGAATGATAACGTGAGCATACTGAGTGCTGAGGGTCTGTGGGGTAAGACCACGTTTGATACTGAGAAGATACTTAAGGAGACTCACGGCAGGGATGTTGGAGTTCTAAGTATAGGTCCTGGCGGGGAGAATCTAGTTAGGTACGCGGTCGTGATATCTCAGGAGGGTAGGTCTGGCGGTAGACCAGGCATGGGTGCTGTGATGGGTAGTAAAAAACTTAAGGCTGTCGTTGTGAGAGGAACTAAGGAGATACCTGTTGCTGATAAAGAAGCCTTAACTAAGCTTTCGCAAGAAGCTTACAGAGCCATACTTAACTCACCTTCCTACACATTCTGGCGTAGGCAAGGAACTATGGCCGCTGTCGAGTGGTGTAATGAGAACTCAGCTCTACCTGTTAGGAATTTTAGTGACGGGATTTTCGAGTTTTCTAGAAGTATTGATGGGTACACCATGGAGGGAATGAAGATTGGTCAGAGAGGGTGCCCCTACTGCAACATGCAGTGCGGTAATGTAGTTCTGGACGCTGAGGCCAGAGGAAGCGAACTTGATTACGAGAACGTAGCGTTGTTGGGTTCAAACCTAGGTATAGGTAAGCTGAATGAGGTAGCAGTGCTTAATAGACTAGCTGATGAGTTAGGGCTAGACACGATATCTCTTGGGGGAGTCATAGGTTTCGTTATGGAAGCGAGGGAGAAGAAGTTAATAAGAGATGATGAAGCTCCAGAATTCGGTGATTTCAAGAAAGCGAGAGAACTAGTTTTAAACATAGCGTACAGGAGAACTGAGTTAGGTAGACTAGCAGCTGAGGGTGTCATGAGGTTAAGTGAGTCTTTAGGCGGTAAGGAGTTCGCTATGCATGTTAAAGGTCTTGAAGTCAGCGGCTATAACTGCTTCGCATACCCTGCTATGGCTTTAGCTTACGGAACCTCCTCAATAGGTGCTCACCATAAGGAAGCCTGGGTTATTGCTTGGGAGATAGGTACGGCACCGATAGAGGGGGAGAAGAGAAAGAGTGTGGAGTATAAAGTGACTTACGGATTTGAGAAAGCAGCTAAGGTAGTGGAACTACAGAGACTGAGAGGAGGCTTATATGAGATCCTTACTGCCTGCAGGTTACCCTGGGTTGAGGTAGGGCTGAGTCTAGAATACTACCCGAAGCTTCTGGAAGCAATAACAGGAGTGAAGTACGCTTGGGAGGACCTTTACAAAGTAGCTGATAGAGTCTATACCCTAATAAGAGCGTACTGGGTCAGAGAATTCAATGGTAAATGGGACAGAACTATGGACTACCCACCCATCAGGTGGTTTAGTGAGGGACTCAAGAAAGGACCGCTGAAAGGACAACACCTAGATAAAGACAAGTATGACGCATTACTGAGTGAGTACTACAGATTAAGAGGATGGGACGAGAGAGGGATACCTAAGAAAGAAACATTAAAGGCGTTGAATCTAGAGTACGTGATACCGGAGTTAGAAAAACAAGTCATCCTAGAGTGACCTAAATAGGCTACTAACCGATTTTCCCTTAATTAAGTCTTAAATCTCAAGTATTTCAGGGTATGATATAATGGTTAAGTTGAAGCTTCACGGAGTTTTTGCTCACTTAGTTGGTCTAGATGAGGTCTACGTAGAGGTGAGAGAACCTACACCAGTTAATGAATTACTTAGGAAACTAATACCAAGATACGAAGAATTCAAAACAAAAATAATACTAGTTAATGGAAAACCGTCAGGAGAAGAAACTCTGGTGAGTGGTGACGATGAAATTAAGATACTACCAGTTCTTAGTGGTGGTTAATCGGTAATATCACGAACCTAGATTCTTAATCTTCTTAAGAAGATCTTCAACAGATGAGATGGCTTTTTTCTCGTCATAGTCATCCATATTCACACAGAAAGTATTAAACTCTTCTTTCTCATACATTCTCTGTGTGTAGCATTTTGTCATTCTACATCGTGAGATTCTAGGACAGAATATAATAACTATCTTCTGTTCTCTCAAGACTAAAGTTCTAGATTTTCTCTTAAGCTTGGTCACTTTATCATCATCTTCTTAGTAGTTGGTAGTTATTTGAGGAAATCTTCTCTGGGTGGGGAGAAAACTTCTATTACTATTGCTTTTCCGGGACCTGGGTTATGAGCTTCGTGAGGCTCGTTAGATTCGAAGATGTATGAGTCTCCCTCAGATACCGTGATCGCTTTACTTGGTGTTTTAAATGTAATTCTACCCTTTACCACGTATCCTGCTTGTTCGTGAACGTGTGAATGCATAGGGAACCTAATACCCTCGTCTATCTCGAAGTAGACGATCATTACGTTATTTCCGTAAGCTAGAACCCATCTTTTCACTCCTTTTACAGGTTCTTGAGGTTGTACCTGGAGTCTTGAAACGTACTTCAAGGATCTCACGTAATAGAGATTTGCTTAACATATTTAAGCTTAAATACGAGGCTTATTGTCTAAGTAGCTTTACTAGATGGAGAGTAGTGCTATGCTCCTAAGCACATCCGCTACGTCCTCACACTTATCAGCAGAATTCTCTATGGAGTCCATCACTTCTTTCAGCATTAAGCATTGAGATATTTTTGATTCTTCGCAGTTCCTCGTACTTGACGTAGCAGAGATTGCTCCCACGATCTCGATACTTGATACAACACCCTTACCGAGGGTCTTCATAACCATATAACCTTGTAGTAAAGCACCTATCAACTGAAAAAATCGTGAAAAGAATGAATGCTTGCTTAAATTTGAGTACACCAGAACCGACTATTATGCTAGTTGAGTTAGTCATATCGTTAGATCCTACAGACCAAGCAAGACATGCGGCAGTAGCGAGACCTATAAAAAGCAGCAAATCACTCAAGATAGCCCTACATAATTACGAGGAAAGCGAAACGAAAGCAAATCAAGATTAAGTTGATTACGATAAGCTAATATAGCAATAAATAATCGTATTAGGTGTGGTGAAGATGCTGAGACTCCACATGAATGAATCACCATATCCACCCTCAAGAATCTCGCTTGAGTATATAAACAAGTACAGCAATCTCCTAAACTTGTATCATGTCGAACAATTGTATGAGGAATTGCTTGACGAGTTAAGTAATTATGTAGGGATCGATAAAAAGTTTATTGATGTATTCGCTAGTTCGTCATCTATATTGACCCTCATGCTGACTTACACTAAGATCATTGATTCAGGGCTTGTGTTAACTCACCCAACCTTCCACATCATATATCACCTACTAGACAATTACGGGATCCAACCCGCCTACGCGTTATTGAGCAGGATGGATTTTACTCTAGACGTGAGTAAGCTTGTAGAGGTATCTGAGGGACGCGTTGTTTACTTAATAAATCCTAACAACCCCACGAGTAATCTTCTTCTAGAAGACCCGGAAGCGTTAAGGAGGGTTGCTAGGAGAGCTAAGGCTGTCTTCGTGGATGAAGCTTACTATGAGTTCTCAGGACTAACATTTAGAGACTTAGTTATGGAGTATGATAACGTCGCAATTATTAGAACAGTCTCTAAAGCGTTTAGCTTGGCTGGAGCCAGATTTGGGTATCTCATCACTGGTGAGAAAATAAAGAAGGTTCTTAGTGGTCTCAGGATAGGATATGAAATACCAATAACTACTCAAGCAGCAGTACTAGGAGCACTCAGAGACTCTTACTACATGAGAGAAATAGTTAGCAAGATTATTGAGACTAGAGAGAATGTTAAGAAAGCACTCACTAGTTCGGGTTTATGGGTAGCAGATAGTAGGACTAACTTCCTCTTCATTGATTTAGACAAACCTTGCAGAAAATATTGGGAACTCCTTAAACAGGACGGGATACTAACTCTGTGTTTAGAGAATATTGAGAGACTTAAAGAATTTGGGAATTATCTGAGGGTTACTGTAGGTAGGCCTGAGGAGATGGACTTATTCGTTGAGAAGTTATTGAAAATCCTCTGAAAAATGCTTGCAAGCTCTCCGCACTACTAGATTAGTTCTTAATCGTAAACTACGTTTTTGGTTTGCTCCTACTATAGCTTACTAGAACTAAGAGAATAGAAAATGAAGTAGTCACCGTCACTACATATCCTAGGAAATTCACGTCTAAGCTTGGATTAGCTAATAGAGGTAGCAACATTAACCCGCCTAAAGCATTAAAGAATATAGTGATACCGAAACCAGTAGTCATGATTTCTTTTGGTGTTTGCTTCGCTATGTACGTGTTGATTGCTGTGTCTAAGAATGGGTAGAGAGGTATTTGCCAGATAATCAAGGTTAGCAAGCCCTCAGACTTAACGAACGTCCAGTAAACAAGCAAGTATGCTAGTGTCGTCCAGGAAAAGATTAGTAATGGGTTATACCTATCTGCTAACCTCCCCGCAATCACTCTTGCAGGGATTGAGAGAAGAGCGGTGAAACCCCCGAAAACAATCCCAAACAATAAGTACTCTATCCACACAGAAGGAGAATCTAAGATATTCCCAAGCTCTAGACTTAGCTTAGAGGGTGCTACTGCGTAGAGCAATTCTCTAGAGAACACCGTGAGTGTGAGTGCTATTAAAATAATCAAGAATTTCCTGAAATCCCAGCTAGAAATACCTGCACTACTAGTCCTGAGCTCTGCTTGTGGACTCTTTTTAGGGAAGAACACAGCAAATACTAAGTATGTTAGGAAGTAAATGACTGCTATGACTATAAAAAGTCCTTCAGGTCCTACGATATTATAGAAGACTCCCATGATAGAGGACCCAACACTATATCCTACTCCCGTCCCCATAGTGAAGTAACTGTATGCTCTGCCAGGACTCACACCAGAACTACTAAAGACTGCCGTAAGTATTGAAGGCCATGAGAGAGCCCAAGAAAGACTAGAGAAACTCAAGATTATAGAAAGAATTAAGGGGTCCCGACTACTTAAAGCTAATAAGAAGGGAACTACACCTGTAAAACCCAATAGAACTAGGTTCTTATCACCTACGGATTTAGCTAACTTACCAGCTACTACAGCAAATAACGTAAACCCCCACTCAAGACCTGTGATAAGCATTAATGCATAAAGCCCACCACCCAACTCAACACCTATGTAACGCCTAGTGAAGGAGTAGTAGAGCCCCCAGGTAAGACTACTTAAAATAGCACCTAAAGAATACGTCAGCCTCCATATACCCGGATCTTTACGTGCAGTACTCAAAGTTAGCAGCGCTCGATACACCCAACTAATAATGAAAGTAAAGTTTTAAGTAATCGTTGAGTGTTTATGTCATGAAATTTAGATTAGTCTAACATTTATTAGTTCTTTAGAGATTTTTTCTGGGTGCGTGGTGTTGAGGAGGTTTGGAGAGAGGACATGTGACTATGTAGTAGCTGTTGTTGGGCAACCCTCTGTCGGTAAGTCAACGTTTTTTGCTCAGGTTACTGGTGAGTTGGTTCGTGTAGCTAGTTGGCCCGGTACTACAGTAGAACAAAAAGTCGGGATAGTTGCTTTCAGGGATAAGGTTCTATGTCTAGTTGACTTACCAGGTATTTATGGTTTGTCTCCCACGTCACTTGAGGAAAAAATAACTAAGAATTTCTTGATTTCTGGTGATTGGGACGTTATTTTAGTTTTAGCAGATTCTTTGATTCCTGAGAGATCTATATATCTACCTATACAGGTTAGTGAAATGACTGATAAGCTAGTAGTAGCTTTAACTAAGTGGGACGCAACGCATAAGGTAGGTTTACACTTAGATGTAAAGAAGCTTAGTTCCAGACTAAGCTTCCCGGTAGTTCCTGTCTCTTCAATTACTGGTGAGGGGATTAGGGAGATTCTAAGCACTCTAGTTGATGTAGCTGAGGGCAGGATTAAAAGTAACCCACTCAAGATTGATTACGGTTTTCTCGACAGTTACATTAACGAATTAACAGGACTTATTGGTGATAGTGAAGTAGGTAAGCTACCTAAGAGGTGGGTTGCTCTAAGACTTCTAGAAAGTGATCAAGACATAGTTGACTTGATGAGGGGTAGGCCGGATATCATAAAAAAGACTGAAGAATTACGGGAGGAATTCAGGAAAGCTACTGAAAGAACACCTGAAGAAATAGCTATCCTAAAAAGATATGAGTATGCGACGCAAGTAGTTAGAGAAACCGTGGTTAGGGTGAGAGTAAGACCACATATCACGGCTTTAATCGATAAAATTTACTTGAATACTTTAACAGGTCCTCTAGCATCAGTTATCACCCTATTTGCTGTGTTTGCTGCAGCATTCACGCTAAATACAGGCTTCCCATTCACATATATTCTCAGGTACCTAGGTTTTGAAGCTATAGCTGACGCACTAGAGACTCACAGCCTATCCGGGTTACTTGAAAGTTTCTTTGCTTTCGTAGGAGAGGTTCTCCGGTCAGGATTAGCTGGTTTAAACGAAGAATTAGTTTCCTTGGTAGTTGACGGGATCCTGGGGGGTCTCGGCACAGTGTTAAGCTTCCTACCCCTGATATTTCTTGTTTCAGCGTCTCTCTCAATGCTTGAAGATAGCGGCTTAGGTCCTAGAATGGTTGCTTCCCTCCACAATTTCTTCAAGTTTTTTGGATTATCTGGGAGAGCTCTGTACCCGCTAGTTATAGGGTTTGGCTGTAATGTCCCCGCAGTTTATCAGTCTAGAATCTCCATAGATGAGGTTGAGAGACGTGAGATAATTGTCTCAGCACCATTCATAATATGTCAAGCAAGACTAATTGTCCTGCTTTATTTCACTAGGTCTTTATTTCCTGGCAGCACGTTTATCCAAGCATCCGTGATAACACTGCTCTATATTTTGTCAATAATTCTCTACTTACTGACTGCTAAGTTAGTGAGGATCTTGAGTAGTGTTAGGGAATCTCCAGAGCTAATTATGGAGTTACCTATGATACATAGACCAAGCTTTAAGGTTGTTTGGTGGGGTTCTTGGAGCAACACTAAACATTTTCTTCGCAAGGCCGGCATAATAATTCTCGTTCTCTCAGTGCTTAGCTGGGTACTGCTGTCTTATGGTCCTGCAGGATATGTTGACTCGCCAGAAGCTTCTTATGGAGCTATAGTAGGTTCTTACTTAGGCAGGATTCTTGAGATATTGTATGATGTAGGAAGCGAGAATTCCTGGATGATTGGTTACGCACTGATTTACGGATTCATAGCTAAAGAAGGTTTAATAGCTTCTGTCTCCCAGATAACTGGCTTAGCTGGGGAGGAAGCATTGAGATCTTTAGGCCTTAATATAGCTCAGGGTGTTTCGTTACTAATCTTCATGATGTTTTACGTTCCATGCATGGCTACAGTAGCTACGATATACCAGGAAAGTAAGAGTTTGAGATTCACTCTATACGTGACTACGTACTTAATATTGGTTGCTTTAACCATTTCGTTAGCAGCTTACTGGATACTACTTATTGCCTGACTTACGATCCTGTTAGAGGTGATAGGGAGTGTTTAGCGAGCTTTCGGAGAACATAGTTATGATGGCCTTAATACTGGGTTTGGTTCCAGCGTTCTTAACTTTTTTGGGAGGAATCGCAGGACTTATTGGTGTTAAGGGTTCTGAGAAGCACCTGGACGTAGGTTTAGGATTTAGTGCTGGAGTTATGGTCGTGGCTTCTTTTACTAGTCTCTTACTCCCAGCTATTGAGTTAGGTGGGGTTTCCTTAGTTATGTTAGGTTTTTTGGTTGGTGTTGGTCTTGTAGTTTTGCTAGACAAGAGCATACCGCATGAGCACTTGCTGAAAGGTTATGAAGGTCCTTCATCTATGAGAAGTAGGATGAGGCGTGTGTGGCTTATGGTGATGGCTATCTTAATACATAACTTGCCTGAAGGCTTAGCTGTAGGTAGCGCATCAGGGATTAGCTACCCGGCGGGCTTAACCATGGCTTTAGCTATAGGGATTCAGGATATTCCTGAAGGTTTCGCTGTTTCTTTTCCGGTCGCCATAGCTGGGAAGAGTAAAAAGAAAGCTCTAGTATTCTCAGCCTTAAGCGGTTTGAGCGAGACGCTAATGGCTATGATAGCGGCGTTACTGTCTTCTGAGTCAATAAGCTTACTAGTCTTCATGCTATCGCTTGCTGGTGGATCAATGATTTACGTAGTTAGTCACGAGATAATCCCAGAAACTCACAGACACGGACATGAGTCACTCTCTACACTCGGATTTCTGTCAGGCTTCATGATGATGCTATGGCTAGATACGATACTAGGTTAGTGTGGCAGGGTGTCTAGGATTATTACTGGTTGTGTTAGCTCACACAGATTACATAAAACATGGACAAGCTTGGAAAGCGACTGGAAGAAAGCTCTTCACGTCTGGAGAAGAGCCTCTTAATGAGGTTAGTTGCTTTATTATTAAGAAAGGGTTTATAACTTGAGTGATCTATTTGGGGAAGTGTCTCGCACTAATTAATGGCAAGATATATCTCTCGTACGAACCATTAAAAACTTCCGAGTCTTTAGTGATCGCTGGCGGTAGAGTTGTTTTTGCGGGCAGGAAGTCAAGCGCCTTAACCGTTAGCGAATTACTTGAGTGTGATGTAATAGATTTAGAGGGAAAAATAGTCTTACCTGGTTTTGTGGATGCTCACGTGCACTTAGACGGGGTTGGGATGCATCTGAATACTATCGATTTAAGAGGTGTTAGGAGTATTAAGGAGCTCAAAGATAAAGTTAAGAAATCTGCTGATGAGGTCACTTCATGGGTTTTCGGGCACGGGTGGGATCAAGAACTCTTTGTAGAAGGTAGGTGGCCCACACGTTGGGATTTAGATGAGGTAGTTAGTGGTAAGCCCGTATTATTGACTCGTATTTGCGGGCATGCTGCAGTATTGAACACTAAAGCTATGGAGGTCGCCGGACTAATGAGTAGTAACTCACCTCACGTGTTAAGAAATGAAAAAGGGGAAGCAATAGGAATTGTTAAAGAAGAAGCTCTTGAGGTAGCTAGGAAGAAGTTCAGAGAATCTCTTACGTTAGAGGATCATAAGAAATTCCTAGAAGACGCGATTAAGTATGCAGCTTCTCTCGGGATAACTACGGTAGGCTTTGTGAGTGTTAATGATGTAACGCTTAAAGTACTTGAGGAACTCAGGAGTGAGGGTAAGTTATTAGTTAGGGTTAGGGTTTATCTTAATCCAGGTGAGGAGAAGGAGGTTTTACGGACTCTCAAGAAACTAGGAATAAGAAGTGGTTTTGGGGACGATTACCTGAAGATACGTGGTATCAAGATATTTACTGACGGGTCTTTGGGAGCTAGGACAGCATGGCTTACGGAGCCATATAGTGACGCGCCGGATACACGCGGCTCTCGACTCATAGATGAGGAGGTGCTTGAGAAGCTAGCTCGCGAAGTCCATGAAGCAGGTCTTCAACTAGCCATACACGCAATAGGTGATGCTGCCATAGACTTGGTCTTACGCACATATTCAAATATTCGAGACTTACGTAAGCTTAGGCATAGGATCGAACACGCGTCTGTAGTAAGACCTGACCAGATTAGCAAGATTAGAGAATTGGGTGTTTCTTTAGTTATTCAGCCGCACTTCATCATAACAGACTGGTGGGTGCTTAAGAGACTTGGTGAGTCAAGAGCTACCTGGGTTTATCCTTTCAAGACTTTAATTAACTCAGGAATTATGTTAGGGATTAGTACAGACTCTCCTGTAGAACCACTGAATCCTTGGGAAACTGTTTACGCGGCCGTAACTAGAGGCGAGTACGAGGGTGTGGATCTCTTTAAGCTCACTCCTCACGAGAAACTCTCACTCACTGAGGTCCTATATTCTTATACTCAGGGATCAGCCTACATCCTAGGTGAAGAAAACAGTATAGGGACTCTCGAAGTAGGTAAGTTTGCTGACTTCATAATAGTAGATAAAGATCCTTATCTCGTTGACGAAAAGACTTTACGAGAAATCAGGGTCTTAGCAACTTACGTCGGAGGTGTGAAGACGTACTAGAATACCTAACCGATTCCTCGCACCATAGGATATGAGACTTTTCGTTGTGAGCAGCTCACGAGGTTATCGTATTTAGAGGTATATGCCCACGATGTTTAAAGCTCGCTTAACTGCATTAATCCAGGAGTTAGGGGGTCTTTCTAAGCTTCTCATATAGTAGGAATTCTTAAACCATTCTGCTCTACTCTCAGATATTATGATCGGCACATCAGAATGACTTAGTATCCCCTCATCAGCAGGATTATCACCTAATCCTATGATTGGTGTTTCCCGGCCTACTGCGTTAATGTTTTTCAAGAGAGTATACGTGGCTTTATCTTTATCTGCCTCTAGTAAGTGTACTGCTCTCCTAGTCTGGATTATTCTAAGACTCGTATTCTTGGTCACTGAGACTATGAATTCTCTGCATGGCGTGTGCTGAGTCACGAAGACTTCACTGTAAACTCTCTTCTGAGATAATCTAATCGAGTCTGTAGGCATTCCTAAAATCTCTGAAATATTCTCCGGTTTTGCCTTAGTGAGTCTTAAAGCTTTCTCAGAGCAATTAAGGTCTTTCTCTATGAGAGTTAGTAATTCTTCATAGAGACTTATAGGATTGCATAATTCTAGTACTTCATAATCTCTAGCTGAGTATCTAGAGCCCCACTTCAAGAAACCGCTAAGAGCATGTATAGCGCAACCCCCCTCAATAACGTACGCCAGAAAATCGTGGTTTAGTTTACTCATTAATTCCTCGATCTCTATATGTGTCTTAAAGGTTACTGGGATGACCTCAATTCCTAAGATTCTTAACTTGCTTAAGAAGCTCGTCAACTCTTCTAAAGAACTTTCTTGAGTTGGGGGTAACATAGTGTCGTCTATGTCGGTGAGTATTAAAGCCTTGCCGCTAAGCCTAAAATCCGTGAGCAACTGAGATCTCACTTCTTGATAGTAGTTCGTCAAGGAATTTCTTGGTGTTTATTTGGGGATACCTGTAGGTTCCGGGTTTGGGCGGCTCCTCCTCGTATGAGAATTCCTTCAGTATCCTAAGTATTGTGTTCTTCAGGTGTTGATCTGCAAGCTTAGAGTGATATATAATCCCAAGGCTCTCCACCAGCATTTCTAGAACGTGTAGTTCCCCCTTCTGTGCGTGGAGATGCGGGTTCCTTGATTCTACCTGCAGTATGTCTACAGTGTTCGGTAGAGCTCTGCAAGAGCCTTCTCTCAAGCCGAGATAGCAGGTTTCGAGTAAGTGTACTAACTCGTAAGTTTCTACCGCATACCTTGAAGCAAAACCAAGTATTTTCGCTAACTCCATACTCATAGCGTGCTCACCACTATTGCTAGTCTTTATTATGTCTGTTTCAAATTTTCTTCCTCTTGAGAGGACGCTATTTAGTACGCTACTTACCACGCCGGATACGCGCCCCCATCTCCTCAGGAGGAATTCCTCTCCGTACCAGCCTTTAAATCCCCATGAAATACGAACCATCTTATAGGGTGATTTACTCATAGCTAGGGCTGTGTAATAAATTAGTGAATACTCAAGTACAGCGCCCGGGATATAGATATCGCTATCTATGTAGCCAACGTACCTAGAATTAATACCTTCAGCAACTAAAGTGCCTATCAATAGACCTTCACCCTTACCGTCTCTAACTAGCCCTTCAGACTCATCTATCAAATCAGGGGCCTCACTCTTAAGTAATTCTGCTATAAGTGGGTCTTTCTGATGTATTACTATGATAGATCTCCCTGATAGTTGGTAAATATTCTTAGCTATGTCAACTTCGTTAGAATAAACGTCAAGAGGCTTGGTTGAAGAGTTAGAGACCACGATAAGAGGTGAGTGTAGAGGCACAGCGCGGAGAACACCTTCTAGCACTAAAGGGTCCTCATCCTTAACAGGAACAACTACGGCAGTTGATTCAGCAATTCTGATTAAGTTCTCAGAAGTTAAGCTGAACGCACCAAATCTTTTCTCGAAGTCAACGCCGTAAAGAGAGACTGTTCTAGTGACGTCATACAGTTTAACAGCTCCGTAGGTCTCGAACTTAAATGGGTACCTAATAAGCAACCTAATCCCCACATACTATCTGTAACGACGTTATAAATTTTTCACAGTACGCTGCGCATGTTTTTCACTAAAATAACATCTTATTTTAAGCACGTAAAGAACTTTATCTTGTTTTAAGATATCTCTAATGACTTCGTTAAGTCTCAATAACAGTAATGTAATTAAGCTAGTGTTTGTGGAGCCGGGGGCGGGATTCGAACCCGCGAGATAACGGGTATCGACTAAACCACTGCAGCCCGCCGCCTTAGACCGCTCGGCCACCCCGGCCAATTAAGTAGTACTTACAAGGAATTTAAATTTTGTTAGTAATGTGTCGATATGCGTGTAGTGAAGCATTCCTGTTCATGTATGAGTACAGGTAACAGTATTTAAGGATACGTAACGTATTCTTAACTGAATGTATGTGGGGGGTGTGTATTGCAATACAGTATTAGCTGTTTAGCTGATGTCTTAAGGAAACTTAGTGCTGGAGGTATTAGTGGGGTGATTATCGGTAGTACCGTATACGCTCTGAGGCTAGGAGTGAGTGAGTTAGAGGATGACGTAGACTTGTTTACTACAACAATCTCTCCAGTCTTTAATGAGGATGTTGTTTTTGAGGTAGCTGAGGAAATTGGGTGTCAGGTAGGTAGTACTGAGTTGGGTACTCCTAGTCTTGAGTGCGCTTTAAGTAGTGAGTGTGTTATAGTGGTGGAGTTATACGAGAACATACACGACTTCTATATACCCTCAGAAATGTTGATGGAAGCTGAAACTTTAGAAATCGAAGGAGTTGAAGTGAAGACTCTTAAAATCGAGGACTACGTAATACTTAAAGCTAGAGCTGGCAGAGAACAAGATATGGAAACGTTAAGCTATATTAGTGACCTCATTAAAAGTAAGGCCCTAAAGCTCGATCTCAAGATATTAAGCGAGAGACTGAATTTATTTGACGAAGACGAACAAAAACTAATTACGCGAAGACTCAGCACTGCAAGCATAAAAATCTAATCTACAGTCTCCGAAGTTTCTATTATGTATAGATCAAAACTACTTCCTAACGCCTATTTTCTTCTTCTTAGGTCTTAAAGACTTGCTCTTACATCTCCTGCATTTAGTAGCTCCCGGAGGGTTCAGCGCGCCGCATCTTCGGCAGACGAGCTTATTAAGTACTCTCGCCTCAACGATCTTCATTGCTTCAGGATCTGTTACCGGCATCTTGACACCTTAATAGATTCTTAAAGCAAGACTTAAAAAGCATTAACGTGACTTCTAGAGAGAGTATGGCCAAAAATAACTTAAGTCGAGAATTAAGAATATCTGGAAATCTGGATGCGGGATTTCACCACGATAACGAATCGAAGAACTTAAATAAGGGCTTTAGGTCTGGATCAAAGATAGGTAGAGGTTAGTGAGGTATATTCACGTAAGAAGAGATCTTGAGAATAACGTATGAAGGAGTTGATATAAGCAATGAGGATTAATCCTTAGTTAGTCGGCTCTTATCTTAACAACGTTACCTGTTATCTGGGTTAAGAGGTCCTCTATTATTTCTCTTCTCTTGAATGGAAGGTTCCTTAACTCGAGTCTAGGCACTCTAACCACATACTCAACCGTGCCGTCAGGCAACCATATAGTGTTGACGCTAGTTATTCGAGCGGGAAAAACTAGTTGCTTTACAACTTCTTTCAGGTCTTTTGTGTTAGTCACTATTCTGGTTCTGATCTTTAGTCTCTCACTTAGTGTCCAGCTCAGCTTGTTTAGTGATCTAGGGTCTGGTGTGTTGTTCTTCGTGTCTTGCAGTATGATTACTAAAGCTCCCTCACTCATCACGCTACGCACGTATTCCATGTCTTTCAGAAACTTGAAATCAGTGAGTTCCTCTAAGTCAAGTAGTTCTCTCATTACGTCTATTTCATACTCTTTCACGGAACCACTCCTAACTATAGATTGACACCTAGGACACAGCACCCCAGTCTTCACACACAGTATGTCTAGCTGGATCTTCAACCTCTCTCAGCACTCCCCAATTCTTCTAATTAATTCACTAATAAATCAGTACAATCCTATTTAAATAAGTTATTACCGAAGTTTCTGGAGTATTACTTATATAAGTGAGTTTTGAGTGTTGAGTTGGGTGGGGGTCGTGAGAGCTGTTTCTTTCGATTTATGGTTTACTTTGATTTATGAGGAAGAAGCTGATGAAAGAACTTATACGTTCATGCGTGTTAAAGCACTGCATAAAGGTCTTAGTAGGTTTAGAGAAATATCTTTAGAGGATGTTATGGATGTTTACAAGTCTTTGAAGTTTGCGAGAGAATATCTGAGTGCTAAGTCACTAGTTAATTTGGTTGCACTGGCTTTAGGGATTAAGCTAAGTCGTGGAGAACTCGAGAAGTTGTCACGTGACTATGTTAGATCTACTAAAGACTTCACACCTAAGGTTAATATAGAAGTCTATGAGGTGATTCCTAAGATTAGAGAGTTAGGTTTGAAGACAGCAATAGTTAGTAACACGTCTTTCTCTGAGGAGGGCGTTAGAGCTATGTTGGAGAATCTTAGACTCGCTAACTATTTTGATGTGATAGTGTCTTCCTCTAGTTTGGGCTATAATAAACCAGTCCCTAGGATTTACAAACATCTAGTGAGGGAGCTAAGTTTAAGACCTCGAGAGATACTTCACGTAGGTGATTCCTGCATTAATGACGTTTTAGGACCTATGAGTGTTGGGTTGAGAGCCGCGCTGTATGTAGGACTCAGGAAAGATAGAGATGCTGATTTATGTTCGAGGCTTGATGTCCCTGTCTTACGTAGCTTGAGTGAGTTATTAGAGAAGAACTTAATAACTCGCAACACTACCTGAGGATGGTACTCTCTAATGAAGTGTGTTGTGTGTGGTTTACGTGATGCTGTGGTGATGCAGAAACATACTGGGAGAGCTTTATGTAGAGAGTGCTTCATAAGCGACGTGATCTCTAGGGTTGAGAAAGAGATTATGAGGTTCCGTATGTTCTCAGACAGTGATCGATTAATGATTGCTGCGTCAGGCGGTAAAGATAGTTATGTGCTCCTAGACATAATCCTTAGATTACATGACCCCTCTAAGATAGGTGTGGTGACTATTGTTGAAGGGATAGAAGGCTATAATAGGCTGGAGGATGTAGAGAAAGTTAGGAAATTAGCTAATGTGAACGGGGTTGATGTACTAGTCTTAAATCTGAAAAATTACGTTGGCTACAGTCTGACAGAGCTAGTTAACTTGGGATTCAGCAAAAACGTTAAGATAAGTCCTTGTACTTTCTGCGGTGTGTTGAGGAGGAAAGCAATCAATGAGATAGCTAGAGACTTAGGATTTACTAAGGTCTTAACCGCTCACAACCTCGATGACGAGGTACAGACAATCATCATGAATATCCTCAGAGGAGATCTCTTCAGGCTTGTCCAGATATTACCAAACGGCCCCATACTTAGTAAGTTCTTCGTACGTAAAGTGAAACCACTAAGAAAAATATACGAGGAGGAAGTGGCTATATACGCACACTTAATAGGTTATGAATTCCAGACAACAGACTGCCCATACCTCAGACATTTCCCATCACTCAGAGCTAAGATTAGAGAATACTTGTATAAGATTGAAAAAGAAAAACCAGGTACGCTACTCAACTTAATAGAAAGAATAGACTCATTATCGAGTATGTATGTAAATCATTATGTGAACTACCCTGAGCTACCGAGATGCGTCATGTGCGGCGAACCTACAGCTTATGGGAGAAACTACTGTATGGCTTGCGAATTACTTACTGCACTAGGAATAAGCAACCCGTCCTATAATAGAAACAATTACCTAAGATTAGCACCCTCCTAGATCAAGAAATACAACTATCTGCTTCTTAACATTCCTTAATGTCTTTCGTACGCAGAGGGTTTACATCTCGTTAACGGACGTGAGTAAATTGATCAGAGGTTTGTTACGAATACCTTTACTAACTAATACTAACTAAGTTTATTTTTGCTTTCATCTTCTTAGAGCTTCAAGCACTAAACTTCTTAAATTCAGTGGTTTTTCATTAAACAGATCTTTACTCATGTACTCAATACTACTAGGTATTCTAGGTTTGAATTCCATCTTAGAGAGTATGTCTTTCTCTATATCTATCTCGGGAGCGATTTCAATCAGCTCTATTCCTTCTTTTCCTAGTCTAAATACTGCTCTTTCCGTCACAAAGAGAACTTTTTGCCCTTTCTTGATACCGTAACTACCACTATACACTACCTTGTAAACTCTTTTAACGAATTTACTTATGTTACCGTCTTTGATTATCTTTAACGTGTTCTCTGAAACATTTATTTTTCTTTCACCAGCGGTAAACTCACCAGCGAAGTATAAATTAGGGGTTCCAAACGCTATGACTGGAAATCCGCCAGCGCCAGGAATCCTGCCAGGAAGGAAGGCTGGATTTACGTTCCCTGACTCATCCACTTGCATAAATCCTAAAGATGCAGCATCAATTATCCCGCCCTCATAATTAGTGAACATGTCTGCCATAGGCACTACCGCGAAGTACCCCCTAGATGCTCCAAAATCCGCACCTGTTAGAGCCACTCCACCAAAAGGTCCTGACTCAACCGTCATGTATATAAACTCATCAATGTTTTCTTCGTTAATAACTGAAGCAACATCAGCAGGTATTCCTATACCTAGATTGACTAGTATCGGTCTCCCTAAAGAAACTACTAAAGAAGTTAGTTCTAGTGCTACTCTCCTAGCTATGATTTTCCTAACACTTAATTGTAGTGCAGAAGACCTCAGAGATTTTAGGGGTGGTGCTATCTCGCCAGATATTGTTGGGTCATACAGGATAGTGTCTGTTTGCCCGTGAAACTCTAGTGATTCAGGAGCAACTACCACGTAATCTACTAGTGGAGCTGGTACTTGCACATTTCTAGGGCCTATAAAACCAGCTCTAGTTACTCTCTTAACTTGAGCTATAGTTACTCCCTTCTCGGGGTACGCCTTAGCTGACTGAGCTATTGCAAGAACGTTAAGTAACGCGCCCTCATGCTCCATAGATATATTACCTACTTCATCAGCTGTAGTGCCACGTATTAGTGCGACGTTAGGTTTAGGACACGTGTATAGTAGGAATTCTTCACCGCCTAAAGTAACTAAGTCTACCCTGCAAGTCTTTCTTTCCTCAGCTAGATTGTTTATTAACCCGCCACCATACCTGGGATCAAACATAGTACCCAGACCTACCTTAGTAAGAACTCCGGGCCTACCAGCAGCTACTTCTCTAAACCAGTGTGAGACTATGCCTATAGGCCAATTATACCCCTCGATCACGTTCTCTTCTACAAGTCTAGCTATGTTAGGAACCCAACCGTAGAAAGGTATTAAGACTCCTTTCAGGAAATCATAGTCTTTATTCTCGATTATTTTCTTTCCAACAAGATCTAAGCCCTTACCAGGAGTTCCCGGACACGTCTCAGCAATAATAAATAGGTTTCTCGGATGACCGTAAGTTGAGTATACCTCGTAAAGCTTACTTACTAAGTATGCTGGAGTAGCGATCATGTTAAAACCTGAGACCGCAATGATTGAGTTGTCTTTCACTATACGTAAAGCTTCCTCAGGTTCAACGATCTTGTTGAACACATAATCACCGGTGAGGTATTACTACTTACATACTTAAAAAGCAATTAGAAAGAACTCTGAACAATAAACAAAAATATTGAGCTTACGGGACTAGATCTACCACCATCTCGTTATGACTACCTTTCTGTCGGTGAAGAAGTCTACCACGTCTATCTGCGGATGATGACTGCCAAGACCTGCTAGTTTCTTACCTCCGAAGGGGAACCACCCTACTGGAGCGGCTATCCCTATATTAACTCCTACGTTACCAACGTAAACCCCGTGAATGAATTCTCTAGCCCATTTACCGCTCCTAGTAAATATTGCTGCTGAGTGATGGTATTTGTTTTTATTCACCCACTCAATCGCTTCATCAAGGCTATCAGCTCTCAGCAAGTTGGCTACCGGGCCGAAAATCTCCTCACTAGCAATCTTCATGTCTGGTGTTACTCCCTCAAGTATCGTGGGGCCTAAATAGAAGCCGTTCGGGTATTCAGGATTCTTATACTCCCTCCCATCTAAGACTAACTTAGCTCCTTCACTCAAGCCTATCTCGATCCACTTAATTATGCTCTCTCTATATTTCTTGCTAGCTATGGGTCCCATCTCCGAGGTTTCATCAAGACCGTAACCAATCTTAATCTTCCTAGCGAGCTCTGCGAAAGCGTTCTTGAACTTATTGTAGAAGCTGTCATCACCTATTATTACTATGTTCTGTATAGCTAAACACCTCTGACCAGCATTACCGAATTTAGAGTCTCTAAGATTATGTACTGTTCTTTCAAGATCAGCGTCTGGCATTACTACGGCGTAGTTTGAAGCACTACCACCACCTAAGAACCTCTTACCGTGTTTTGCTGATAATTCGTAGAGTCTTAACCCTGCAGAGCTAGTTCCTACGAACGCTGTGCCCTCAACTTTAGGATGAGTTACCATATATTCTCCTACTTCATGATCCGTGTACACCATGTTGATAACTCCTGGCGGAAGCGTCTCAGCTAACATCTCGACAGTAACCATGAGTGGTAGCGGGGTAGTACTACTAGCTTTAACTACTAGAGTATCACCTAAGGCGAGCGCGTAAGGTATGAACCAGAAAGGTATCATTATGGGGAAGTTGAAAGGACTTACTATGGTGAAGACCCCTAGAGGTTCTCTAATAAGTATCTCATCAACTCCTTTCGCGATTTCTTGTTGATACTCACCCTTAGCTAGGGAATAGGCTACTGAGATAGCTGCCTCAACATTCTCTATACTTCTCCTTACGTCACCACGTGATTCTCTAATAACCTTGCCGTGGTTTTGTGTATTTACTCGTGCAAGTATCTCCTTATTCTCCTCCATCAAATACTTTATTCTGAAGATGTATTGTAGTCTGTCAGGAACGGGCATCCTACTCCAAGACTTAAATGCTTCGTAGGCTGCTTCAATAGCTGCCTCAACTTCTTCTTTGGTAGCTAAAGGCATTTCAGCTATTATTTCGCCTTTCCCGGGGTCATACACAGGTACATACTTATCTGTGGACGACTCCACCCACTTACCGTTTATGAATAACTTCATCTTGCCGTAGTTTGTTTTAGGAGGTTGCAAGAGACTCACTTTTGTTTCACCTCCCCCTCAACTTCTTTCAGAGAATCTTCTAGGATGTCTAGACCTTCATGTAGTAGCTCCTCCTCGATAGTTAGGGGTGGGTGAAGTCTTACTACGTTTAGGTAGAGGCCTGCGCGCAGGAGTAGTAAGCCTTTCTCTCTAGCTTTATTAATTGTTTTCAAGGCTTCCTCAGTAGCTGGTTCCTTAGTCTTACGATCCTTAACTAATTCTATCGCTAGCATTACTCCTAAACCTCTCACATCTCCTACGAGTTCGTATTTCTCACGTATTTCTTCAAGTCTCTTCCTCATTACCTGACCTAATTTCTCAGCTCTCTCAGCTAGCTTATCTCTCTGTATTATCTCTATCACTTTAAGCGCTACGGCGCAAGATACTGGGCTACCGCCGTAAGTACCTCCGAAACTACCAGTATATGTTTTCTCCATGATTTCTTTCTTACCGATGATAGCTGAGAGTGGCAGGCCATTCGCTATAGCTTTAGCTGTTATCATTATGTCTGGCTCGATACCGAAGTGTTCTATTGCCCACATCTTTCCTGTTCTTGCCCAACCCGACTGTACTTCATCGTCTATTAGCAGTATCCCGTTCTCGTCGAGGAATTTTTTGAGTTCTTTTACGTAGTCTGTTGGAGGTACCACGAATCCTCCTTCCCCCTGAATCATTTCCATGATGAATGCAGCTATTCTCTCAGGAGGTATTCTAGCGTGTACGAACCATTTCTTAATATAGTCCAGGCACGCTAGACCGCATTGCGGGTATTCATGTTTGAATGGACATCTGTAGCAGTAGGGGTAAGGAACAAACTCTACTCCCGGCATCATAGGTTCTAACCCAACCTTGTAAGGCTTATACTTCCCGGTAGTCGCTAACGCAAACCCGTAAGTACCTCTACCGTGGAATGAGTTCTCATACGAGACAATTATTGCTTTACCAGTTACTTGCCTAGCTATCTTCACAGCGTTCTCAGCAGCTTCAGAACCACTATTCTGTAGTAGTACCTGCTTCTCAGAAGCTCCGGGAGCTATCTTAGCAAGCTTCTCAGCAAGCTCTACGTAGGGTCTATAGTTAGCAACCATAAAGCAAATATGCCATAATTTTCTTAACTGCTCTTCAGCAGCCTTAATTAATTCTGGATTAGCATGCCCTAAAGAAGTCACGCCTATACCGCAAGTAAAGTCTAAGTACTTCTTACCATTAACATCATACAGTGACGCGTTCTCTCCTCTCTCAATAGTTATAGGATGATATAC
>CALIBI010000007.1 GCA_938045815.1 uncultured Sulfolobales archaeon | reverse complement strand
GTTAGTTCTTTGGGTTTGATTATTATTGTTGCGTGTTCTTTAACTATTGCTAGTGGGTCTTCAAACATTTTCTTGTATGCTTCATCAAATGTGTGACCAAGAGATATGAAGTAATTAAATGATGTAAACATTTCGTTAGCTATGTAGTGTATATCTTTACTGATTAACCAGAAAGTCACAGATACTGTAGGCATTGTTACAGCACCATAACCTTTACTTATCAGAGTCTTGATAACCTCCTTACTCCTCATACCTGGTTTTATCCCTAGCTCTTCAAGTCTCCTAACCCAGTGCTTGACTCCTTCATCGAAGAATATGTGGGTTGTTTTCTTCTTGATTAAATCACATACGTTGATTGACTGGAATTCATTCCCGAATTTAATTATTATGTTCCCATCAATATCTTTACATACTTCCTTACCATCAACTATTAGCTTATCACCATCAAATCTTAACACAACCCCATACCTAGTTGTTTGGAGAACCGGAAAGAACGACAACGCTACTGACAAGAAAATAACAGTAATTACGAGTGAAGCAACAGTACCTCTAAAATTCACTGAAACCCCACCAAACACAATAAATACTTCAGAGTAAAAAAAACTTACTACGAAGCAAGAACTTCAGACCTGCTTAGATTAGCCCCCACCACTTTGAGGAAATATAGCTATGGTATCGCCGTCTTTGATGACTGCTTGAAGACCTCCTAGAAACTCTATGTGTCTCCCATTAACTAGAACTATAAAACCGCTTTTGAGATGATCTTGTTCTGTTACCAAAAACTTTAGATCAGGAACTGCGTCTATAATATCTTTCAGGGTTGTTTCTGGAGAATTAATAATTAATTCTTTTTTAGACCAGCCAAGCTTCTCTTTAAGAGTAGTAAACACCTCTATCGTGATTTTGAACGTTTTACCACCCTACATAAGATTACTCTGAAGTTTCTTAAATTTTAGAACTCTCAGTGCTTGAGCGAGTTACGAGTTGTTCGGGTTGCTGTAGTTAATCAAGTTACGAAATAATACTTTATATAGTGTATTATTGTTGGTGAGTGCTTTGAGTTTATGTCCTATAGAGTTCAGGTACGGTTCTGATGAGATGAGGAAGATCTTCAAGAGAGAGAATATCCTGGCGAGAATGATTGAGGTTGAGGTGACTCTGGTTAAGAGTCTAGAAGAATGTGGTCTTATCCCGAGAGGATATTCCGTGAGTCTCGAGTCTTGTGTTCACTCAATCAAGCTTGAGGAAGTAGACTCTTATGAGAAGTCGTTAGGTCATGATGTGATGGCTTTAGTCATAGCTATCGCTGACGCGTGCGGGGAGAGCGCCAGGTTTGTTCACTACGGAGCTACGAGTAATGACATAATAGATACTGCATGGGCTCTCTTAATCAGAGACGCGTTACGAGTAGTTGAGTCTAAATTAATTGAGCTGATCAACTTACTCACGAAGCTTTCGGAAGAATACAGTGATACTTTGATGGTTGGCAGGACTCATGCTCAGCACGCCCTACCAATAACCCTGGGATTCAAATTCGCTAATTATTTGTATGAGTTTACACGAAGTCTTGAAAGACTGATGAGTGTTGAGTCCAGAATTGTTCGCGGGAAGATGGCTGGTGCTGTGGGTACTATGGCGGGCTGGGGAGATAAGGGCTTCTGTGTTGAGTCTTCATTCATGAGGGAACTTAATCTCGGATCACACGTTATAACTACGCAGGTTTCTCCTAGAGACGGTGTTGCTGAATTAGTTAATGCTTTAGCGATTCTAGCTTCACAAGCTGAGAGATTAGGTATAGAAGTGAGGGAACTCATGAGGCCTGAGATTATGGAGTTAGCTGAAGGTGTTGAGGGTAGGGTAGGTAGTAGTACGATGCCTCATAAAGAAAACCCCGTACTTAGTGAGAAGTTAGCTGGTCTTGCTAGGTTAATGAGAAGCCTAACAATAACAGCGTTGGAAGACATCCCGCTCTGGCATGAGAGAGACTTAAGTAACAGCAGTGCCGAGAGGTTCTTGATTCCTCATTCTTTCTTAGTAATAGATGAGGTCTTAAATACGTTGATCAAAATCCTTGAAAATC
Source organism: uncultured Sulfolobales archaeon (assembly GCA_938045815.1). GTDB lineage: Archaea > Thermoproteota > Thermoprotei_A > Sulfolobales > NBVN01 > Zestomicrobium. The sequence goes on along the minus strand of CALIBI010000007.1, from coordinate 85,278 downwards.
TCAGGATCTACCCTGAAAGAATGATGAATAACCTGAAATTAAGCCGCGGTACAAACATGAGTGAAGCTCTAGTACTTAGACTCACTGATAAGGGCATGCTGAGACATGAAGCGTATAAACTCGTTAGAGAGTTAGTAAGTAAAGCAATTAACGAGAATAAAGACTTCCTCACCGTAGTGTCAGAGGACCCGAGGATACTTAAGTACCTCACCAAAGAAGAGATTAATGAAGCACTAAATTATAGAAAATACCTCGGGATGCATAAAGCATTAATTGAGCGAACCATAAAATACGCCAACGAAGTCCTGAAACAACATTCGTTGTTAAGCCAAAAATAAAATAGTGAGTAGGTAGTAGGGTGATTTATTTTCGCTGACTTAAGAATTTATGGGGTCTCATCATGAAGGTTCTGATACTCGGTTCTGGCAGTGTCGGAACTTTAGTAGCACATGACTTAAGTAGGGATTTTGAGGTTTGGGTTGTAGATAAGGATGAGTCAAGATTGAAGAAGACCGAGAAAATCGCTAAGGTACTTAAGCTAGATTTATCAAAGACTGAGATTCTTGATGAGGTCTTTAAGGGTTTTGATGTTGTAGTAAATGCGTTACCCGGGTTCCTTGGTTTCAGAATACTTAAGAAAGCTATAGACCTGAGACGCGATCTCGTTGACGTGTCTTTCATGCCTGAAGATCCTCTGTCCCTAGATAACGAAGCTAGGCAGCAAGAAGTAAGAATTGTTGTAGATGCTGGGTTCGCTCCAGGTCTTAGCAACGTACTGCTAGGATACATACATAGTAAGTTAGGCGTGTTAGATGAAGGTATCATAAACGTGGGTGGTTTGCCTAAAGAACCTAGGCCTCCACTATATCATCAAGTACTCTTTTCCCCTCAAGACTTAATAGACGAGTATCTGCGTCCAGCTAGGTGTATAGTGAACGGTAAACTTACGTCGAAAGATCCTCTAGAAATTATTGAGGAAGTACGCATAAAGAATTTCACGTTTGAGAGATTCCCTACTGACGGCTTGAGAACTCTGTTGAGTACTATAAGAGCTAAAAACTTGGTTGAGTACACGCTTAGATGGCCTGGCCACCTAACTAGAATGAAGCTCCTGAAGGAGCTAGGGTTTTTCGGGAGAGAGTTCATGGAATCTACGATGAAGCTAATAATACCTGCCATGACTTATGACTCACCAGACTTCTCAGTAATGGAAGTTTACGGTAGGAGTGGTGAGGAGGAAATGAGGTTCTTTATGTATGATGAGTTTAGGGAAGGCTTTAGTTCTATGTCTCGTGTGACGGGCTACATGACAGCCTTAATCACACGCCTGACTCTGAAGAACTACGTAGAACCTGGAGTAAATCCTCCTGAATATCTAGGCATGAAAGACAAGACTTTCAGGTTTATAGTAGATGAGATCATCAAAAGAAATGTGGTTTTGGAAGCTTACTAAACCGTTAAAATAATGCTTAAAAAGGCGTCTTAATCCTTAAATATGGGTCGGATTTCATGCCCGATCTGGAATGGCTGGTGACTACATACCTTACCGCTCTTATGATTCCTTACTTTACTGCATTTCTTCTATACATGGTTAGAATAATTAAGGGTCCTACACTATCTGACAGGGTCTTAGCTGTTGACGCACTAGGTTATGATTTGGCGGCTTTCATGATCATCTTAACAATCATTTTAAGATCTCCTCTACTAATTGTTTGCGGGGTTGCCTTGATTTTATGGATATTTTCTCTAGATATTTACGTAGCTAAATACCTCGAAGCTAAAGAGTTAGGTGATTAATGATGACTACACTAATCGAGTGGTTCTTAGTTATATTGGGTCAGGTCTTCATAACTGCGGGAGTTTTCTTCGACTTAGTTGCTTCAATAGCTATGATAAGATTCCCAAACTTTTACACGAGATTACATGCTGCTACCGTAGGTAGTATAGGGGGTGCTTTCCTACCCATAATAGGTGTTGCTTTAGTAGCTGCGGGTGCTGATTTCTTAGGGCCTTACAGATGGTTTTTGTGCGGCGCTTCACTAGTTGTTGCTTTCATAGAGTTGCTGCTTGCTGGCGCAGGTAGCCACGCGCTAGCTAGAGCTACGCACAGGGCTAAAGCCGCGCCCGTGAAACCCGTCATCACGGATCAGCTGGAAGAAGATAGGAGTAAGGGTGAGGTATGATGGATTATGTCGACCTGATTTTCCTGATTATGGGTATCTCGGCTCTCTCCTCAGTTTTATTTACTTCCCTTGCTATCAGGACTAAGGATTTAATGTTAGCTGTAGTTTTCTCGTCGGTTCAGAGTGTTGCTTACGCACTTATTTACTTCTTGTTACTAGCTCCTGACATAGTTTTGGTGTACGTAGCGGTAGCTGTAGGGATTTATCCCTTGGTAGCGATACTTCTGGTTAAGAAGGTCGGCAGGCACGAGGTGGTAGCGTAGTGTTGAGAGATTTTGTCTTCATGTCGTTGCTTGTGTTGATCATATTAGCCCTCACATACCTTACTTATTCTGGCGGGTTAGGAGATCTACCGCCTCAAGACATCAGAACTATAGCTAAGAATTACTTAAACCTAACCTACAATCAGGAAGTTTCTTGGTTGTGGACAGCGTCACCTGAGGCAGTCGCTGCGATAGTCTGGGATTATAGAGGTCTTGATACACTATTCGAAACTGTAGTCTTTTATGGCGCGATACTCGCTGCTCTAACCTTATTCCGAAGCATCGCTAAAGCACCTGAGTTCGTTAGTAGTACTGGGTTAAGCCTTATTGTTAAGAGAGTTACCGCCATAGTGACCCTAGCAATACTGACCGTAGCTGCTTCAACAGCTCTTCACGGACACCTAACACCTGGCGGGGGCTTCCAGGGCGGAGCAATAGCTTCAGTAGCCCCCCTACTATTACTGGTAGTTTTCGGTAAGCAGTTCTTTATTGGGAGAAAAATAACCTACAGTAAGATGCTTTCCGTGAGGAATATATCCCTAACACTACTGGGCTTCACTTCCGTAGCTCTCTTAGTCTTAGGTTTCTTAATCGGTGTAGAAGGCTATATTTTCCAGAACCAAGCTAAAACAGTATCAAATCTCTCCTACCCAACACACTTCCTAGACGTTCCTTTAGGAGGTTCTCTGATCTTCTTTAATCTCTTTGAGTTCTTAGCTGTTGCTAGTGGGTTTACTCTAGTCTTCACTATACTGCTAAGCAGAGACGACACGCTACGTCGGGAGCTTGAGGGTGAGGAACGTGGATATTGAGTTAATTAAGTTTATGTTTATGCTTACTGTGATATCGCTCTACTTCAACATAGCTATATCGCTTTACGGCGTGGTAGCTAAAGCTAACTTAGTGAAGAAACTCATAGCTCTAACGATATTTCAGGATACAGTAAATATGTTCACGATCTTAGTTGGTTATAAGCTCTGGAGACCTGGACTCCTGCTGCAACCACCAGTCTTGACAGACCTAAGCCCTACTTCAGAGACTCTCAGAGAGTTTGTGGAGAGGTCTGTTGACCCACTACCACAAGCCTTTGTTTTGACAGCCATAGTCATAGGTCTAGCCGTAACTCTCTTCCTAACCACTATAGTACTCCACGTAAGTTATCACTTTAAGACAGTGAACGTAGACGAAATAGGCAGAAGCAAGAGGGTGTACATACATGAAGAGGCTGTATAAGTCTATAGTTCCGGTAATACTCTCATTCATTATCTACGTGACGTACACAGGGTCTTTAAGACTCTACGATATCTTCACAGGCGTTTTAGTAGCTCTCATCGTAGGGATACTCACCTCAAGCTTGCTAGTAGAAGACTGGAGGAAGAGTATAAGTTTGAGGAGGTTTAGCAACTTAGTTAGGTTTGCTCTTAGGTATTTCTTCATAGACGAAGTTAAGGCTCACTTACTCCTAATTAGATTGAGTTTAAGTCCTAAACTAGATTTAAGGCCTGCTATAGTTAAGATTCCCATAAAAACTAGGGACGATTACGGAATAACTCTAGTTTCTCTCTCCATAACTAATACTCCAGGTACTGTCGTTATTGATCTTAATAAGGAGAAAGGGAATATCTACGTTCACTGGATATACGCGAAGACAACGGAACCTGAGGAGTCCTATAAGGAGGTAAGTAAGGTTTTTGACGAATACGCCTTAAAAATTTTTGATTAGGTGAGCAGAATGAACGAGCCCTCAGTTGGTTTAGTGACCGTGGTGCCTGTCTTAGTTGCTTTCATAATGCCTATTCTAACACTTAAGTTCAGGTCTCGTTTTCTCTACGCTACCATAACCACCGTAACTACCTTCTCAGTTGCAGTTCTGACATTAATTAACTTAGTAGAAGTAGTTAAAGGCAATGTCCTGACATACTCTTTCGGTGGGTGGCCACCACCTCTAGGCATTGTTTACGTTGTTGATTTTCTTAATGGGGTTCTAGGCTTCCTAGCAGCTACCTTATTCTTTTTCTCGTCACTCTACATGTACTGGTACTTTGGTAAGATTGAGTCAGGGTATGAGTGGCTCTCAACACTAACCCTCATACTGTTAGCTGGTGTTCTTGGCTGCCTCTACACAGGAGATCTTTTCAATTTTTTCGTGATGCTTGAGGTACTCAGCATCTCTTCCTACGCGTTAGTAGCGTTTTTCAGGAGGAGGAAGTGGGCTGTTGAAGCTTCTGTGGCGTACAGCTTTATAGGAGCCCTAGCTACTATGCTCTTCTTTTTCGGTGTTATTTTTATTTACGCGTCCTTCGGAACAGTGAATATCGCGGATTTAGTAGTTAAGACACACCAAGACCCTCAGTTAATATCTAAGTATCTAGAGAGTTGGTCTGGTAGGTGTGTTGGTGAGTGGTGTTATGGTAACGTATTCATAAGTTCCGCGTTAGCAGTAGCCCTAATGTTATGGGCGCTGAATTTTGAGGCCGGCTTATTCCCTAACAACTACTGGATGCCTAGTGCTTACACAGAATCACCAACCCCTGCCTCAGCCCTGTTCGCGGGAATTGTTGATAAGGTCGGTACTTACGGCGTTATCAGACTCTTCGTAACACTGTTTACGGCTTACGGCGCGGTATTAGCGTTTCCTTTATGGGGTATTGCTTTCAGGGACCTCATCCTCATGATACTGAGTTTCCTCGGCTTAGTTACGGGTTACTTAGGAGCCTTACTCATGTTCCCCCAGAAAAACGTGAAAAGATTGCTTACCTACTCGACGATAAGCCATATCGGGATAATATTTACTTCTTTTGGTGCGCTGGTTTCTAAGATTCCCTTAAGTGCTTCAGCCGAAGCTCTAAGCGGTATCTTACTCCATATGATAACTCACGCTATCGGTGAGTTTGCGTTGTTTATAGGCTTAGGAACACTCTCAGTAGTAGTAGGTTCCACGAACCTGACTAAAATGCAGGGCTTAGGTAGTAGATACCCACTACTCACAGCCTCCATAGTTTTAAGTTTCCTGAGTCTACTAGGTCTTATGCCTCTGGCAGGATTCTTCAGTAAGTTCATAATGTTCACCGCATTAATGAACGCTGGTTTACCTATTCACGCTATATCCGTAATTCTTATTTCGGGAATCTCAGCTCTCGGTTACTTCAAAGTCATCTATACCTTAGTCGTGAGCAGGAGCTCTAAAGAAGAAGAGGTAAAGCAAGACCGCTTACTCATCCCGACACTAATACTCTTAGTCTTAACGGCCTCACTAGTTGTTTTGGGGATTATGATCATCCAGGGAGCCGTAATTAATGTGTTTATGAGTTACGCTGAGAATTTGTTAAGTATTGAAGGTTTAAGTAAGTATGTTAACTCAGTGAGTGAGTTAAGTAAGGTTCTCGGAGGTGGTTAGAATGGATTTAAATGATTTGAGGAGATCTTTATATAATGGGGTAAATATTTATGTATTTTTAAGTAGTGAGACTAGAGTATTAGTAGGGGTAGTAAATGATGGATAGGTGGTTATATCCTTACGTTATTGCTTTCGTCTCTTTCCTGCTCTACGTTGTAGGTAACGTAGTTAAGACTAGACACCCGCGAGCATCACTAATCCTGAGGTATGGTTCTCCCACAGTGATGTTACTCTACTCTGTAGTAATAATTAGTCAACCTTTAAGTCTTGTTAGAGGTTTGTTTGCTTTACTAGCTTCGATAGTAGCGTTGTTCGTAACACCATATACTGCGCGTTACGAGCATCACAAATACCCGGGAAGAAACTTAACGATATTGATAGACCTATTCGCTTTAAGTATTTACTTAGTGTTCATATCAGAGAATTTAGTAGGCTTCGTGATGTTCTGGCTTTTCGCTGAGATAGTAGGTTTCTTTGCAATAGTTTTTGAGGTGGAGAGAAGGACTTTAATAGCTGGACTCAGGTACTTACTTGTTTCTATGGTTCCGGCAGACGTAGCTCTTCTCACGATACTTGGATCCACAGCTATAAGGCTAGGCTTCGCGGAAGCTTTTCAGTTACCTCTTAACGAACTAAGCACTAACTTACTAGGCATTAATCCAGTACTGCACTTAATAGTAGCTGTTGGGTTGCTCGCGAAAGCCGCCGTAGCACCATTTCATTTCTGGCTGCCTGACGCGCACTCGCTAGCACCAGCCCCGGCCTCAGCAATCTTGTCTGGAGTGATGGTTAAGATGGGTATTTATGGATTCTACCTAGTGTTACCTGCTATTGAGTCTGCTTACGTGTATCAAGCACTACTAGTTCTCGCGTCACTAACGGTCATCTACGGTGGTTTGCAAGCTCTCATACAAGCAGATATTAAGAGGATCTTAGCTTACAGCACTATCGAGAATACTAGCTTAATAGCGATAGCGCTAGCATCCTACGGCGCTTACAAGATAGACCTACTCCTCACTGCAGCACTAGTTTACTCAGTAGCTCACGGAATTTTTAAAGCTACTCTCTTCATGAATTCAGGCACTGTTGAAATAATAACGCACACCAGAGACTTAAGCAAGCTAGGATACCTAGCCAAAGTAGCTAGTAAACCCACCATGACAGCATTACTTTCCATCCTCTCCTTAATAGGCACGCCACCAACACTAGGATTCCTAGGAAAGATACTACTCCTGGCAGGACTAGTATCAGTATACCAGGTATCAGCAACAGCATCAGCGTTACTCCTAGTAGTTGCTGCTCTAGGTGCTGCTTTAGCTGTTGCTTACGGCTTAAGATACATAACTGTTTACTGGGGGGCGACATCCACCAGCAAACTTAAAGAACTAAATCCGAGCACCGGTACTGAAGCTTCAGAACTAGGACTCTCAATACTCAACATCGTGTTAACGATACCTATCTATGTTGTTGTAGCGATCACCGGTGTAATCTCGCTAGACTTGATCTACGTGGTTCCGATAAGTCTAGCTACAGCAATGATGTCTGTACTCATATTCTATACTTACTCTTACATAAAAAGGAGTGCTAGAGAAGAATCTTGGTTGGGGGGAATGCTGCCTTGAGTTCTGAGTCCGCGTCAATCATGAGTAGACTTAGTGACATACTACGTAAGTACTTAAAGAAGTTAGCTCCTTCAGCAGTCAAGATGAGTTTCTACTATGATGTGGGGCAGGAGTTTGAGAGAGGAGAGAGATCGTTCGCGTACCACATACTTGATGCTGCTAGCCGTATATACAAGATATTTAGTGTTGGTGAGTCTTCGCTCTACAGGTACTATAAAGCGTTCGCTAAGGATCTGATAGATTTAACCTCGTTTGTTGAGGACGCTCTATCCTTTACCTCCCTATACATGAACTTGCTAGTAGTTTTTACGATGTTATTCATGGTGTTTCTAGCATGGAGGCCTTAGCGATAGCCTTACTTTCTCTCTTGCTTATGTCCATACTTTCTTTCCTACCCCCACTACTAGACGGTATTGAGAGGAAAGTTCGAGCTAAAATACAGAGCAGGATTGGACCACCAACTCTTTTTCAGACATGGTACGACTTACTTAAGCTAGGTGTTAAGGAGCTCAAGATACCTATTAGCGGGGAGTCCGCGGCGTTCCTGATCATACTCTCACTACTAGTAACTTTAATGTCTCTTTATGCTGTGGTTTACGTAGTTCTAACACTAACTACTAACGTAGACTTAATAGTCTTAGCTATGTTTTTGGTTCTCGTTGCTGCTTCACATAGTTTAGGTTTAGTAGCTTCAGCTACGACTTCCAACCCATTCGCTTTAATAGGTAGCTACAGAAGCATACTCTTAACAGTACTTAACGAGCTCGGGTTAGTTGTGGGTAGTTTCTTCTCTATTCTTTCAGGTCTTAGGCTAGTGACTAATTACTCGATCTCAACACTTATTATTTATTTGTCGAGCCTAGCGATCTTGCTAATCGCTACGTACGTTAGTAGTGGTCGCTTACCATTCGATATTCATGAAGCAGAACCTGAGCTAGCTTCAGGAATTCTCATAGAGTTTAGTGGTAAGCTACTTGGCTTCTACATATACACACACCTATTAATGAGGTACGTTCTATCTCTTCTAGTAGCTATAGCTTTAGCAACCCCATTCATAACTTCCCTCCCCACCCTACTAGTAGTTTTCCCAATGTCCTTACTGCTTTCGATGTGTTTCTACCTGGCTTACGGTGTAGTAGCTGCTCTCTTAGGGAGGACACGCGTAGATATAGGTGTGAGGACTTTGTTCACATACTACTTACTTGTTTTAATTGTTTTGGTGATTTTTACTTGGATTGGTATTTAAACGTAAATAACATAGTAATAGAGGGGGTAGGAAGAAGTGAGTTATGATCTTAATGAGCTTAATGAAATGATAGAAGAATTATCTAGGGGTCCTAGAAGTCACGCTATATTATCAAAAGCACTTAGTGTTTGCAAGGATTCATTACTAGGTTTGAGTAGGAGTGGTGTTACTATCAGAGTAAAGATTAAAGCTAATTGCTTACGAACTGCTCTCGAGAACATCTATAAAGAACATGACCTATACTTCAGGACTATGAGTGCTTCAGACGAGAGACTTAGGGAGGGTCTTATTAAGCTTTATTACGTGTTCGGGATTGATAGTGAAGGAACAAATATTGTTTTTGAAGTACCTGTAACGGACGGGGTTAAGGTAGACACCATAAGTGATCTTTTCAGAGCTTCTGACTGGTACGAGCTGGAAGCACACGACCTCGTAGGAGTGGAATTCAACGGCAGGGCTTTGAGGAGATTAGTTCTGCCTGATGACTGGCCGGAAGAGCTTTACCCGCTAAGAAAGGATGTTAGCATGGATGAAATAAAGAAGTTGTACCAGCCTCAAGTAGTGTCTCGTATTTCTGAATTAGGTGTGGAGGAGGTTGTGAGAATACCTGTTGGTCCTTACCACCCAGCACTTCACGAGCCCGAGTATTTCGAGCTGTATGTTAGAGGAGAGAAAGTAGTTGATGCGAGGTATGTTGGTTTCATGGTTCACAGAGGTATTGAGAAACTCGCGGAGAGCATGAAGTATGACCAAGTTCCTTTCTTGGCTGAACGTATTTGCGGGATCTGCGGATTCGTTCACTCAACTAGCTACGTTCAGGCGGTTGAGGACGCGCTAGGGATAGAAGTACCTGAGAGAGCACACTTCATAAGATCTATAGTTCTTGAGGTGGAGAGACTGCATAGTCACCTCCTATGGCTTGGTGTAGCTCTTCATTTGCTAGGTTATGATACAGGCTTCATGCATGCTTGGAGGATCAGAGAGAAAGTCATGGTGCTAGCAGAACTACTAACGGGTAGTAGGAAGACTTACGGCATAGATTTAGTTGGGGGTGTTAAGAAAGATATTGATAAGGATAAAATACCTAAAATCAGAGAAACGTTAAACCAGCTAAAGAAAGAATTTAAGGAGTTCGTAGATGTTGCAACCAGCGTGCCGCAAGTTAGGGCAAGACTCACAGGTACAGGCATACTCCCTAGGGGTGAGGCTAGAGCATACTCTCTAGTAGGCCCGACTGCCAGGGGCTCCGGGTTAGCGAGAGATGTGAGAAAAGATTACACTTACGCAGCTTATCACTACGTCAACTTCAAAGTACCTGTTTACACTGAAGGCGATAACTTAGCAAGAACTCTGGTTAGGATAGACGAGGTTTTTGAGAGTATAAGCATAATTGAGCAACTTATTGATATGCTGCCGAGCGGTCCTATAAAAGCTGAGAGATGGGAACCCCAACCAATGAGGTTAGGGATCGGCTCAGTAGAAGCTCCTAGGGGTGAGGTAATACACGTAGTCATAACAGATCTTTATGGGCCGTACAGGTGGAGAGTTAGAGCCCCGACGTACCAGAACCTCCAGGCAGTCCCAATAATGCTTAAAGGAGTTGACTTAGCTGACGCACCACTAACTATAGCCAGCATAGACCCATGCTTCTCATGTACTGACAGAGCATTAATCATAAACTTGAAATCAGGTAATATTAAGACACTACCTCTAGAGGTTATTTCTAGGAGGAGGTGGAAGGATGGTTAAATTCCTGAAGATGCTTTCTATCTCGGTTCGTGAAGGAACCGCAACAAGGAAGTACCCCTTCGAGTCACCATTAGTTACTCCTGAGTTTAGAGGAAAAATTGAGGTAGACCCGGTTAAGTGTGTTGGGTGTGGTGCCTGCACGAGGATATGCCCTCCTAAAGCACTGACCATAAGTTACGAAGGTGATGAAGCAACACTTAAGTATTTCGTAGGCAAGTGTATTTTCTGCGGTATGTGTGCTTACGTGTGTCCTCAGAAAGCCATAACGGTTTCTAGGGAATTCGAGCTAGCTACGTGGGAGTTAGGAGATCTTTATAACGAGGTGGTTCACACAACCGTTAAGTGCGGGATTTGCGGTAAGTCTTTTACTACAGTGAAGCTTATTAAGGAGGTTGAGAGGAGGATAGAGAATAAAGTTCCTGAGGACCTCCTCGAGGTATGTCCTGAGTGTAGGAAGAAACTAACCGCACGTAAGATAGGGAGTAAGGTGGTGGGTGTTAGTGGTGAGTAACGGAGGGAGACCCAACTTAGAGCCTCTGGAGTTTAATCTTAATGTTCTTGAAGAAGCTTTTAGTAAGCTTAAGAGAAGCATATGGGTTTTCCACTTAAATACTGGTAGCTGTAACGGGTGTGATATTGAGGTCTTAGACGTTTTAACACCTTACTTCGATGTCGAGAGATTCGGTATTAAGTTGGTTGGTTCTCCAAGGCACGCTGACCTGATACTGCTGACAGGACCTGTCACCATCAAGACTATAAGTAAGGTAGTCAGGGCTATTAAGGCTATGCCGAGACCTAGACTCGTGCTAGCTCTAGGCTCCTGCGGTGTTGGGGGTGGGATATGGTTCAATACTTACGCTACCTTAGGAGGATATCCCAACCTAGAAAAAATTCTTAAGGAAGCTGGTGTGGAGGTAGATAAGGTAGTTTACGTTCCTGGATGTCCTGTAAGACCTGAAGCAATTATTTATGGTGCCGCAGTGTTGCTAGGTCTTCTTCAGCCTAAATCAAAACACAGGAGGGTGACGGCTGTTGAGAGTTAGGATCTACTACTGCGTTGAACATGGTTCAGGTGCTGTTATTCCGAGGCATCATGTAGCACCGTACTCTGTCTGTGAGGATGTAGAAGTGGTGGAGCTGGACTACGTGAGAAATGCTTTATCAGCTCAAGAATTAGATCAACTACTTAAGAGAGGGGAAGTCAGAATTAGTGATGTGGAAGTGATTGAGAAGCTTTCTGGGAAAAGAGTTGAGAACTCCTACATCAAATTAATAATTGCTTCAGATTGATTTATGAGGTGATGAAGCAAGATGAAATTTGCTTTCATGTGCAAGAAAGGGCAGGCGGGCGGTAGAGGTAAAGTAGCTGTTGTGGGTGGTGGTCCAGCGGGTCTAGCAGCTACGGGCTACCTAGTATGTTATGGGTATGAAGTAGACGTTTACGAGAAATTACCTCTCGCAGGAGGCATGATGATGTTCGGTATACCCCCATACAGAATACATAGAGACAGCATCACCGAAGGGATTGAAGACCTTGAAAAGAACTTCGGCGTTAAGTTTAGTTATAGGACTAAGGTTTTCTGCGGCGAACCTAGACACGATGAGGGTGACGAGTTTATTAATAACTTGATTGACCTGAAGAAAATCGTAAACGAGTATGATGCCGTGTTACTAACGACTGGTATATGGTCTTCGAGGAGATTAGGTGTGCCAGGAGATAACGCTAAGGGGGTTTTCTCAGCTCTAGAATACGTCTATAGTTGGTGGACATATGAGTTAGGATACACGACACACAAACCGCCAGTAGGTAATAAAGTCGTTGTTATTGGCGGGGGGTATAGCGCGATAGACGCTGCAGAAGTAGCCTTAATGAAGGGCGCTAAGGAAGTCTACCTAACCTACAGAAGAACCATCAGAGAAGCACCTGCAGGGGAGTATGAGGTACGTAGGGTGGTTTCCGAGGGTGTTAAGTGGGTAGAACTTATCCAACCAACTAAAGTTGTTGTGTCAAACGATAAAGCAGTTGGGGTAGAATTCGTTAAAATGAGGCTAGGAGAGCCTGACGAAACCGGAAGACCCAGACCAGTACCTATGCCTGGCACAGAACACGTCATAGAAGCGGATATGGTTCTAGCGGCTGTAGGAGAGATACCGACCCCGCCACTAAACACCGAATGCGATGGCGTTAAAGTAGACCCGAAGAGGAAGACAATAATAGTTAATGAGAGAATGCAGACAGGGATTGAGAAAGTCTTTGCTGCGGGAGATGTAGTCACAGGTCCTTCAATGATTGGTAAAGCCATCGGGAGTGGATTAAGGGCTGCTACACACCTAGATCATTTCTTAAGAGCTAAGAAGGTGGTGTGAGATGGATTTAGAAACCTTTAGTAAGTACGGGGGAGTGAATCGAGTAATAAATTATGACGTATGTATAGGTTGCTATACCTGTGAGGAAGTATGCTCCTTCATACACGAGGGTAAGGGCTACATAGTGTTGTATGATATAGGGGGAGGACTTAACAAACCTATATCGTGCTTCCACTGCGCTAAGGCACCCTGCGTTACGGCATGCCCTACTGGAGCTATGCATAGGGATAAGGACGGCGCTGTCTTAGTAGATATTTCTAAGTGTATAGGATGTTCTGCGTGCTTAGCTGCCTGTCCTTTCGGGATCCCCGAGATAATACCGCCTGGATTTGCTACTAAGTGTGACTTATGTAACCCACTAAGATCTGAAGGATTAACGCCTGGATGTGTATCTATGTGTCCGACCAGAGCTATAGTGTGGGGCACTACAGCTGAGGTAGCTAAAGAATTAAGGGTTAGAGCTCTGAAGAAGTTGATCTATAAGCCAGTACCTTAAGATCAAGTACTTTTTTTAAGAAAACTTAATCTAGGTCTGACTCTTAAAGTATGCTTTACTAAGCTTGTTTAAATAATTCTCGTCATACCCTACTAGCAAGCACTCAATCTTTTTAATGTCTCTTAACGTAACTGATGACGCGCTTATATCGCTACATAACTTAGCTTTAGCTCCGAGAACTAAGGCTATCCTTAAAGCTGCCGCTACGTCAACGTTTCTTAGCTTAGCTCTCGTATCAACGAATACTTCAGCATTACCTAACCCAACATATATTATGTCTAGTGCTGCACTACCTAATGATCTCAAGCTAGCTCGAGAACCTCTCTCAGCCCAGTAATACGGAATTACCTTGTAGGAGTCAGGTGATTCAAAATACCCTAACACAACACTCGAGGGTTTAAGTCTTCTTTTTGCTGGAGTGCCAGCAATAGTTACTCCCTCCGTTTGATCGAAGCTATAGTCTATCTTACGAAAAACATCATAAACTACCGCGTAAGAAACATCTCCTATCGTTGGTTCCCTACCTTCTAGCGGAGCTACGGCTAAAGAGATAGATACCCAAGGTATTTGAGCATCATAATTCATAGACCCGTCTACCGGGTCTACCACAACAACCCATCTAGGCTCATCGCAGAAGCGACGAACGCCTGACTCCTCACTAACGAAGAGAAAACATTCTTTAATTCTTCTTCTCAACTCCTCAAAGATAATGTTTTCTGCTTCTACATCGAAAACCTTACTAGTGTCTCCGCTAGAGTTGACTCTAACTATCGTAGAGGGTCTGCGGGTCTCGGTTAAGTAGTCAGCAACTTCTCTGGCCACAGCCACGAGCATCTCTTTCAAGTTGTTCACTCAAGTCTAAATACAGATCGTAATTTTTAAGCGTGCCTCAACTACATAAGAGTTTGGGAAGCGAGTGAATGGCGTGGCACTCGAGAGAGGCTCAGGAAATCCTTAGAGAGCTCGGCACTACCTTAGAAGGACTTACATCAAGTGAAGCTGAGAAAAGACTTGGTATATATGGTTTTAACGAGTTGAGAGGTAAGCCTAAATCTCTAGCTAAGCTTTTTCTTAAGCAGTTCACTAATTTCCTAATACTGATTTTGTTGATAGCTACGCTAGTCGCGGGGTTTCTAGGCGAGTTAACTGACGCGTTAGCTATACTACTCATAGTTCTCATAATGGGTGTTTCAGGTTTTCTCCAGGAGTTTAGAGCTGAGAAAGCTATAGAAGCTTTAAAGAAACTCGTTGTTTCCGAGGTTAAGGTCGTTAGGGACGGGAAAATTGTCGTGATTCCCTCAACAGAGTTAGTGCCGGGTGATATTGTTCTCCTGAGTGAGGGCGATAAAGTACCCGCTGATATTCGACTCATAGATTCCGTAGACTTGAAGGTTGATGAGTCCCCCCTTACGGGGGAGTCTGAGCCTGTTCTGAAAGATCATTCCCTAATACTATCTGAGGAAACAAGTATTCACTCAAGAAGTAATATGCTGTTTATGGGTACCTACATATATTCTGGTAAGTGTAGGGGGGTAGTAGTTGCGACAGGCTCTAGAACCGAGTTAGGTAAGATAGCTGAGAAGCTCGGTGAGATAAAAGAAAAAAAGACGTTACTTGAGGAAGAGCTTGACAAGCTCGGCAAGAAGCTTGGAGCCGTAATACTCGGTATAAGTGTCTTGATATTCGTTATCTCGTATTTAGTAGTCAAAGAACCGGTAATTGAGTCACTACTTCTTGCTGTTGCTTTAGCAGTAGCAGCTATACCGGAGGGCTTGCCTGCTATAGTTACGTCAGTACTCGCTTTAGGAGCATACAGAATGACGAAGAAGAACGTAATAGTGAGAGAACTAGGAGCTATAGAAACCTTAGGTGCTTGCGACGTCGTAGCGTCAGACAAGACAGGAACCATAACTAAGGGTGAGATGACTGTCAAGAAGGTCTGGGTCGGTGGTGCGGAGCTTGAGGTAAGTGGTGAGGGTTTTGAGCCAGTAGGTAGTGTATTTCTTAACGACTCTGAAGACGAAGTAACTATGACTAGAGAACTCGAGAAACTAGCAGAGTACTTAGTCACTCACGTTGGTGAGGACGCCAGCTTATTCTATGACAACGGCGTATGGAGAATTAAGGGATCTCCTACTGAGGGAGCTGCTCTAGTATTCTCTTATAAAGTCTTGGGTAAGGAGAGAGTTGAAGACTTGAAGAAAAACACTAACCTAATTAAGGTCATCCCGTTCGATAGGTTTAGAAAAAGAAAAACTACGATACATAAGCTCGACAACAACGAATATTTAGTTATATCCTCTGGAGCTCCTGAATTACTCCTCAGTCTCTCAAGTCACGTTATGGTTAACGGATCTCCTGAACCACTCAATGATGAGTTGAGGGAAGAAATAAATAATTATATAGAGTCAATAGCTTCCCAAGGCTTCAGAACGTTCGGTATTGCTTACAAGTTAGTTAAGCACGATATTCTTGAACAAAGTATTGAGGAAGTAGAGAAAGAATTTACTTTCTTATCGATTATGGGGATTATTGATCCTCCGAGGGAAGGTGTTAGGGAGGCTGTGGAGGAGTTACGTAGAGCAGGAATAAAAACAGTGATGATTACTGGCGATCATAAATTAACCGCTGAGGCGATAGGTCGTTTAATAGGGCTTGACGAAGGCTTAGTGCTTGAAGGTAAAGACCTAGACAGCATGAGTGACGCAGAATTAGA
This sequence comes from uncultured Sulfolobales archaeon, assembly GCA_938045815.1. Classification (GTDB taxonomy): domain Archaea; phylum Thermoproteota; class Thermoprotei_A; order Sulfolobales; family NBVN01; genus Zestomicrobium. The sequence continues at coordinate 69,239 of CALIBI010000007.1, read as the reverse complement.
GAAAGTAATAGATGACGTGGTTATACTAGCTAGAGTAACGCCGGAACATAAGAGGAGAGTTGTTAAGGCTCTTCAAGCAAGAGGTCACGTGGTTGCTATGACAGGAGACGGAGTGAATGACGCGTTAGCACTTAAAGAAGCTGACTTAGGCGTAGCTATGGGTATTAAAGGAACTGACGTAGCTAAGGAAGTATCTAAGCTAGTCATCAAAGACGATAATTTCGTTACTATAGCGGCAGCTGTTAGGGAGGGGAGAGTAATATTTGAGAATCTTAAGAAGCCGATAAACTATCTTCTACCTGCTAACCTAGGTGAGATAGCAACTATATTATCAGCTGAACTACTCATGCTTCCGTCACCCTTAACCCCAGCACAATTATTGTGGATAAACGTTACGACGGACGCTCTACCTGCTCTAGCTCTCAGTACCGAGCCTCCGGAACCTGACTTAATGAGGAGGCCTCCAAGAAAAAGGCAAACACACTTCTTAACTAACAGGAAGATAGCGTATTTCGTGTTGCTAGGTTCTCTCATAGGGCTGATTAACTTAGCTATATATTTGTTTACCCTCAATACCTACATTAATAAAGACTTAGCCAGAACGCTAGTCTTCATAGCTATCGGGATGAGCGAGTTCGGGAGAGCGTTAGTTTCGAGATCTGAGAGCATGCATTTCTGGTTCAAACCATTTAATAAGTGGCTTATCCCCTCAATAATTGCCTCATTAATCCTGTTGCTGATCACGGTATACGTGCCGCAGCTCTCGTCAGCATTCAAGACTGTAGAGTTGCCTCTAGAGCTTATTTTCCTAGCGCTCCTGACCTCAATACCAATAATGGTGGTTGATGAGCTTAGGAAAACCCTTAAAATAAAGATTTAGGTCGTGAAAAGCTTAAAGGTGTTTTAGTTTCTCTATTCAAGGGTGGGTAGCTACTGGGTACTGGAAGCGCATTAACAATAATCATCTTTTTCTCGAGTTTAGGAGGACTCTTCAAGATCTTAGGAGGTATTCTTTACGGTTCTAGAGCTGTTTTCGTTGACGCTATGACCTCTATAGCGAACCTGCTAGCTTTACTACTAGCTATAAGATACTGGAGAAGCAGTCTTAAGCCCCCGGACGAAGATCATCACTTCGGCCACTACAAGCTAGCGTTCGGGGGCTCTATATCCACCTTAATGATCTACTCATTCGTTGCCGGCATAATAACACTCAGGTTAATCGAGTTCAGAGCGTATACGGTATCTCTAGAAGCTCCTTTGATGGCTTTCCTGGGAGTCTCGTGTTATTTGATTGCTGTATCTGTTTCCAGGAAGTTAAACGGGGTCTTCACACACTACTCTAAGTTTACGGCCAGCGAATTAATAGAGGGTGTGGTAGTCATTACCTCCTCTCTTGCTGGCGCACTACTTAGTTACTTCATAGACTATGTTGGTGCTTTAATTCTGGCGTTATATATTTTCTACGAGTTAAGAGAAGTTTTTTCCGAGATCATGAAGTATGTTGGTGACGCAGCCCCCTCACTAGACGTAACGAGACTCATTAAGGAGGAATTCAGAAAAAATGCTTTAAGTCTGAGCAATCTACGTGTAAGAAATGTTGATGGCGTGCACTATCAAGGAGCTGCGATAGTCTTGGTTAACCCTGAAGACGATATATTAGTCTTAAGTAAGAAAGTCGATAAGATTAAGGAAACGTTACGTGGTCTCGGAATTGACTTAGTGATCGAATTTAAGCTACGTACTTCGGAGGTAGGTGCTGAGTATGGTGAGTGAGGAAGACTTAAGTGATAGGTTTGAGAAACTCAAGAATGTTGTGAGAGACTTTATAAAACTCATCGGTGATAATCCCGATAGACCTGAACTCAAGGACACACCAGAACGAGTAGCTAGGATGTGGCTCTGGGAGCTAGCTTCAGGGTACGGGAAAGACCCGGACGAGCACCTGAAGTATTTCTACGTTAACTCAGCAAACTACATAAGTACTAACAGACTCGTTGCTATACTAAACATACCTGTTAGGTCTATATGCGAACACCACCTACTACCGTTCTATGGGAATGCCTACATAGTTTACGTTCCAAGCAATGAAGTGTTCGGGTTAAGTAAGTTTGCTAGGGTTGTTGATGTTTTTGCTAGGAGGTTGCAGCTCCAGGAGAGACTCACAGAAGAAGTAGCTGACTACTTGTTCGAGAAACTCAAAACTGAGGGGCTCTTAGTAATGATAGAAGCTATACATACGTGCGCCCTAATACGGGGGGTAGAAGAACCTTTAAGTATGGTTACTCTCACAACGAGAGGTGAGTTAAGCACAGACATTAAGCTACGTGAGGAGGCATTAAGAATAATAAGAACTAGAAAGCCGCGAAAAAGTTTATGGTTTCTTAAGCCCTGAAATCACGACTTCTCTCGTTTCTGTTTTCGCGTAACCCCATGGCATCGCCTGCGTGTTGTAAGCACCGTACGCATTACCTCTATAATCGAGTGTTATGAGTCCTGCAGTATCTTTGCCGTACAGAGACGTATGGTACTGAATAGCTAAGCGAGCGGCAGTATCAGCTAAATACCCCTCACTAATCAGGTTTACTGCTCTGAGCGATAACATACTCATCATTATTGTCTCACCTATCCCCGTAGCTACAGCAGCTCCGTACTTATTAGCGTAGAATCCCGCGCCAGGGATTGCTGAGTCACCAACACGTCCCGGGAACTTCAAGATTACGCCGCCAGTAGATACTGCTGCAGCTAGCTTACCCTCATTATCTAAAGCAACCGCACCAACAGTATCGAAGTAACCTAATTTCTGAGCTAACTCGAAACTCTTCTTAAATACCGCATCACCTGAAGACGCTTTCTTGAGTACTTCCTCATAACGCTTCTTAACTCTTTCGGAAGGTCCTGGATGTTTAGGAAGACCTAATTTAATCGCTAACTCGTCAGCAGCGCTACCAGCCAACATAATATGATCTGTTAATTCGAGAATCTTGCGAGCCAAGAGTACTGGGTTTTTAGGATATGTGACCGCGGCAGCAGCTCCCGCGCGACCGCTCCAACCATCCATCACACCAGCATCCATCCACACATTACCTCTTAAGTCAGGCACTGAACCAAGACCAGCATTCAAAACCCCTGAATCCTCCAACGACATAGTAGCCTCAACAACCGCGTCTAAAGCTGTACCCCCACCCACTAATACGTCAATCCCTCTCCTTAGAGTATCCACTATCACTTTCTTTATGGTTTCCTCATCAACACCTCTCCAAGTTCCAGCCCCACAATGAATTACTAAAACACCCTTCATTCACGAATCCCGAAATATTTTCGTGACTACTAAATAAGCTCTAGTTACTGACGTTCTCCCTGCTTAAAGAAGCATAGCTTTCAGTACGTAAGCAGGTGCTTTACTAAATATGGGTTTATCATTTTAATCCGAACTTACTGAGTAGTAGTTCGTATGCTTTGTTTTTAGCTATGTTGGGGGCTCCTTGAGGTCCTGGTTTTTTCATGTAGAAAGCGTTAACCTCGTAGATTGTTCCTTTCCATCCTCTATCTAGGGATATCTTACCTAGTCTTATTAGGTCGCATAAGATTCCTGCTAGAGCTGGGGAGTCATTTATTCTTGCGTTTATGTATATGGAATCTCTGAATCCGTTAAAGCTTATGTACTCTATGTGCATAGCGACGTATTTCTTATCTCCTAGGGGTTCTAGGTATCCTGTGGGTTTTATGAATGCAGGGACTTCATAACCCGTAATATCTTTTATCATGCTAGTTTTAGTAAGTTCCTTCATGTGGTTTCTGTCTTGTCTTGTTAGAGCGTAGAAATCTGTGTTGCCTCCTATGTTGAACTGCACTATGAATTCTATCAGTCTGTTTCTCTCTGTTAAATGCTCTATTAAATCAGCTGTTAATGGAGTTGCTCCAGTAGCTCCATCATCGCCGAAAACTACGACGCCTGATTCCTCAAGAAGCTTGAGTAGTCCGGGATTATTCGCTACAGGTGTTGGTATCGCGTTAACGAAAGCTACACCGCCCTTAATCTTAGCGTACATGGATGCTACGTAAGCGTAAGAATGAGTGGCTGGTACATCCCCCCTCAAGATCTTGCCGAGAGCTACTGACTCATCGGGATACTCCTCACCATACTCCGTAGTTATTACGTTAACTATGACGTCAGGTCTTAAATCTAGCCACTCATTCAATAACGTCTTTAAGCTATCCTCGTAACTCATCAGATCATCTAATCCCTTAGCTCGCATATCTAGCCCGTCAGTAGATTTTCTTCTTATTCCTCTCCTGATAATTACTGTTTTTAGTTCTTCCGGGACCGGGTACTCACTACCCATAACTTCTTTAGCTACGTCATATAGAGTCTTACCAACCTTACTCTCATCGACGTCGTAGACCCCTACTATCTCTATATCTCTCAAACTATATGGGAGCGCGTACTTAGCTAAGGGTATCCCGTAAGGCTCGATAAGTCCTTTCTTAAGTCTTTCCAAGCCTGTAGCTAGGTGTGCGGTGACGTACCCAGCACCAAGCATCACTACTTTGATCGACATATTTATCCCAATAAATATTATATCAGCATAAATAAAGTTTTCACTCGCTGTACTAGCTTCTCAACTAAATAAAGCACCTAGTGTTAGGAGTAAGTAGAGTATAAATTAATAAACTTAGCTCGTTAATGGTATAGGTGATTAAGTGGTACTAGAACCGAAAATAAAAATTAAGAGGTGGGGTTCCTCTCTAGAGGAGGAACTACTCAGGAAGTGGGAGGAAGAAAAATTTGAGGAGCCTTTAATAGATTTTCTAAGCGAGGATAAGTACGTAGTTATAGACACACCACCACCCTACCCCTCCGGAGAATGGGGTGTTGGTCAGGCAGCTCACTACGCCCAGATAGATATGGTGGCTCGCGCGTTGAGGTTACTTGGATATAAGGTTCTGCTGCCTTTCTACGCAGATAGGAACGGCTTGCCTGGTGAGGTAACGGTAGAGAAACGGTACGGGATTTCAGCACACGAGATAGCTAATACTCCTGAAGGGAGGCTCAAGTTTCTTAAGCTGGTTAGTGAGGTTTTAGATGAGTATGAGGCTTCCTTAGTTAAGGTGTGGAAGAGGTTAGGGTGCTCATTCCAGTATTGGACTGACGGAACAGACTCCCCGAAGTATAGGAGACTAACTCAAGCTACCTTCATCGATTTATGGAGTAAGGGCCTAATATACGAAGCTGAGAGACCAGTAATGTGGTGCCCTAGATGTAGGACGTCACTTGCTGAAGCAGAAATAGAGATGAAGGAGGAGGAAGGTAAGTTATACTACATTAGGTTTAGGGTTCTCGAGACTAACGAAGATGTAGTGATAGCTACTACCCGACCTGAATTACTTAACGGGTGTGGTGCTGTTATTTTTCACCCCGATGATACTAGGTATAAGTATCTTGAAGGAAAGCACGCGATCATCCCCCTATATAATAACGTAATACCTGTGATGCCTAGCACTTACGCTAATCCTGAGTTCGGGACCGGGCTAGCGATGATGTGTTCTTACGGAGACACCAGAGATATCTGGTTCTTTAAGGAGCAGGGACTTACCCCCAGAATACTTATCAATTTAGACGGAACCATGAACGAGAATGCAGGGATTCTTAAGGGGTTGAGCGTTAGGGAGGCTAGGAAAGTCATGGTGGAGGAGTTACGTAAGAATAATTTCCTGGTCAGGGAGGAAGACCTAAAGCACGAGGTTCCTGTTTGCTGGAGGTGTAAAACACCGGTAGAGTATATTCACGTCAGAGAGTTCTTTCTGAAGCAGCTAGATTTCAAGGACGATGTACTAAGGATAGGTAACATGATGATCTTCAAACCTGTTGAGCATAAGGTAAAGTTTGATAGTTGGGTGACTTCATTAAAGATGGACTGGCCTATCTCTAGGACTAGATTCTACGGAACTGAAATACCTATCTGGAGATGTAGGAAGTGCGGACACATAGTTTTCGGTAAGTATGGTGAGTATGTGAGACCTTGGATAGACCCGCCACCCCACGAGAAATGCCCTAACTGCGGGGCTCCAAGAGAAGAACTAGTAGGTGAGACCAGAACCTTCGATACGTGGTTTGATTCTTCAATAAGTGTTTTGTACGTGACTAGATGGCTCGAAAATAAGGAAGCTGCTCTCAAAGCACTGGATCACTCGCTCAGACCTCAGGGATACGACATAATAAGAACCTGGCTCTACTACTCCACACTACGTGTCTGGCTGCTTACTGGCAAACCTCCTTTTAGGTGGGTTAGGATTTCTGGTATGGGTTTAGACCCTAAGGGTAGGGCAATGCATAAGTCTCTCGGCAATATCGTCCCGCCATTGCCGTATATCGAGAAGTACGGTGCTGACGCGTTCAGGTATTGGGCAGCGATCTCCGGCATGCTTGGTAGTGATTACAGGTGGTCGGAGGACTTAGTTAGGAGTGGGCTAGCTTTCGCAACTAAGTTAGTCAATATAGGGAGATTTATCTCATTCTTTGAAGAACCTCCTCTAAGAGATTCCGTTTTAAAGGATCTAGATAGAGCTATGCTTAAGTACGCTGTCTCAGTAATCAAGAAGGTACTCAAGCACTATGAGGAACTCGATGTTTTCAGACCGATAAACGAGTTATACGCACTAGCGTGGGATGTTTTCGCTTCAAACTATCTTGAGAGTGTTAAGCTGAGAGCTTACGGTTTAGGTGATTACGACATGAGGTACGTGAACGGCGCTAGGTACGTTCTACACAGAGTCTTCAAGCTCATACTAAAGACTCTACATCCAGTAATGCCTTTCGTCACGGATTATCTGTGGAGGAATATGTATTCTGGTGACGGGTTAAGGAGAGTTACGATAACTGAGGAAGACTTAAGAGATTTAGGCGGTGATGAGAAGCTAATAGAGTACCTAATAACAGCTAACTCAGCAATATGGAAGTATAAGAAAGAAAAGAATATATCGTTTACTGAACCACTAGAAGGTACGTTGTATCTCTCGGAAGAGTATAAGGCGATAGCGCACGACATTAAGGACCTCCATAAAATTAAGTCAGTCGTTATAGGTGCTCCCACCGACGTAGCTAGTGCTGTGAAGCTGGCTGAAGGTATCTTCCTAGTTATTTAGAGGAGAACCCGTGCTGTAGGGTCTAGTTGATGAGTTACGTGCTGGAAACAAGTAAATGTGACGACTTAGGTTGCTGGATAGGCAAGCTCTCAAGAGGGTGTGATCTGTGTATTAAAGGTTTAAAAAGCGTATTTTTCGTGACCGGAGTATGTAACGAGAAGTGCTTCTATTGCCCTATATCGAGCTATAGGAGAGGTAGGACTAACGCATATATTAACGAGGTTCCCGTGAGTGAGAAGAACGATATTGTTTTAGAAGTACTGGCTTCTGGATCTAGAGGCGTCGGCATAACTGGTGGTGATCCTCTCCTCGTTATAGATAAAGTAATCGAGGTTCTAAGAACTCTGAAGGAGATCTTAGGAAAGAATTTCCACGCACACATGTATACTACTGGGAGAAATCTCAGGACAGAACACCTGGATAGGTTGAGTGACGCAGGACTTGATGAACTGAGAATACACGTGACGGGACCTCACTCATGGATTGCTTTAAAGTATGCGTTAGATTACAGTTTTGATGTAGGCATAGAGAACCCGGCGATACCGGACTTCAGCAAATTAAGAGACCTTATTGAGGAGGGGTACAGGCTTGGTGTTCGTTTCATAAACTTAAACGAGATGGAGGTTAGTGAATCTAATTATGCGGGAATCTTGAGTAAAGGGTTTAAAGTGAATCCTGACGGGCTCACAGTTCATGGTTCGAGAGAAGCAGCCTTGCAGGCGATGCACTGGGTGTTAGAAGAGGGTCTCGCAGTAAATATTCATTACTGCCCAGCAAGATTCAAGGATAAATACCAGTATAGGAGGAGACTCATAAAGAGATTTAAGAGAACAAGACTACCTTACGAGACTCTGGGTAGAGAAGGCGTAGTAAAATGGGTTGAAGCACCCTACAAGGATGACCAGCTAATCAATTATTTAGTGTTATCTGGTCTCGCCTTAAAGAGAGGTGAAGTAATATATTCGAGCATAAAACTATCCAGGAAATTAAAGAACGTAATCCATGCAGGCATTCTAATTAAGGTAATAGAAGCTTACCCAACCAATCCTAGGAAGTTACTGAATATACTGCACTACTAGCATTAGTTAGTGTAGAGCTGCAGGAAAGTTGTTAGTTTGTGCTTAAATAATTCTAGTAAGTTAATTTAAAGGGATTTAACAGAATGCCCAAGATTCTTATCCTCGGTAGTAAGGAATTAGAAGAGTTATTGAAACCTGAAGTCTTAATACCTGAGATCGAGAACGCGTTCATAAAGTATTCTAGGAACGAGACCGTAACACCGCCGAGAACCGTTATGTGGGTTGAGGGTAATTGGTGGGGTGTTATGCAGTCTTACGTACCTGATTGTGGGGTTGGTGTGAAGGTAGTTAGCTTAATACCTCAGAATCCTAGCAGAGGTCTCCCGACTATTCAAGCTTTGGTAACATTGTTTGATGGATTGAACGGGTCTCCTCTCGCGGTTATGGAGGGTGGTGTTCTAACAGCTTTGAGGACAGGTGCTGCTAGCGCTGTGTCAGCTAAGTACTTAGCTCCCAAAGACATAGGTCCTATAGGCATTATAGGGACTGGCTATCAAGCAAGGTATCAGTTAAGGTTTGTATCCTCCGTGTATAGGTCTGATGAGGTCGTAATATACGATGTAAGGTCTGATCAAATGAAAACGTTCAGAGCTTGGGCGGAAAATGCGGGCTTCAGAGTTATTGAGGCTGCGTCAAGCGAAGACCTAGTTAAGAAGTCTAAGATAGTGATAGAAGCATCAACTACTAAGGAACCCGTGATTCTGGGTAAGTGGTTGAGTAGGGATCAGCACGTAATAAGCATAGGTGCTCACGCTAAAGACTATAGAGCCCTAGATAATGAGGCAATAACTAGGTTTAGCAAAATAGTAGTTGATTCTAGAAAAGCAGTGCTTGATGAGACGGGTGACATAAGAATACCGCTTGAGAAAGGCTTAATTAAGCAGGAAGACATAGCCGAGCTGGGGGAGGTTTCCGCCGGATACAGGAAAGGTAGGGAAAGTGACGAGTTAACATTATTTAAGAGTGTAGGTCTAGCTATACAGGACGCAGCTGCTGCAGCACTAGCTTATAGACTCGCCAAAAGTAAGGGTATAGGTATTGAGCTAGAGCTTTAATTTCTAAATCCTTAACCTTAATTTTTATTTTTAATGACTAGCTACTCGCTAATTCTTCTAACGCTTTACGTAGGCGGTGTAACTTCTCTACTAACTCGCCAGGTAGTTCAGGAAGATTACCTCTCTTACGTATTTCTCTGTAAGCTTCCAGAAACTCTGTTAGTATTCCTGCGGCTTTTGTAGCGTGGGGTAGTGTTTCCTTAACAAAGATCTCAAGACCTGTACTAGTTATTTCGTACTCTAATCTCCTATAATCGCTACTCTCTCTTCTAACGAGACCTTCATTAACCATTTCATTCAGTGTTCTGTAGAGAGTCCCGATCGAGGGCTTCCACACAGACTGCGTGACATATACTATCCTCTTGTAGATACCGTAACCATGAAGTTTTGGGTTAGTAGCTAAGACTGCTAGAATCAGATGCCTAAGTACTTGTGTTCTCCTCCTACGCACACTAGCACCTCTCTACATTAAATAATTCTGAAGCTTAAGTATTTATGTGGTAAGATATCCTCAACAGTTCTTGCTTATAAGCTTATAACTATATTTCTAAAGAATATAGTAGTATCGCGAATAACGGGTGTCGTGATTGGTTCGCTCTACGGTGACGGCCGTAGACAGGTATAGGAACGAGATAGTTAAGGGACCCATAATTAAGACTTTACTGTGGTTAGGATTCCCTCTCATGCTAGTTCAGTTAGTGAATGTGTCTTACAACGTAGCTGACGCGTTCTGGTTAAGCAGGTATAGTGATGTTGCTATGGCAGTGCCTAGGCAGGCATGGCCCCCCTACATGCTTTTTAACGCTTTCAACATGGCTATCTCAACCGCCAACATGGCACTCCTCTCTCAGTACGTGGGTGCTAGAAGGTATGAGGAAGCTAGCAATGTCGCCTCTAAGTTTTTTACCGTAGCTTTAACAACTAGTTTTGCTTTCGGCTTAACATACTTCTCGCTGAGGCATCTACTGTTTTACTACGTTATTAGGACCCCACCAGAAATATTTGATGATGTGATGAGTTACTCAGGTATAATATCAGTTGATTTGATGCTTTCAGGTCTCACAATAACTTACTCAACAATACTTCAGTCTGTGGGAGATACTAGAACCCCAGCAGTAGTAGAAGGTTTCTCAGCTCTTCTAAATATTATTTGGGACCCCTTCCTAATACTCGGTATACCTCCCTTCCCTAGGATGGGAGCGGCTGGCGCTGCTCTCGCTACAGTGATATCAAGACTTAGTGGTGTGGTTGCGCTAATTTACTTAACTAAGCGTAAGTTTCCTGAGTTGAGAATACTTCCTACAAAGAATATTAATAAATTGTGGGTGTTAAGAAATATTCGTATAGGGGGTCCTGTGTTTGTGTTTTACTCTTCTAATAGCTTGGCTTTCATGCTACAGAATGCTCTCATAAACTCGTTTGGCGTGATAGTAGCAGCTGCTTTCGCTATAGGGTTTATAGTAATGGATCTTGCTGACGCTATCATATGGGGACTGACCATGCCGGTAGCTATAATGGTTGGGCAGAACCTAGGTGCTGGCAATATTAGGAGGTCTCGTGAGGTAGCTTACAAATCACTACTGACGATAGCTTCACTTACAGCTCTCGGCGCATTATTAGTTTTCCTGGTGAGAACTCAGCTAATCTCCCTATTCACGTCTGATGCAGCGATCTTTAATGAAGCTTTAGTATTTCTTGAGACTTTCGTTTTTAGCTTACCGTTCTTTACGATGTTCTTCGTAGGTATGTCTGTAGGGAGAGGGTCAGGCCACACAACTATACCTACAATCCTGGGCGCAATCAGGTTGTGGGGGTTTAGAATAGGTTTGGGTTACTTTCTCGCTTACATGATCGGTCTACAGTCTTACGGGGTGTGGCTAGCCATGGCCTTAAGCAACGCGGTAGGCGGGCTGGGAAGTGTTGCATGGATAAAGTTCGGGAAATGGGCGAAGCCGGTAATAAAGTAAAATTATCCTGATTTCCCACCACTCACACAGCAGTTTCTAAGTAACAAATAAATATTCAGCACCACTTATATCAGGGAATAAATATGGTTGAGAAGATAAAGAGTGGTATTCCAGGTCTAGATGAGTTGCTCTTTGGGGGGATCCCGAAAAGAAACATAGTTTTGATTTCGGGAGGTCCAGGAACTGGGAAGACCATCATGAGTCATCAATTCCTTTATTCCGGACTAACTTACGGCGAGCCCGGAGTTCTAGTGACCTTGGAGGAACATCCTGTTCAGGTCAGGAGAGAAATGAGTGAGTTTGGCTGGGACGTGAGGAAGTATGAGGATGAAGGGCTTTTCGCTATAGTAGACGCTTTTACTGGCGGGATAGGTGAGGCTGCTAAGAGAGAGAAATACGTGGTTAAGAGTGTTGATGATCTGGGTGAGTTTCTGGACGTAGTTAGGCAGGCTTTGAAGGATACGAAAGCTCAGAGAGCAGCAGTAGATTCTGTCTCAACGCTATACCTAACTAAGCCTTCTATAGCTAGGAGCGTGTTAATCCAGCTGAAGAGAGTTCTGTCAGGACTTGGCGTAACAACTTTCCTAGTATCTCAGGTGAGTGTCACGGATAGAGGGTTCGGAGGTCCGGGAGTTGAGCACGCGGTTGACGGAATAATAAGACTAGATCTTGATGAGTTAGATGGTGTTTTAACCAGGTCAATACTGATATGGAAGATGCGAGGAACTAAGCATGATATGAGAAGACATCCTTTCGAGATATCGGACAGAGGAATAGTAATATATCCGGATAAAATGGTTAGAAGGAGAGAAATCATTACTTTAGAAACTGATTAAAGTACGTCACGATTCTCTTAAAATAGAACAGAATATGATGATAAGATTACGTATATTAAAGGCAGCAAAGTGTTGATAACTGTAAAGATTAGAAGCAGACCTACTTCTGTTTTTTTAGCAAGCACGTGGAGACTCTCGATTAAAGTGAAAACCTTATCTCCCACTACTCTCACATTATCTAGTTTGAGATTTACTACCTTGTAGGAAGCAGGTGCTTCATCCCTTAAAGCCTCATTAAGTGAGTGAAGTATTGCTTCAGTAAGCCCGTTGCACTCCTTAACTACCTCGTAAGGAGATTCTTTTAATGAGGCAGCACACGAATGATCATCCGGTGTTACTATCTCAAAATCTGTTAGACCTGCTTTTTCTTTAATTATGTTGTCTAGCTTAGCTCGAAACTCCTTATCAACGTTGTTTCCGTAGAGATAAATAATTCCATATTTCTTATTCCTTACTCGTATAATCAACGTTTTTATCGTTGTATCGCATAATTCTACGCAAGCATTAGGAACCCTATCTTCTCCATAACCTACTAAAAACTCGCTAGGTTCTAGGCACTCGTAAGCTTCAGCCACCTTATCTAGCAAGTCTTTAAGTCTATTGAGTTCCCTGATTTTGTCTCCTTTGCAGGAGTGCGCGTCAACTATCATAGTGTTTGGTGGGGTTTTAGGGTGCTTGCTTAAGTAGTCCCACGCGTCGTACGGTATGTCGTCGTTACCTAGCTGCTTGTTTAGTATGAGTGGAGCTATGAAGTCCTTACCCTGTAGAGTGAGAGCTTCCCAACCATTACTTAACCTAATCCTGTAGGGCTCGCACAAGCGTTCCTCAAATGAAGAATCTAAAGAACTTCTTACCTTAGTAAGTATCTCGTAAGCGATTCTCTCAGCGTCTTTACTGCTGACTAGATTGTGTTCGTGTGATCCTGCCGTATGGAAAGTGAATGTTCTGAACTCAGGTTTTGAGAAGTTATCAACGTAGTGTATGAAGCTAGAAGAACCTATGTTGTTGAATGGTCCGAAATGAATTCGCGGGAACACCAATATTATACCGGGTCTTGACTCACGTTTAATGATTATGGTCTTGACTTCTATACTTTCTTGAGACCCTATGTGAGTAAAGAGTGTTTCAAGACTTTCAGATTCGCCAGTAAACCACGTGTTAAGGAATGCTCTCAAGGCTACTATAGGTGAGACACCGCTTAGCTGCCTACCCATACTGTCAACGTAACGAATAAGCAGAAACCCTAAAACTACAGAAATCAGTGAGATTGCTAAAGCACTAATTAATTGAGCGTGACTTAGCGTGTGTCCGAGTAGAACAGTATTAAACAAAACAAGTGTCAGGATCGGTATTGTGAGAGAGATTGCCAGAGCCAGAAGTACCGTAGTGAAAGCAGATAAAACTACGAGTACGAAACCTGAAGTGACTACCAGACCTAACCCTCTCAGCCCGGTAAGCCTATAGAAAATTAGTTCTGCGATGAAAGACACAGCGAAGGTGACTAGAGAAAGTCCGAGAACCCTCTTAGTATTGAATAATTTGGTGAGCATTAGAGGTAGGTACATAAGAGTCAGTACAACCCCTAAAAGAAAATAAGTACCTATAGAAGCAAGTATGTCTCTTACGGTGAGGCTTTCCGAATTAATGATACCGATTAGAGAAACCAGGAATACATATATGACTACTAGAAATCTCCTCCGAGGCAGTAGACTCAAACGCTTGTAGTATCTTCTGGTTATTCGCTCGACACTCATTATTGTCTATCCTAGACTTTAGTATGGTATGGGTTTTTAACTTAGCAGTGAGAATTCTTTTCTTTACGACAGTCTCGTTTTTATATTATTTATTAAAAATCTTTTAAGTTGCTTCAGTGTGATTAGTGATAATATTTATATTGTTTGATATAAATTAGTATAGGGATAATATGTTAAGTGTGGTTGTTGGAGGGTTCTTCGGTGATGAAGGTAAGGGCAAGGTAGTTGCTTACCTAGCTCTTAACGATGAAGTGAGCGCGGCTGTGAGAGTAGGTTCTGTTAATGCGGGTCACACGGTATTTTGGGGTGGTAGGGAGTTTAAGTTAAGGATAATTCCTTCAGCTTTTGTTAACGGTAGTTGTAGGCTTTATATAGCTGCAGGGTCTTTAGTCAGGCTTGACGTGTTCTTCAGGGAGATTTCTACTTTAGGTGTTGCTGGGAGGGTTTTCGTTGACAAGAATGCTGGAATCATAGAAGATAAGCATGTGGAGATTGAAGCGAGGGATGAGTATCTTAGGAATTCTATAGGCTCTACTCTTCAGGGTGTTGGGGCAGCTATGGTTGATAGAGTGATGCGTAGGCTAAAACTTGCTCAAGATTTCCCTGAATTAAGGACATACCTAGTAGACTTGGTTGATGAGGTGTGGAGAATCACTAGTTCAGGAGGTAATATACTGATTGAGGGGACTCAAGGTACTTACTTATCACTATATCACGGCACGTACCCATACGTAACCAGCAAAGACACTACTGCCTCAGGCATTTTATCAGAGGTTGGTTTAGGACCTAAGTACGTAGATGAAGTAATTATAGTTTTCAAGGCTTACGTTACTAGAGTTGGGGGCGGCCCCCTACCTGGTGAGTTACCTATTGATGAAGTTATTAATAGAGGTTGGATAGAGAAAGCTTCCGTTACTGGGAGGATAAGGAGAGCTGCTCCCTTCGACTACAATCTAGCTAAGAGAGCTGTAATGCTTAATTCAGCTACTCAAGTAGCGCTCACATGCCTCGATAAAATCTTTCCGACATCAGCTAGAGTCAAGGAATGGGGTAAGTTGCCTCCAGAAGCTAAGAGGTGGGTAGAGGATTTAGAGGATGTGCTGAGGACGCCGGTAACACTCATAGGTACGGGAGACGACGTCACTCACATGATAGATAGGAGGAAAGATTTAGGTGTTATGACATGAGAAACTTCGATGTAGCGATAGTTGGTGGAGGACCTGCGGGACTTATGGCTGCTCTAGAAATAGTGAGTAGTGAAGGAAGTAATTCGAGGGTAGTGATCTTCGATAAAGGGAAGAAGGTGACTGATAGAATATGCCCACTAGCTATTAAAACAAACAACTGGAACTCACACATATCAAACAATAAAGCAGAATGTCTTAACTGCAAAGTATGCAACGTGACCTACGGAATAGGGGGTGCTGGCGCGTTAAGTAGTGGAACACTTAACTTAAGACCTGACGTGGGGGGAGATTTAGACAAACTAGTTAATGACTGGAATTATGCTGAAGAATTAGTGAAGTACGTTGACAGAGTATTCGTGTCTTTCGGCATACCGGAAGACACTCTCTACGTGCCGGACAAAGAAAAAATAACTTTTCTTGAGAGGCTCGCTGCTAAGGCTGGCGCCAAGTACATACCAACACCTCAGAGGATCGTAGGAACCGACGTCATGGTTAAGGTTATCGACAACTTAAGTACCTACCTAGAAAAGAAGGGTGTACGAATACTCACGGAAACAAGCGTTATTAATATAGTGAGGTGTGATGGTGGCTTCAAGTTAAGTACTAGTCAGGGAGAGTTCACGGCAAGCAGGATTCTCTTAGCACCAGGTAGGGGAGGAACCACATGGTTTCAGGGAATACTTAAGAGCCTGAACATAGAGTATGAACCAGGACCTCTGGACGTTGGTGTTAGAGTGGAGGTTCCGTCATACGTGACTGAAGACGTCACAACCATAAATCCAGACCCCAAGATAGTACTCTACACGAAGTTTTACGACGATAAAGTCAGAACTTTCTGCACTAACCCGCAAGGGTTCGTAGTGCAGGAAAGATATGAAGACGGTACTATCGGGGTTAACGGAGTTAGTTATAGGAACCTAAAATCCAGGAATACTAACTTCGCCTTACTAGTCACGCTAAAACTTACTGATCCGTACTCTGACGCTACGGAGTTAGGTAAGTCTATAGCTAGGATAGCTACTCGAGTAGGTGTAGGTAAGCCAATAATTCAGAGGTTAGGTGACTTAGAAAAAGGTAGGAGGAGTACTTGGGAAAGGATAGAGAAGAGTATCGTAACACCTACCTTAAGGAATGTAGTGCCTGGAGACATAGGGGTTGTTCTCCCATATAGAGTCGTGATTAACTTACTTGAAGCTATTAAAAGACTTAACATCATCTACCCAGGACTTTACTCACCGCAAACAATACTATACGCGCCTGAAATTAAGTACTACAGTTTAAGAGTTAAGACCGACAAGAACCTGCAGACTAACGTTGAAGGTGTTTTCGTAGCTGGTGATGGAGCAGGACTCTCAAGAGGCCTGAACATAGCTGCGGCTACAGGAGTCATTGCTGGTAGATCCATCCTGCAGAGCTTCTAGGAATATTTTACTGAGTTTTGTTAAGAAAGCTGGCGTATTCTCGTACATACTAATTAATTTAATCATGTTAATTTACGGGAGCTATTATACGTGGTGATGCGGAACATTTATTATTGTGTGTGATTAAAGTATTTGAGGGATTAGTGTGGGGGAGGAATTTCTTGGCGGGATTCTTGTCGTAGATTTAGGTGGTCAATACACTCACTTAATATCCAGGAGGTTTAGAGAATTAGGAGTCTATACTAGTGTTGTTCCTTATAACTCTGTAGAAAAACACTCACTCGCAAAGTTTGAAGCTCTAGTCTTATCAGGTAGCCCCTTAAGTGTTGGCGAGCTTAATGAAGCAGAACTCAGCAAGTTTAGTGAATTAATTCTCGGTAGTAGTAAGCCAGTCCTCGGTATATGCTTTGGTCATCAATTACTGGCTAGGTTGCTTGGAGGCACTATAGAGAGGAGGAGGGAGTTTGGACGTACCGGGATTAGAGTGATTAAGCGTGACCCCCTATTTAACGGTTGGGATGACTTTGAGTATGTGTGGATGAGTCATAACGATTGTGTTACTTCATTGCCTGATTTAGGTGAGGTACTTGCTCTGACAGAGAATGAGTGTATTGCTGCTTTCAAGTCTCTTTTTAAGGGTAGCGTGATTTATGGAGTCCAGTTTCATCCTGAGGTTAAGCATACTACGAAAGGCTTACAGTTATTAGAGAATTTCCTTAATATAGCTGGTGTTGCGAGAAACTGGAAACTCAGTGATTACGTTGAAAACATAACTAAAGAAATGATGAATGAAGTAGATACGGACGCTAAGGCGTTAATCGCGGTTAGTGGTGGTATAGATTCTACTGTATCCGCCTTAATATCTAAGAGGGTATTTAGAGATAAGTTAGTTGCTGTTTTCGTCAATCACGGACTCTTGAGGGAAGGTGAGGTTGAGGAAGTCTTAAGTAATTTGAGAAGCTTAGGTATAGAACCACTCTACATAAATGCAGAAGACAGGTTCTTGAAGCTTCTTGAGGGAGTTTCTGATTGCGAGGAACGTAGGAAGATAATAGGTGAGGAGTTTGCTAAGATTTTCAAGGAATTAATTGAAAACGACCCGGAAATCAAGTACTTTATTCAGGGCACGACATACCCAGACATCATAGAGAGCGGTGTTGTGAGTGGTTCAAGAAAAATCAAAACTCACCATAACGTTGGCGGGATACCTCCGTGGTTTAAGGTAAGGATACTTGAGCCACTAAAGTATCTCTACAAGGATGAAGTTAGGGAGGTAGGGAGACTCTTGGGTGTTCCTGAAACTCTGCTGAAGAGACATCCTTTCCCAGGACCCGGTCTAGGCGTGAGAGTTATCGGGGTATTTACTAAAGAGAAGTTAGAGATAGTTAGGAAAGCTTCTAAGATAGTTGAAGACACGTTGAGAGAATATGATCTTCACGACTCAGTATGGCAGGCTTTCGCTGTCGTTGGTGATGATATGTGGGTTGGGGTGAAAGGAGACGAAAGAAACCAAGGGTATATTCTTACGATAAGAATAGTTGAGAGTACTGACGGGATGACTGCTGATTGGGCTCGAATACCTCACGAAGTTCTTGACGTGATGTCTAGGAGAATAACTTCTAGCTTAAGTAAAGTAACTACCGTGACTTACGCTATAACTTCTAAGCCTCCAAGCACTATAGAGCCCTGCTGAGGGGGACCTAGTGGAGGTTCTCTACATTCCTTGGAGTAGGGCTTTAAGTATGTGTTACAGGTTGGCTGAGGTTATTCTTGACTCAGGGGAGTATTTCACCACCGTAGTAACCATATCTAGGGGTGGGTTAGTTCCTGCACGCATAGTTAGTGACGTGATAGGGGTAGACGACTTCCACGTAGTTAGGTCTAGGTTCTGGGGTGTTGGTGGCAGAATACTTGAGGAGCCTGAAATTAGTTATTATGGTGGGATAGATCTCAAGAACAAGGAAGTTTTGATAGTTGATGAAGTCGTGGATACAGGGACTACCATGTCAAGAATAGTTAGGTTAGTCAGTGATTTAGGTGCTCGTAAGATCAAGACCGCTGTACTGCACTACAAAACTTCTAGTTCTTTCACACCTGACTACTATGTTGAACGTGTTGAGAAGTGGGTCTGGATATATTACCCGTGGTCTTTCAGTGAAACATTGTTTGAGTTATCTAGGCAGGAAAACGAGAACAAAATACCTGAAAAAGCTTTCGAGATACTTAGAAAACTAAACGCTAATGAGCTTTATTTAGATCCGCAGAGAATAAGCGAGTCTTTAAATGCTTACATGAGGAGATGGGTGAGCAAACAAGGGCCTGACACAAAATAAAACAAAATATTAGTTACTTAGTCACGAAGTTTTTGGTGAGTAGTGATAAGGAGGACCGTAAGACTGCCTATCGATGCTGAGAAAGTAGAGCCTCTCACCCTAGTTATGAGTAGATTGAAAAAACAGAAATACCACCTAGTAGGTTCTCACTCAGCTGTTAAGAAGTGTTTGTGGGTTCATAACGCCTTAACTCAGGGCAGGTTTTGTTATAAGTGTAAGTTTTACGGGATTGAATCACATAGGTGTATACAGTTTACTCCAGCTACTCTCTGGTGCTGGAACGCGTGCCTCCACTGCTGGAGAATGAGGCCGCAAGATCTTGGGTTAAGAGATGAAGACTTGATGAGGTTACCTAGTGTGGACGATCCTGAAGTAATAGCTGATTTAGCTATAGAAGAACATCGAAGAACAGTCAGTGGTTACAGAAACGTAGCTCCTAGATTGATGTGGGAAGAAGCGATGAACCCAGTACACGTAGCTATCTCGCTTACTGGTGAGCCAACGCTGTATCCTAGATTAGGTGAGTTAATCAAAGTGTTTCATGGTAGGGGACTAACCACGTTCTTAGTGACTAGAGGAATAAGACCTGAAGTTCTAGCATCACTTGAGGAAGAACCTACTCAACTATACGTGTCTTTAGAAGCTTGGAGTGAAGAAATGTATAATTTCTTCGACAGACCTCTAGTAAGTAGGGGCTGGGAAAAGACTCTGGAGACTCTGGAGATGTTGCCGTCTTTCTCATCGCCTACAGTCTTAAGAATAACGTTAATCAGAGGGTTTAACATGAATGATAAGGATATCAGAGGTTTCGCTAAACTAATAGATAAAGCTTCACCAACCTACATAGAACCGAAAGCCTACATGCATGTGGGCGGCTCTACCGGGAGATTAAGCAGGGATAACATGCCCTCGATGAGTGAAGTCTTGGACTTCGCGGAGAAGCTAGCTGCTGAGACAAGCTATAAGGTAGCGTCATATTCCGTGCCGTCAAGAGTCGCGTTACTGACGAGACTTGCGGGTCCTGTGATAAGGTACGGTAAAGGATGCCCTGAAGCTTGGAAAACTGAAGAAGTAGGTGATGAATTCTCGGGCGAGTATGGAGCAACCGAGTTCTAAGAAAAATTATATGTAAGGTTTAGTTAAGTTGATATTCCTCGCCAGCACGTAGGGCGCTCTAATAGGTGTTTGGACCTCCCACCACGTGATATCGTATGTTTGTCTAGTTAACCCCTCAATACTATTGAGTAGTTCCGGAAAACTCGTTGCTATTCTTACCCTACCAACATTACCTACTATCTCACCTTCTTTAACTAGTAGTGTAGCATCGCGTGCGACCGTAGAGAAGACCCCCTCAACGTAATTCTGCAACCTAGTATACCAATTGTTCGTTATTACTACCCCATTTCTTAACTCACTAATCAATTCTTCTTCTCTTAGGTCTCCAGGCTCCATATGGAGGTTCCAAGGACTAGGCATTATCCAACCAGCATTACCTGTTGATTTAACCCCGAGTTTGGTTGCTGTACCAGAATTGTGGAGTAGGTTACGGAACACTCCTTTCTCTATTATAGGTTTATTGTATGTAGGTACTCCCTCATCATCGAAAGACGCTACGTTAGGTAGTGTAGGATCTCTTGGCGCGTCTATTAACGTGAGTTTCTCTGAAGCCACCCTATCTCCAGGTTTGAACTTCATAAACATCGAGTAACCTACTAATACTGCTAGTGCTGAAGACATGAAAGACACGTAATTCATCAGATTACCTACCACGAGTGGTGAGAGGACTACATCGTATTTGCCTGGTTGTAGGTCTACCTTATTACTAGTTATTGAAGCATACATACCAGCCTTCTTACCAACCTCCTTAATCTCTTCATCCCTCACGTGCGTTGATCCGTAAGCCCAGTGACCGCTAAACTCATTCTTAAACGCTCTCAAGTATGCTTCAACCAGTGTTTTCTTCTCACTACCCTCAAACCCCTTACTAGTGATTAAGACTCTCTCATCACTGCTTAAAGTTAGTGTACCCGCAACTCTCTCAGCTCCTTCAGATAGAGCTGCGTCAACCATTAATTTAGTCAATACGCTCGGGTCCTTCATCGCGTTGATTACTTTCGTGTCGAAAGAACCCTCAACCAGCTTCACTTCCTGCGGCTCCGGTAAGGGAGCGTAAAGCTCTGACTCCTCAACCCTCTCAACAACACTCGATATCTTCTCGATGGCTTCAAGAACTTCCTCAGGCCTACCAACAGAAAATTCTAGTGTTAAAACCTTCCTTGCTTTAGTTAGCAGTAAAGCCACGCTCGTAGTCAACCAGCTCTGAGTTACTGATGGCTCAGTATTCCAGAGCTTAACCATAACTCTGTCACGAACCCTCATAGCTACAGCAACATCATCGTAGCTCTTCCTCAGCCTATCAACTACTTTCCTCCCTAACTCAATAATCTCAGTCATCACACCGTCACCCCCAACCTAATTTTGGAGATCCTAACATTCGGACCACCAAACCATACAGGAATTCCCTGAGAAGGCTCTCCCTTACCGCAAGTACCGGGATAGAACTTTAGTTCTTTATCGGTAGCTACTATGTTGCTGTAGAACCCCTGAGTAGTTATTTCTAGTGCTGGATTTCTAACAGGTTCAGCCAACTCACCACCTCTTATTACGTAAGCTTCTAAACCCACATATCTTTGATTCCATCTTATGTCGTCAATGTTCCACTCCATGTAGGACTTAATGAAGACTCCAGCACTAATGTCCTCAATAAGTTCGTCGAAACTCATCGTTCCTGGTTTGAGGTAAGTGTTACTCATACGTATTATTGGTTCCGACGCGTAATTCATTGCTCTGGCTGCAGCGTTGCTTTTTACACCGAAGATATTTGCTGTGTGCCTGTTATGGAGAGCCTCGTTTATCATTCCTTCCTTATAGAGATACCTAGGTCTTGCAGGCACTCCCTCATCATCGTATAAGTAGAAGCCGTTACTACCAGGTATTGTGGGGTCCTCAATCACTGTAGCTAACTCATTACCTACCCTAAATCTACCGATCATTTCCTGCTTAACATACGATTCTCCGGCTTGCGCAGCTTCACGCCCTAATATTCTGTCAGCCTCCATAGGGTGTCCGGCCGATTCATGAACTAACAACCCTACTATCTCAGACCCTACAACTACGTCAACAGGTTCTTTAGGAGGCTCAACACCGTTCACCAAAACTACCTCAAGCTTCTTAGCTTCATCTACTAAAACATCGACAGGTCTCCACATATCAAGCAATTCACCACCACCAGAACTACCGAATTCCTTCATTCTTTGTAGGGTGCCTTTCTGCGGGTGGAAGAGTACTAGATTAGCTGAGACATACATCCTAGGAACTCTAGACCTGACGTAAGCGCCGTCCGATGTAATAATTAGTTTTTCTTGAACGTGGGTCTCAGCACTGAATACGCAGACCGGAAGCTTGACCTGACTAACAGACTCTGTTAAAACTCTAAATACTTCCTTACCTAAACTCATCAAACCCTCTATACTCACGTCCTCTAACTTAATTTTCGGTACGACCTCGTAAGAAGCTCTACCAACCTTCTCCTCAGTAAATTGTATAGGGTTCTTCCTCAGTTGAGCTACCGACCTAGCTCTACTAATAGCATTCTCGAGTGCCTTACTAAGACCCTCCCTACTTAAGTCGTTTGTTGCTGCAAACCCTAGAGACCCGTTAACTAAGACTCTAATTCCAACACCCTCTTCTTTGAATGACCCAACCCCTAACACCTTACCATTCCTCATAGAAACTAAGATGCCGTAATCGTTCTGATAACGCACCTCCACGTAAGAAGCTCCAGCAGAACTTCCCTCATCAATTAACCTAGTTAAGAGTTCCTCACTAAAGCTCAATCAAGACACCTCTCATATATATTTACGAGGAATATAGTTAAAAATGTGAGTTCTGAGTACTCATCACTTTTATTTTAGTTTACGTGTCTTGGTTTTGGTGGTTATTTGAATAGGTACGGCTACTAGTGTCTATAGGTTTCTCAGCGTTTTTCTCATCAGCACTAATATGCTAATCAACAGAGATCGTTAAAAATGGTTAATGATTGAGTGCTCGGCTTCGTCACTGACTGCGTTATCTTGACGGATTTCCGAGGCGTCAAGAGCTAGAGTCAAGTTTAAGAGTCTTCGGCTACGTGGGTTAGTAATAGTTTTTATCATCATAGGTACTGGGTTTCTGCTTAACGAGATTAGGCCATCTTTATTTGGTTCACTACTTCTTTACTTATTAATAATTAGGGTATTTCGCGTTCACGATGTTTTCTTAGCAGGAGTAGGGTTTTGAGGCTACTGTGGTTCTCTTTTACGGATTCAGAAATCTTCGTGAGGCTCGTTCAATTACTTACGTTCCTATACATATGATTAACGCAGTAGTTACTTGGATCGCTAAGTT
The DNA here is from genome assembly GCA_938045815.1 of uncultured Sulfolobales archaeon. Taxonomy (GTDB): domain Archaea; phylum Thermoproteota; class Thermoprotei_A; order Sulfolobales; family NBVN01; genus Zestomicrobium. The sequence continues at coordinate 46,018 of CALIBI010000007.1, read as the reverse complement.
GGTAGTATCTGAATTAAGTGGTGATTTCTCGCTCCAGCATGTTTCGTGTTCATGGTGGCTGGACTAACAATCTTTTTCCTAGGTATGATGACTTGGGTATACGATAGGATACGGGGAAGGACCCCAAGTACTAGAGGTGTGTATGAGTTTTCAAGACATCCTCAGTACTTAAGATTCATAGTATGGAGTTACGGTTTCTTATCTCTGGCCAGCGTGGTTGAGGGAGGTAGGGGTGGTCGCCACCAGCACCGGGGTTGTTCTGGCTAATAGTAGTTAAGTCGTTCTGAGTGTTGCGTTAGTTGAGGAGATCGAGTTAAGGAATAGATTAGGTGATGCATGTATTAGTTACGCGGAACACACTCTTCATAATCTTAATTCCTAAAATCCTGAGAGACTTGATTACGTGTCCTGCCAGAATCCTTATAGGTGAGGAAATACCAACAACACTTAAGGAAGTGTTTGCCGTGGCACGTACCTACCTCACGCTAACCATACTTATTTCATTCGTGCTTCATGCCTCTCGCTTAAGAGCTTAGCTTTAATTAATATCTAGGTATTCTGTATAGGTGAGTGAATGAACCTAGAGAGAATCTCAAATCTAAAATACGTTGTTAGGAGTGGGTGGGTGATAAGAGGGATACCAAACTCTGTCGCTGAAACAGTAGCTAGTCATACCTTCGAGGTAATGATGGTTAGTATGTACTTAGCAGACGTGCTGAGAGGTAGTTGTCTTGAAGTTAACGTAGAGAAAGTTCTGAAAATGAGCTTGCTGCACGACGTACCTGAAGCAGTTATAGGGGATGTCGTGAGATTAGTTAAGACTAAAGCCCCCGAACTTTTTGCTGAGGCAGAGTTAGAAGCTATGAATCAACTCAACCTAAGTAAGTATGCGGACTTGCTGGAAGACCTAAATAAAGGTTTTACCAACGAAGCAAAACTAGTAAGGCTTTCGGACGCTGTAGCAACATATCTTCAAGGCATACGCTACCTCAAAGCAGGCTATGAGGATGTGAGAGAAATAGTACTAAACGTTAGAAACACCATAGAAGAGATAGTTAATTCCGGACTACCTAAGGATTGCAACCACGTATTAAGAAACGTGTTAAGAAGTATAAGCGTAGACATCAAGTAGATATTTAACAATAGCCTCCATACGAGCTACCAGGTTTCGTTGGGAGGTACACTACCGAATTCTCCCACAAGCACCCAAAATAGTAAGGTAGGGATCAGCATGTCACGATTTTCGATTACGCATCTTTATAAAGTTCTCGGTAAGTATGCTCTCGAGGCGAGAACGTGAGTAGTAAGGGTAGATTGTATAACTCTGTCGTGGTGAGACCTCCCGTTAAGGAGCTCGTGAAGTGCGTGTCATCACATCCGTTGAGAGATACCGTAGATTATAGATTAGCACTTAAGCAGCATGAGAATTACGTGAGGATTCTTCAAGAAGAAGGTATTGAGGTTTTCAAATTACCGCAACTTGAGGGTTTCCCGGACTCCGTGTTTATTCAAGATACTGCTGTTGTGAGGTCTCCTGTTAAGCGTGCTTTGATTTCTAGGTTTGGAGCACCTAGTAGGAGAGGGGAGGAATCAAGTATTCGTGAGTTCTTAAGTAGGATGGGATTCGTCATCACAGACGTTGTAGAACCAGCCACACTAGAGGGTGGGGATGTCCTAGTTACTGGTGAAGGCGTCGTATTTGTTGGGATTACTAGCAGGACGAACGCGAATGGTGCTGAGTTTTTAAGGAATTTCTTCAAAGACTTAAAAGTAGTCCCGATACCTAATGATAAGGTATTTCACTTACTCTCAGCTGTTAATTATGTAGGCAACAAAACTTTAGTTATAGTGCCTGAGTACGTTGATTCCTCATACTTTAGTGGTTTCAGACTCATCCGCGTGGTTCTGGAGGAGGCTTACGCAGCAAACATGTTGTACTTGGGTGATAATAAAGTGCTTATTCCTGAGGGACACCCTAAAACAGTTGAGAGGATGAGGAGTGAAGGCTACAGAGTTATTGAGGTAGATATTTCCGAGTTCGAGAAATGTGATGGCGGGGTAACGTGCTTAAGTCTCCCAATCTATGAAGTATAGACCAATCGTAAACTTTTTAAACACACCTTATATATAATTATGTAAGCAGAATCAGGTGTTACGCAATGAGTAAAAAAATTATTAAGTTAGTTATAGTTTTAGTAATAATAGCGATAGCTTTAGTAGCTTATACGCCGCCTCAAGCAGAGTTCATGCCTGAAGATAAGAGGTTTCCTTACGTGACTTTCCCGCTACTACCACCATTACTAGCAATAGCTTTAGCAATAGCTACTGGAGAAATCGTTCCTGCATTATTTGCTGGTGTATGGATAGGTGCTTTGATGATTGCTGGATATAATCCAGTAGGGGCTACGACACAATTAATTGATTGGTACATAGAGAACGCGACAGATTCTTGGAACGCATCGATACTCTTATATGATTTCATCTTAGGAGCATTCATGGGGCTACTCTACACGTCAGGAGCAGTACACTCAGCTGCTAGGTCTATATCTAGGAGAATTAGGAGTGCTAAGGGAGCTACTTTCGGAGCTTCACTCCTAGGTGTAGCGGTATTCTTTGACGACTACGGTAACACAGTCATAGTAGGTAATTCTATGAGGCCCGTAACAGATAAACTCAGAGTTAGTAGAGAGTTACTAAGCTACATAGTAGACTCTACTGCTGCACCAATAGCTGGTATAGCACTAGTCTCATCTTGGATAGGGTATGAGGTAGGACTAATAAAGGAATCAATAGATACCTTAAGAGAACTGGCTGGGAAAGGAGAAATAAGTGCTGCACCTGCGTATGAAGCATACCTGATGTGGCTAAACTCTGTTCCTTACCACTTCTACTCGATACTAGCTATACTACTAGTGTTTGTAGTAGTGCTTACTAGAAGACACTACGGACCCATGCTTCAGGCAGAATGGAGAGCAGTAAGGGAAGGTAAAGTAATCAGGGATGGCGCAACCCCTCTACTACCTACAGAGGAAATCTTGGGTGCGGAGCCAACGTCTAGGAAGCAAGCCTCTGGATGGTTATTCGCGATAGCCATGATAGTTTTAGTGCTTGTCACTCTACTAGGTATGTGGGCCACAGGTGCTGAAGAAATCAGCAGATTTTGGGAAACACCATTCACAGACGCTTTAATGAATGCCGACACGGCTAAAGCACTCTTCTGGGCAGGTATGGCGACATACCTAGTCACATTTGCTTGGGTATTGTTAGGGCGGATAATGAGTTTCAGGGATGTAATGAAGCACACAATTAAGGGCATGTACTTAATGGTTCTGCCCAACACTATCTTGCTTCATGCTTGGTCCATCAAGTCAGCAACAGATGCTGTAGGTACTGCTGAGTACGTGATTCACGGAGCAGTAGTAGCAGGGCTTTCAGTATTTCTTGTTCCGTTAGTAATATATCTAGTCTCAATGTTCATATCGTTCAATACAGGCACTAGCTGGGGGACTTTTGGTGTCATGATGCCTATAGCCGTACCCATGGCTTGGCAACTAGCTCTACTTCAATACCCGGATAACATAGGTATAGCGTATTTAGTTACTTTCGCATCTATAGGAGCTGTATTCGGAGGCAGTATCTTCGGAGATCATTGCTCACCAATAAGCGACACGACCATAATGTCATCAATGTTCTCTGCTTCAGACCATATAGATCACGTCTCAACACAACTACCTTACGCGTTGACAGCAGGACTTATAGGTGCGGTACTCTACGCTCTCCTAGCTTTAGGAGTGACAAGCCCACTAATACTACTACCTGCCGGAATAATACTACTAATAATAGTTCACTTCATACTAAGTAGGATCTACTCAAAAATGAGTAAGTTGCCTCCCGCAGTACCTAATTATCCTTGAAGAGAAATACCTTAAATTAAAAACATAACTTATTTTTCAAGAATTATCTGACCTAATTCCTCGTAAGTATTAGCATCGAATATCTTTATGAGGTTTAGTGAGATCGTGAAGAGTTCGTTACCTACGTAGGCTATCCGTAAGCAGTACTCGTGAGGAAGTATTGTCTCAACTCTTAGTGTGTTGTTTCTGTAGCTTACTACTAGTGCTCCGTTAGGTACGTGATACGTTACGTAACTCGTGAGAGGAATCATGACAATTTCTTTCTCTAAATATACTGTTACTGCGTGATAATCGTGGAGAGCTTGAGACCACGCTGAGTATACCATAACTTTCGAGACTTCACTCATGTTGGTCGGGTCTGAAACGTTAAATAACGATATTTTTAGGTTAGGTCCCTCAACACCTATACCTAACAACGTGTTCTTAGGTAATGGGTGCAGGTACTCACTAAAACCAGGTATTTTGAGAAATCCTAGAACGTGAGGATTGCTCGGGTCTGAGACATCTATAGCGAATAAAGGATCCACCTGCCTGAAAGTAACTAAGAAGAATATGTTTCCTATTAGTCTAGCTGAATATATTCTCTCCCCACGAGCAAGACCTATTAAGGAACCTACTACCTGAAGACTTGTTAAGTCAATCACGAATACGTTATTGCTAGTCTCGCCAACGACGGACACGTATACTATTAGTGTGGGTCTCGTATACTCGTAGGGGGCTTGCGGTACACTCAAGTTAATCACTACTGGGACTTTCTTCATCACACACTCACTAACAGAGCATTCCTGAATAACTATCTCGTGTGTCTCTATCTCCTTACTTACGGTAGTGTATGTCTTGATTAGAGGCTCAAACAAAATTACTACTGAGTAGTTGCTTCCTGTTGTAGCAGTTATGAAGTAATTGCCTGCTTCCTCCATAGCAAACTGATCGAGGAGATGTCCTGAGACGTTGAAGGAGCCTCTCAAACTTATCGTGAGTCCCTCAACAGAGAATACGTAAAACGTCGTTGAGTCATATTTAGGTTCTTTATTAACTTCATTAATAACCTTACTAAGCAACTCTCTACGACTCTCCTCATCCATTCTTAGGAGGTAGTCTTCAATTTTCTCGCGAGCTACGTCTAACCAACCCTTATGAATCAACTCAATTATTTTGTTTGCTGTTTCGTTAGGTAGGTAGTTAGTGAAGGTTTTTAGTGTGCGTACGTACGCGTCAAGAAAACCAAATCTAGTTTCGCGAGCTACGTAGAGGTTATTGAGGGACATGTAAAGCCAGCTACCACCACCAGTCAAGAAAGTGTAGGTAGTGTAGTTTAGTTCATCAAGACTCAACGCCAGTATCAGAGTGTATGAGTTAGGAACAACATCCACTACTACTAGAGTTTCTAGTGGTGCGGGTTCCTCATTAATTAGAGGTATTATGGACTCGTTAAGTAGCGTATTAGTTACTACGTAGAGGTAATTCCCTGAAAGTCTAGAACTCAGCATACTACCAGTCACGGAAATCCTGCTTAGTAAGACTGGGTTGCTAGCGTTGCTGATGTCGTAAACGTACGTATTCACGTTGGGAGTTCCGGGAGGTACTACGAAACACCTACACTCTAAGTCAGGCGTTATCGGGTACCTAACGTATGTTTCAGTAATAACTACTAGCTTGTTTTCGTGGAGGAATAAGCCTCTCACGTACTCGTCTAGAATAAGCACACTCAAGACTGTTTTTCTCTGAACACTCACAACGAATACCTTACTGTCTGAAGCAACAACTATTAACTCAGCATTATTCTTCACTATGTCTGGCTCATCAATACCCTCAACCTGAACGTTAGTTTTAGAGATTGAGGTGATTATTTCCTGTTGCGTGGTGACGTAACCCTCCCCCGCAATCCCTTTAAGTACGGTGAGCCGTAAGTTATGCTGATGAACTAACTGATTAACCAACGTATTGAGACTCATTAAAGACCTCAAATACTGAGCTAGCTCCTCATAACTACTAAACCTCCTCAAATCACCTAAGTTAGTTAAAGAAATATTTACTTGCTGTCCCCCATAAGGACTACTCAATCCGTACGTCGGTGTAGTACTAGTTCCCACAGGTCCGTAAGTTTCTTTAAGAATACCACTCATAATTAGTGGTATTGACGCACCAACAACTAGAGACATAATAGCTAGTGTTATGAAGACTTCACGCTTCATCGAATCACCTCACTAAACCTCTTGATTTAATCTTAGATAACTCTGTACCTAGAACAGTATTGTTCGAATACTAGAACACTAGAGAAACTCTTTTTGTTTTTTAGTGAGAGTCACGTAACAGTATTAGTGGCGTAGTTGATGGTGACTCAAGCTGAAGACTTAAGTAGAGCTGCTCTTAAGATATACGTGTATCTCCTGGAATCTAAAGAACCTAAGGGAGTTAGAGATATTGCTAGAGCGCTAGACATGCCTGTAAGTAGTGTGTATTATCATCTTAAGAGGCTAGAAGATTTAGGTATTATTAGTAGGAGGGGGGACGGCTACACAGCCGCCAAAATAATCCATTTAGAGGGCTACGTTTTTCTGGGAGGAAAACTAACACCTAGACTCTTGATATACTCATTATTTTTCTTGGGTGTTAGCTTGAGTCAAGCATACATGATCATCATTAGTAGGTCCGTAACCTCAGATAAGTTGTTATTGCTGATTCTTGGTGTGGTAGCTTTTACTCTCTTCTTTCTTGAGGGATTGAACATGAGATCTAAACTCAAGACCTCCTGACCCAGGACCCTACCATCAAGAACAGGAAGGTTTAGAATTATGATTTCCTCAAATAAAATCCTTAACTATGCTTCCTACCCCTCAAGTAAAGGAGAGCTATAACCGAGACCAAAATAATTGTTGCTATAACTGCCGAACCTAACATAAGATTACTTTCAATTCCGGGCTGACTTGGAGGTAAGCTGGTAGTAGTCTGTGTGCTAGTAGTAATCTGTGTAGTTGGTTGAAGAAGTATGACCGTAATCTCCACTACATCAACTCCTCTATACTCCAACAATAAAGTCTCATCAACTAAGTCTATCGCTGGACTACCAGTGAAAGTCAGTAGTAGGAAATCACTGTGCACGTGTATGGTGCAATCTCCTTGAGGTCTCAACACAAACTTAAAAACAACGTCATCACTTACTTCAGCGTTCTCAGGAATTATGTACGTGAGCTTAACCCACTCAACATCACTCATAACACTAACGAGAGCTTTATCCCCTACCACAACAACTGGTAGGAACACACCCCGCGAGTCTACAGCGTGAAGAGTTGACGCGTCAAAACCCTGCTCCAACAAGACTTCTATCGTTTGCTGCGAAACATTTAAGAAAGTTAACTCAACTAGTACTGACCCGTCTGGATTCAGGTAGTAATTAATTGTGCTTGGTTGCGCGATAGCGTAGTAGGTACTAGCTAATAAGAGATTAACTTAACCAACAAGAAAAACATGAGGAAACACACTTTAAGACTAGTACTCATTTTACTACACCCATCATATTTACTGATCAAGTATTTCTTTTAAGTAAAGTGTTTCGCACCTCATCACTACTGCAACATATAAAAAGGCTCTCACAATACAGAAGTAGAGGTCTCTGTTAGTAATGCGTGTTTCAGAACACTTCAATGAGTGTTTTAGTAGGGGTGGGTGTTTTGAGTTGGAGGAAATATAGTTACTGGCCTAAAACTCTTACTTCAGCTCGGAGGTTTCCTTACGAAAAATCAGAATGGGTTTTCAGAGGCTGCTACTGGAGGTGGCTAACTCCTAAAGTACCTGAATTTCCGAGTAAGGAGGAGGAGATAAGATATCTCGAGGAACTCTTGACTTCTCTCCGCCAACGAATAAAGAAGATAGAAGAAAGAATTAATGAGTTAAGGTGTTCTAAGAGTTGAAGCAGTGTTTTGCAACGTGTTGCAGTAGTGTTTCACAGTATTACTAATATTAAATAACGTAGAGAACTTTAGTGAGGTGAGACCTGGTGAATACCTATAAGAACAAGATCTTGGCTCTCGCTCTGTTAGTAGCTATCGGAGCTTCAGTTATTCCAGTCTTCTCGATAGTAGTGAGTGCTCAAGCTCCGCAAACAGTTGGAGAAACTCGTAGAGGTCCTGAACACGCTGTAGAAGTCTTGATATCCAGGGTTGAGTTACTAATTATTAGAATTAGGAGCTTCGTCCAGACCTACAACATATCTCTGGATAATAACATGACATCACTTCTCGAAGAAGCAGAGAATCTGGTAAATGAAGCGAAAGAACTCAAGAACACTAACCTAACCGAAGCTTTAAGTAAAGTTCTTCAGGCTGCCAGACTAGTGACTCCCATATATGTTTACGTAATTCAGAACCTACCTCCGACAGTTAAGGACGATTTTGCTGTAAGGAGAACTGAGGCTCAGTTTCGTGTGAGAGAAAGAGTTTTACTGTCGTTAAACGCTACAGTGAGTTGGTTGATTGAGAGAGGAGTAGAAGTTCCTGAGTGGATTTCAAGCAACATATCTAGAGCACTCGAGCTAATTAAGGAAGGCAAGCAAGCACTTGCTGAAGGCAATATAACAAGAGCTAAGGAGATCATTGTAGAGATCGATAATATTATAAAGAACGTTAATAAAGCACTAAAAATAGAATTAAAAACTAAGTGGGTTGTCGTAGTATGTACTGAAAGAGTTTTAATATCTTTAGTAGGTCAAGTTAATGCGTTAATACGCATAGTTAGCGAATCCGCTGAATCAATAGAAGCATCAGATTACGAAAACGCGATAGAACATCTCAACGCTGCTTCTAAGAAGGCGGGAACCATACTAGCTTTGATTGAGCGTTTGAGACCTTATGTAACTAATGACACAACCTACTCTCAAATCCTGAACCTGAGTGAGGAGATCACCACAATACTGAAGAATAGTGTTAACGATGCCAGAACAGCTCTAGAAAATAACGACCCAGATACTGCTCTCTTAATACTCTCCAACGCGTTAGAGGAAGTGCAGCCCCTCTTCGAACAGCTAAAAAGTCTAGCTAAGTGGAGATCAAGAGAGTTAGAGGAAGTTAAAGAAATAGCTTTGAGACTCAGAGAGCGTGTCAGAGAACGTGTACGAAGATTAATCGGAACCTACGTAGCGACTTCGGCCAAACTTAGCTGGAGAATAGCGATTCTTGAAGAATCTTTAATCACCCTAAATACGTTGTACAATAGCGGAAGAATACCCTGCCAGACATACCTAAACATACTAAAAGCCATGAAAGCGTTCGTAGAGGAATTATTGGATGCTGTTCCTCAAACAATGTACATGCTTAGAGCCAGACTCAATAACTTGCTGAACGACATTAATACGTACTTAAGTACCACAACCTGCTAAATTAATTTTTTATTAAATAAGACTCTATACGTGATTCTTAACTATTAAGACTTGACCCATCACGCAGATTTTCTTCAAGTCCTAACGCTCTATTTATAGTCCTATTCCATAATGTTAGGTGGAGGTATGCTTATGAGCCTTGCCCGAGTTTCTGCGAATGTATATGTTTTAGAAGGACGCACTAACGTAGGCGTAATCATGACTGAAGGTGAGGAATGCCTCGTTATTGATACCGGAGTTAGTAGAGATCATGGAAGAAGATTATTCAATATACTCAAAAATATGGGTTTGAAGATTAGAGCTGTAGTAAATACGCATTCCCACGCAGACCACATAGGTGGTAATAAAATAATTCTAGAGAGGAGTAATGTGGTTTTCTACTCATCAATTCTCGAGAAACCTTTCATCGAATTACCTTTAACTGAGGCAATATATCTCTACGGAGCGTATCCCCCAGAAATCTTAAGGAAGCACTTAATTGAAGCTGAGGGTGTTCCAGTTGATGATGTGAGTAAGTTAATTAAAGAATATCCTTTCTTGAGGATTGAGGAGTTACCGGGTCACAGTATTGGGATGATAGGTGTAGGTGTTGGTAATGTGTTATTCTCTGCTGACGCATTCTTTCCTGATGAAGTTATAGGGAAGTATGTGATTCCGTACCACTTTAACGTTCAAGAAGCTTTAAAGACTCTTGAGAAACTTAACGTTGATGTACTAAAGAATTATGAGGTAGTAGTTCCTTCTCACGGAAAGATACTTAAGAGAGAAGAAGCTCAACAGCTAGTAAGTAAAAACATTAAAACGATAACCGATATAAAGAGTGTGATTTTAAGGAGTGCTGATGGTACGCTCTCCTTAAACGAGTTAATTAAGCGTGTTTTTAAAGAATTAGCTTTAGCTACCCAAACAACGATTAACTATCTTTTGATTGTTTCAGCTCTTAAGTCCTATATAGCGTGGCTAATTAACGAGGACCTTATAGAGTTAATTGTCTTGGACAACGAGCTATATGTTAGGAAAGTCGAAACTAAGTAAGTAGTTTAGGCTCTAAAAATATAGTTAATGAAATCACCTAATAATTCTTTCGCAAACATTATAAAATCTGCTTTCTCCTCACTTAATGGGGGTCTGAGAACGGGTTCTATAGGTGCTCCCACTATTGAGAGTGCTGCTTTAATAGCTGCTATGGTTGAGGTTCCTGATTCTATTAGCTTAGAAAGTTTCAGGAGCTTCAGGTAGAGACTATATGATTTAGCTAAATCCCCTGAAACCCAAGCATCGTAGATACTCTTATGGAGCTTGGGAGCTAGGTTGGATAACGCTACAACACCTCCGTCACCACCAATCATTAAGTTAATTAAGAGATACTGATCTAGACCTGAAAACACTGAGAAGTCTTTCCTAACTTCCTTAACCTCCCATATCATTTGCTTGAGGTAGGTAAGGCTATCATGAGTTATCTTAATCCCTACTAAATTGCTGTACTCGCGAGCTAGCTCCTTAACTACCTGTACTGGGAGAGAAACCCCTGTTAGTGCTGGGAAGTGATACACGAAGAGTGGAAAGTCTAGTGACTCAGCAATCTTACCATAATGTTTCTTGAGTTCTTCCGGCGTCGGCTTAAAGAAGTAAGGCGTTATTACTATGCCGCCATCAGCACCCAAGTCTTTAGCGAACTTACCGAGCATTACCACTTCTAACGTAGTGTTGCCACCAATACCTGGCAGAACCTTAACTCTCCCATCAACTAACTCAATCACTTTCTTTATCAACTCTTTCTTCTCCTCCAATGAAAGACTAGCTGATTCCCCAGTAGTTGAGTTCGGGAAAACACCGTTTACGCCGCCCTTAATTAAGTGATTAATCAACCACTCAACAGCCACGTAATCTATCTCGTAGTTCTTATTGAAGGGTGTTATCATCGGGGTTATTATTCCTCTAAACATTTATGAAACCCCTATTACTATAGTGACTAACCCAAATATTTAACGTGACTTACTACACAGCAGGTTCACTACTTACAGGGGGTAGGAGCTTGTAGTATGCTAGTAGTGTTGTAATTATTAAGTCTCGAATAAGTTTTCGAGTTCACTCAGTTTTTCTAGGGTTCCCTGATCTACGTTTAGATTTATTTTTAGGGGGGTTATCGTGACGCAACCTCTTTCGAACAAGCTTACATCACTTTCAGGTTCTGCAACGCTTCTTATACCAGCTAGCCAATAGTATTCTCTACCTCTCGGATCCACGCTCTTCTTGTACGAGGCTTCCCACCTAATTTTAGTAGCTTTCGTTACGTGTATGCAGTTCCTGAACTTAACCGGGATATTGATTGATAACACGTCTACACCGGTAGGTAATCCCTTCCTAGCAACATACTCAACAATTTTTCTAACTATTACTGTGCTTGTCTTTCTGAAAGCTTCCTGCTCAAAGTCTTCAAAACTTTCCACGTCTGACGAGAAAGCCATTGCAGGTATGCCCATGAGTGCTGCTTCAATAGCTATGGCTACGGTACCACTATAGAATATGTGTTGAAGCGATAAATTATCACCAACGTTAATACCTGATAAAACTATGTCAGGCTTGAACCTAAGTATCTCAATAACTAAGTGAAGCGAATCTATAGGTGTTCCGTCACACACGTAAACATACCAGTTAAGCCATTTCTTCTTTAATAAGCGGAGCGGTCTATTAAAAGTTATTTCTCGACCAGTAGCTGACCTAGGAAACTCCGTAGACGTTATGACAACCTCACCTAAATCCTTAACAGATTCTGCAAGGATATAGAGTCCAGGACTTAAATACCCGTCATCGTTTGACACTAATATCTTCACTCACATCCCTAAGCATGTAGGGGGTAAGAAATTAAAAACACCTAGTACGTGGTAGTTTAAATTAAAATCTACTACCTAACACCTATATTAGAGGTTAGGAGAATTGATGAAGATAGCATTCCCGGTTAGTAAGTATGAAGGTCTTCAATCATTAGTTAGTGAGAACTTCAAAGACGCGCATTATCTGGTTTTTGTTGAAGTAACTGATGATGGGAGTATTAACGAGTCAAGTTACGTCTACGTAAAGGAGTACGAGTCTCCTGCATCCGTAGTAAGAAGGAAGAGTGGGAACGTAGTGATTTGTGATTTGATCGATTACTTCAGCAAAGCATATCTGCTGGTTCTAGGTATTGAGGTTATTCAGGGGTTTAAGGGCACCATCAAGGAAGGACTCGAAAAATATTTGAGAGGTGAGTTGGTTTCTTCCTCCCCTGAATATCAGGAAGACGAGGTATGAGGATTGGATTGGAGAGGTCACCTAGGTTTTAATCTTCTCATTACGTCAACCCTCTTTTACTTGATGGGTTTATCAGGAGTAGAAATTAACAGAATCTTGATTATATCATCAGTTCTTTCTTCCCTACCAGACATAGATTTAAGGCTTGAATTACCACACAGAAAAATAACTCACAATATTTTCTTCGGCTTAGTAATCTCTTTAGCGGCTGGCTACCTAGCAAGTTACTTAGGTTTTAGTTTTAGGGTAGTAACTTTTTCGTTTTTGATTGCTTTCACAACACACCTACTATGTGATTTACTAACTAAGATGCCTTTCAGACCTTTATACCCAATCATCAAGACACCAGTAGCTCTCAGGTTGTTTAGGTCTAGTAGTAACGCGGTTAACATGTTGTTTCTTGTTTTAGGTATTGTGGCGTACTACGTGTACATTAGCAATTATGGTTTCTCTATATAATTTTTTTACGTTGAAGTTAAATTTATTTGAGTTAAGTAATATAGTTTTTATGGTGTAATTAGTTGTTGAGGGACTTAGCTCTGGAGGCGTTGAGAATAGCCGAGATTCTGGGAGTTTCATATGCTGAAGTTAGGACGCAGCTAGTCTCGTACGAGTTAGTTACTGTTGATAATGGTGTTTTAAGAGAGTTCTCGAAAGCTTACAGAGCAGGATTAGGTGTTAGGGTTCTCTATAACGGTAGTTTCGGTTTTTCCTCCACTAACGAGTTAGGTAAAGACAGTATTAGAGAGACAGTTTCTAGAGCTATCGCGGCTGCACGTGTTTCTAAGAAGGTAGGAACTCTAGGTGAGAGAAAGCCTGGTAAGGGTAGGTATACGTCCTCGTGGAAGATTAGACCGGAGGAAGTCTCGGATGAAATAAAAAGAGAGTTAGTGAGTAGAGCTAATAAGGCAGGATTAAGTATAGAGGGAATAAAATCTTCTGTGAGTAGGCTTGGTATTCAGCACGACTGGAGATATGTAGTAAGTACTGATGGTGCGGAGCTAGAGTATGAGTCCTACTTGATCGGGGTAGCACACCTCAGTATTGCTGTTGAGTCAGGTTCTATGGAGAGAGTTTCTAACCAGGAATCCCTAGTATCAGGATGGGAGTTCGTTGAGAAGAAAGACTGGGAAGAATTCGCACGGGAGGTCAGTAAACTCGCTAAAGAAGCAGTTAAAGCCCCATTACCGCCTGCGGGGAAAATGAAAGTTATTGCTGATCCTGAGATGGTTGGGCTGATACTTCACGAAGCTTTCGGGCATGCAACAGAAGGTGACTTAGTAGCTTCAGGTACTTCAATACTTAAGAACAGGCTCGGTGAGGAGGTAGCTTCATCACTAGTAACCATAGTTGATGACGGAGTTGTTGAAGGAGGTTATTATGTTCCCTTTGATGATGAGGGTAGCTTTAAGACGAGGACCGTTGTAGTTGAGAACGGATTGCTCAAGTCTTTCTTAACTAACAGGGAGAGTGCAGCACGACTTAACCTGCCGGTGTCGGGTAATGGGAGAGCACAAGACTTCTCACACATGCCTATAGTGAGACAAACAAACTTCTTCATGATGCCGGGTGACTGGAGTCTTGAGGAGATGATCAAGGAAGTTAAGGAGGGCTTATACCTAGTTGGTAGGGGGAGCAGTGGAGGTCAGGTGGATACTGGTGCAGGAACTTTCACTTTCTCTGCAGGACCTTCGAGGATCATAAGGGGTGGTGAGTTAGGGGGACTTGTAAGAGGAGTTGTTGTTTCTGGCTCTATACTTGATACTTTAAGGGGTGTAGAGGCTGTAGGTAAAGCCCTAAGAATAACTACGTCAGTTTTCGGTGGGTGCGGCAAAGACTCTCAAATGGTGAGGGTGGGTGACGGGGGACCCCATATCCTTATTAAGGAGTTGATAGTAGGTGGTGATTGATTATGGACCTAGAAAAAATAATTAAGAGAGCTATTAGCTTAGGCGTTTCTGAGGTAGAAGTATACCTAGCGAGAGTTTCTGAAACCACACTCACTTTATCAGACGTAATTGAAGCTTCTAAATCCACTAAGCTTTCCTCACTAGGTTTGAGAGTAACTATTAACAAGTCTGTCGCTGTCGTGGGTACTCAAGACCTAAGTAACGAAGGTATTGAGAAAACATTAAATTCAGCTATATCTATCGCGAGAGTTAGTTCTCCAGACCCTGGCTGGGTTAGCATGAATAAGAATGTTTCGCAGACCCAGCTAGGCAACCTATTTGATAAAGACACCGCGTACGCAACACCTGAGGATCTGGGTCAGGTAGCTACGGAACTTCTCGACTCAGTTAGGGAGGGCTACAGGAATGCAAGACCTGTTAGGGGTGCTGTGTCAGCCAGGTCTGTGGAGATCACTTACATGAACTGCTATGGTGGTCCTCTAACCAGAACTGAAACTACATCAAGTCTCTACGTTTATGCTAGGGTTGATGAGGGGGGTAAGACAGGGACATATAGCGAGCATGATGTGCAGAGAAGCTTTAAGAAGCTAAAAGCTAGGGTTGTTGGTTTTGAGGCGGGAAGTAAAGCTAGGGAATTTCTTGATGCGGGGGGACTTCCAAGCGGTACTTACGAACTAATCTTACTCAATCGTGTAGTGAGTTCCATACTGCCTGTCATGATCGCTCCCGCGATTTCGGCTCTGAATGTTCAGCAAGGTAGATCTCCACTTAGTGGGAAACTAGGAGAAGAATTAGTCTCTGAGTTCGTGAGCATAGTAGATTTAGGTACTTCGCCTGAAGCACTAGGTTCTAAACCTTTTGATGATGAAGGTCATCCAACAAGAGACACCGTTATTTTCGAGAAGGGTGTTCTTAAAACGTATCTCTACGATACCTACACAGCCCTAAAAGAAGGTAAGAAATCTACAGGCAACGCTTCAAGAACGTTCTCAACAGTTCCTACACCACAACCACATCACCTACGCTTAATGCCTCGTGAGGCACTACTAGACGAGTTAATTGGTGAAACGAAGAAAGGTATATTAGTGATGGATACTATAGGTGAGTGGCTCTCCAACCCAGTAAGCGGTCACTTAAACGCTACTATAACACACGCTTACTTAATACGTGAAGGGAGGATAATCAAACCTATTAAGGGCGCGGTGATCACTGCAAATATTTATGAGTTACTTAAGCACCGCATAGAAGCTGTAGGAAAAGATCTAAGGATAGAATACGGAGTCTCAGCACCTTCCCTGAAGTTCAGGGAAGTTAAGATAGCCGGAGCGTGAACTCAGCATAAGTTAGCTTAACATAAATATTAGTTTTCAAAGAAATAACTTCATGCTATGATGAGTTGAACTCCGCTGAAAAATGATTGGGGACTCGAGCACTGAGCGTGTAAAACTCACTAATTCGCATAAACGCGAGCTTAATGTCATATCGCGATTTTATAAGTTTTGACTTGTTTTTAGTTTTAGGTGGTGAGAGCCGATTTTCGCGGTAGTTCTGTGTATCGACGTAAGCAACATCTCAAGTCACGTGACTGGAGTCGTTAAGCACGAAAACCAGCAAAAAACAACGTATGAGAAGCACAATTTAAGAATATCTGCTGAGGGATTAAAATGGTTAAGGTGAGAGTAACTTATATAGGGTTTTTAGCTGACTTAATCGGTCTTCACACGGAAGTTGTTGATGTGCCTTCAGATAATGCTACCGTAGAGGAACTAATCAAGTTCTTAAGTTCTACGAGACCATCCCTCAAAGAACTCGCTGGTTCTGTTCCCCTAATTCAGGTCTTCGTGAATGATGAGGAAGCTTCATTAAGTAAAATCTTAAAGGATAATGATAAAGTCACGTTAATGCCGCCATTATACGAGGGCGGTTGACCTACATTATTCGCTAGGTAAAAGATCCCCGTCAGGGAAAAACTCTTAAAAGGTTTAGGATTTCCAGATCTATTAAGGAGGAGTAATAACCAGTGTGGTTACTGCTCTCATCAATGTTTGTTGCGTTTTTAGGGCTTACTGATGTAGTTATTGATTTAATAGCTATTAATTATTACAGAGTCGATGCTATTACTTTAGGACTACTTAATGGTTTGTGGATTTTTGTGTATATAGTAGCTTCAAGAATTGCTTCAAGAGTTGCCGAGAACAAAGGTTCTAGACCTCTAGTAGTTCTCTCGATATTAGCTACGTTACTGCTCTTCACTTTCTTATTCACGCCTGAGAACTTCTACTATCTTGTTATTTCTCAAATACTCCACTCACTTAGTGTTGCCTTGATTAGGAATAGTATCTCAGTAACCATTCTTAATAGTTTGGAGAGCGAGGAATGGAATGACACTAACAGGGTGTTCTTCCAATTCTCCATGTTTTTTGATGGGATTTTTCTTTACGGAACTTCCTTATTTACGTTAGCATCCCTGATTAACTCAAGAACTGTTTTTTCGGTTGTCTTCCTCGCGACAGGCACTCTTTTATTTCTGTTCATGCCGTCTGGCAAGTTATCTTTCTCTAGAGACATATTTAGGATAGAGAAAAACCTCAACTCATCGCTTTCATCAGTCAGTATTCTTTCGTCTATAGGTTATGAACCACTTTACGTTCCTTCTAAAGCGAGAATACTTTCGTACATGTTAGAGACTCGACACACTCTTACTGTTGGTGAGGTTCTAATGTCTGTTGCTGGTTTCAGATTAAGCAATTCTTTCTTTTTCACTCCATTAGCATTCATACTTCTCAGAATCTTAGGATTGAGTAGTGAGTCTGTACTAGCTATTTACGGCCTCGCGAAGATAGCGGCTTCTATTTCTTTGTATTTCTTTCCTAGCTACTTTAGTAGGAGACTAGCAGTAACAGTGTTAATGTTGAGACTCTTAGTTATGGCTTTCTTTGTGAGTTCTCTCCTAACACGTAATCATGAATTAATAATCGCTTTAGCATTAACTTACTTATTCAACGTAGTTCTAGACGCTAAGCTTTACTCTCTATATATAGAAGCATCACTAGCTAGTAACCCGTCAACTTACTCTATAGTATCTGAGTTCTCAAGCATGGTGGGTGCTTTAACATCTGGTTATTTAATAGCTTTAGGAGGCTTACCAACAACTCTAGCTTCCATATTAGTAACAACTCTAGTTTCTTCGAGAGCTGTAATTAAGACTAGCTCATGAGTATAGAGGACTATTACTAAGATAGCTTATCACACGTAGAAGAGTCTTCAACTCTTGTCCCGTATAAGAACCTACGTTTTTATAAGCTTAACATTAACTTCTACATAGTGAGGCGATATGAGCATAGATCTCTCACTCATCCTGCCAGGTCTTCAGTTAGGAAACCCTGTAGAGCTCTTTATTAGATTGTTATTCATGGTGTGGGGGTTTGTCCTACTTATTTTAGGTCTTAAGAAAGTGGAGCCCCTACTAATGATTCCACTAGGTATTGGAATGATCCTAGCTAACGCCCCAGCCCTACATTTAGCTAAGTACGTGTGTGAATCTTTCACAACTGACGAGTTCGTGAGTAGCGGCTTAAGCAGTTTTTCAGGACTAGTTCAAGTATTCAATATCTCAACGAGTGCGGGTTCCGTGATTAGGGTTTGCGCGCCCGAATCAACAGCTCTTCTAGCGTGGATTTACCACCTGATCATTAGAACGGAGATAGGACCTATACTCATCTTCGTTGGTATAGGAGCTCTGTCGGATTTTAGACCTTTGCTCTCCTACCCAGTAGGTGCTTTAATAGGTTCAGCTGCACAGTTAGGTATTACTGTAGTGACCTTAATAGCTCTGACTACAGGTCTTTTCACGTTACCGGAATCTATGGCTATCGGTGTCGTGGGTGGTGCTGACGGCCCAACAACCATATACACTGCAACAAACATAGCTCCCAACCTTATAGGACCCCTAACCATAGCTGTTTACAGCTACATAGCTTTAGTACCCATAATACAGCCACCCATAGTTAGAGCACTCGTACCTCGTAGAGTTAGAGGCCTGAAGATGCCTAAGCCTAGGGAAGTGTCTTCAAACGAGATAATAATTTTCTGGATCATAGTGCTCCTAGTAATTACGTTCTTAGTGCCGGCAGCGTTACCTCTAGTAGCTGCTCTAGCTCTAGGTAATATCGTGAAGGAATCAGGAATTAGCGAGGTTGTTGCAAGGTATGGTAAGACTATAGCAGACCCCCTCCTAGACACAGCAACCATATTAACAATGATTGGTGTCGGGTCAACTCTCTCCTACGATTTCTTAGGTCAATTCGTGGAGGTTCAGACAGCTGAAGCGTACTTAGCCTTCATAGGTAAGGCATTCATTATTCTCGGTCTCGGTTTAGTAGCTTTCGCGGTATCCACGGTTGGTGGTATAGCTTTTGCGTGGTTACTCAACATAGTAACTAAAGGTAAAGTAAACCCTGTTATAGGTTGTGCAGGTGTTTCCGCCGTACCCATATCCGCTAGAGTAGCTCAAAGAGAAGCTCAGTCAGTAGACCCATCCACCTACGTGCTCTTTCACGCGTTAGCACCAAATGTTGCCGGAGTGATAGGGACAGCCATAGTTGCCGGCTACTACATATCCTACACGAAGTACTTCCACATACCTTAGACAGAATACCCCCTGGTTAGGGCCTTTCACGTCCTCAATCCCCTTAACTTCTTCTTGTCCGGGCGTTACAGCAACTCCTGATAGGTGGATGTACCTACGTCTCAGGCCTGAAGATCTTCAGGCATATATTAAGTGGTGGCTGAGTGAGGATGTCGAAATCCCGCGGAATCTTGAAGAGTAGGTGGATCTCTAACCTCCTAACGTTAAAGCTCTTCTAAATAAGCCCCTCCCTACCAACCCATCCGTCACGACACTCACTAAGATCACTGCACACGGCTACGTAATAATACCTAAGCTTTATTTAGATTTTCAAGGGATTCAAAACTGCACTTTATCTTTCACGTCTTCGTAGAGTCATACCATCCTATCAACGAACTAGAGCTTACCAAGGACCATCAGAACCAGCCGATATTGTGGGCCAAGGATCTAAAAACACGAGACCCACATGTACGGCGCGATCCTGACTGCCGTGACTGTCCTCAAGATCTTTGGTGTTCTGCGATGGTGTTTAGGTATTTCATTTGTCTCGTTTAATCCACACCCACTCGCCAAGAACTCTTCTAAAGAACCATGTATCAATCTTCTTAGGTTCCGGGAAGATGTAGGGATTGACCCACACCCACGTGAGGACTACTGCCACAAGAACTACTGCCCGCCATCCTATTCAAGCTCTGCTTCACACAGCAGGTGTGAGTGGCACTAGGAGAGGAAGGCGGGTACACCTGCTCCATAGGTTCGAGTGCTTCTTGAACTTCTTCTCATTCATCCTGAAGAGCTTGGCGATGGCTTTCTCAAGAATCATTAATAACACCATTGTAGTCGTAATAATCTTATAAATCTAAGGCTTTCACCCAGCCTCACCCAACACATCGCTGTGAAAATCACTGAACTTCTCTGTAGGGTTCTAAAGCTGCCTGAAAGGTCATTCTTCAGTCGTGACATCTTTCCAATGACTAGTCAGAATATTTAGGGTTTGAGGATTTGGTTAAGTAACGGTTTAGTAAAGGTTATTTAATTCTGAACCAAGATCTATGTGTGGTGAGTCATGAGTTCCTTGAGAGGAAAGGACATAGTTTCAGCTTTCGATTTCGAGAGGAGTGATCTTTTCAGGTTATTCGAGCTTGCGGAGGAACTTAGGAAAGAAATAGATAGTAAGGGTACCTTAGACTACGCTAGAGGTAAGGTAATGATTACAGCATTCTTTGAGCCTAGCACGAGAACCAAAATAAGTTTTCAGTTCGCTATGACTAGGTTAGGAGGATTAGTGATAGACTTTATAGAGGAAGTCTCTAGCCTCAGGAAAGGAGAGACCGAAGAAGACACTATGCGGATACTAGATGGTTACGGACCTGACGTCATAATAATAAGACATAGCAAACCCTTCTTCCCGCATAATGTCAAAGACTTCGTTAAAGCTCCAATAATAAGCGGTGGTGATGGAACAAACGAGCACCCAACGCAAGCGTTGCTCGACGTCTACACTATATGGAGAGAATTCGGTAGGGTGGACGGTCTTACCGTAGGGATCATGGGGGACTTAAAGTACGGTAGAACAATACCATCACTCTCCTACATGCTTACAAGATTTAACGACATAACGATTTACTACATAGCACCGAAACAACTTCAGGTTAGGGAAGAAATAACTAAGAAGATTGAGGGGAAGCTTAACTACTACTTAGTCGAGAACGTTGAGGAAGTGATGGAGAAGCTCGATGTACTCTACGTTACTAGACTACAGAAAGAGAGGTTTGAAGACCCGCAAGAGTACGAGAGACTTAAGGGCTCTTACGTAATCACGAGAAACTTACTAGAAAAACATAGGAAGATCCCGATAATAATGCATCCCCTGCCTAGAGTATGGGAAATAACGACTGACGTTGACGCGTTACCGCAAGCTAAGTATTTTGAGCAAGCTCAGAACGGCATGTATGTCAGAGCAGCACTACTTAAAGAAGTTTTAGGTGTTTAATCTACTACTTAGTCGGGAATAAAACAAGTGACATACAAATACTTAATAACTGTTTCCGGGGAACTCCCTATTAAGTCTTGGCGTAGTAGACCAAAATTCTATAGAGTCTTAATTAAGAACATAAGCGAGGTTCTTCGAGAGTATGGTTCTACCAACTATAGTTTCAAAATCATCAACGCTAAAATATTCCTGGAGTCTAATATAGACGTATTAGAAGACCTGAGTAAAGTTTTCGGTGTGATGAAGATAGGTGAGGTTGATTTAATAAACTTTAGTGACTTAAAAGACCTAGTTAGTAAGGTTGGTGAAAAAGCAATAGGCCTAGTTACTAATAAGAAGTTTGCTGTTAGAGTTAAGAGATTCGGTACTCATGAGTTTACATCACTTGATGTGGCTAGGGAATTAGGTGCTTTCCTGAAACCTTACTCAGCAGGAGTTGATCTCGAAAATCCTGAAGTCGAGATTCACGTGGAGATTAGGGGTCCCACAGCATACTTCTACAAGAAATTGATTGCTGGGGTAGGAGGTCTACCCATAGGTACTGAAGGGCGTGCGCTCTCATTGTTTTCTGGTGGGATGGATTCACCTGTTGCTGCGTGGCTCGCTGCTAAGAGGGGGGTTAGAATCGATTTTCTTCACTTCTTTATGGGTTCTCCCAGCGCAACTCGCCTAGCTTTCACAGTAGCTAAGACACTCACCTATAACTGGTTCTACGGCCATAACCCAAGATTCTACGTAATCGACTTAACACAAGCACTAGACTACATCAAAACCAACGTGAAGTGTGAGTTTAGGCAGGTAGTTCTGAAAACGTTAATGTATTATCTAGCGTCTAAAATAGCTACAAGGAGTTATGACGCCGTAATAACGGGTGAGTCTATCGGTCAGACATCAAGTCAGACACTAGCTAACTTGAGCGCTGCTCATGTAGTGTCTGGCTTACAGCTCCCCGTCCTGAGACCACTCATAGGTCTCGATAAAGAAGAGATAATAATCCTTGCTAGGAGGATAGGTACTTACGAGATATCATCTATGGTGGGTGAGCCTTGTTCAATAGCTCCCTCACGTGTCAGAACTAAGATGTCTGTTGAGGAATTACGTGATGAATTCACGAAAATTCCTGAAGACCTAATAACCAAGATACTGAGCACGCTCAAGATTCTTGAGGTTAGGACTTCCAGTCTTGATGACGTAATACCTGATAAGACTGTTGTTATTGATCACATACCTGAGAACTCGGTAGTAATAGATCTTCGCGATTTAGACGCGTATCTTGAGTGGCATTATCCGGGAGCTCTACATCACGAAGAGGTCAACTTAGAAGAATTAAAAGATAAGACTTTAGTTCTATATTGTGATAAAGGAAATAGAAGCTATGTTGAGGCTTTAAAAATGCGTCAGAAAGGATTTAGAGCGTACTCATTCATTAACGGAGCTGAAGGTCTTAGAAAATACTCACCTTAGTTCAAGGGATCTCGGTAGGATATTCGGGAAGTCTATTTTTACGGTCTTAACTCTGCAGTTAAGCATCTCACACATTCTAGAAAGTAAGCTCTCTACACGCTCTTTAATCAAGCCGCATGAAGAAATAGAGTCAGTACTACAGTAAAGCACTGCTTCAACTAAATTGTTTTCTCTGACATCTATCTCTAGATCCTCAACACACTGGTTTCTTAACTCATCAACAGCTATGGATAACTCAGCATATATTTTGATTAGACTCACTAACTCATAACTCATAGATAAGCTTACGTTACTCAATATCGGGAGTCTCGTAAAAACACACCCTAGTTTCCGAGAATTAAGGTAATTATTAACATTATTTAGTAATTCCTGAATAAGTACGTTCTGAGGTATCTTAGCGAGTGACGCTATGACGTCAGAATTTTTGAGAGCTACTTGCAGTATCTTCGATACATGGTTTCTAATTTGTTTATCTGAGCATTCAAGTGAATTCAGAAATTCAGCGGGACCCAAAAACCTTAGTAAGGTGTCGTAGGCCTTCAACACAGAGAGTTGCTCAACAGACTCTAGAGACCCCTTCCTAAGTTTCCTTACCCGATCAACAGATTCTAACCAGTCTTTTCCATACTTGCGAATAAGGTATGCGGCGGCTGCTGTCGCGGATCTCCCGTAACCTCCAACACAGTGAACATATACTCTACCTCCTGAGCTAATCTTGTCTAAAATCCACTCAACTATAAGTATTAAGTCTAGTAATGGCGGAGACCTGAAGTCAGGAACTGGAACTTCTAACACCTCGACACCAAAGTTTTTTAACGAATTTACATCATACTTAACTTCGTGAGGATACGTTAGAGCAACCACATGCGTATACTCCTTACTCAGTCTTCCAAGCTCGGTATTGGTTGGGGCTGATCCGAAAGAAAATCTCTTATCTAAAACTACTACATCAATTACTTCTTCACCACCTTATCTAAATAACAGCTACTAATCTTATATTACGTTAGGAGAACTACACCCGCTATTTACCTGCTATGTAGTTACCTTTAATCGGTATTCGGGTACCACATCGAGGACACTTATAAATATCTCCGTTCCTCAGTAGTTTAAACTCAATTACTCTGTAGTTGTAGCGTGTTATGAGGGTTTTGCCGCATTTAGGGCATTTAGTTGCCTCAAGTTCGGGGATTCCGGTGTTACCTACGTACACGTACTCTATCCCTTCTTTCCTAGCTTTATCACGTATCTCTAGAAGCTTCTTTAAGGGGGTTTGTTCTTCTTTCCATCTATGTGCTGGGTAGTATCTATTCACGTGTAGAGGGGTATAGAACCCTAACTCACTTATATGCTTGTTTATAATCCATTCCACACATTCATCACTATCGTTAGTCCTAGTTACTACTAAGTAAACCATCTCTACATGCCCTCCAGTATTAAGAACTAGTTTCGCGTTCCTGAAGATCTTGCCGTGATCTATGTTAGGCAGTGCTCTCTTCATGTTAGGACATCCTTTTATGTCTATGCTCCAACCATCAAACCCGGCTTCCACTAATTCTTTCAGGGCTTCAGGGGTCTGGTAGCCGTTAGATACTATGGTTAAGTAGAGTCCTTCACGCCTAGCTAGCGCAGCAACATCTAGTAAGTATTCGTAATTAATCGTAGGTTCATTAAAACTTGCTGAGAGCCCCTCATCACCTAAAGATTTAGCTAATCTAACTAAGTATGAAGGCTCTATTAGGGGTTCGTCACTAGGATGTCTGAAACTCAGGAAGTAATTCTGGCACCAAGGACAGTAGAAATTACATCCAAGACCGGAAAACGTTAGTGCTGTACTATTAGGCCAGTAATGAAAGAAAGGTTTTATTTCTATAGGTCTGCTCTCAACAGCGCTTAATCTCCCATAACCTATCGAGTATAGTTTGCCGTTTACGTTAACGTAATTCCCGCAAAGACCTCTCATATTTTTTCTTAACAAACATCTTCTCTCGCACACTAAGCATATGATAGATTCTCGGTCAACACACGATTGGTATAATCTACCTTCAATCATAGCCTTAAATCAAGACCCCGTAAGAGAAATAGTAAGGAATCTTTTTAACTTACAATAGTTAGTTACTACTCTAGTTAAGATAAGAGAAGCGAAAACAATACGTAACTACTACGAAGATACTGACTAAGTATAGATTAAATAATTTAAAATATGATTATCGAACTAGATACGGTGTGATCAAATGATGGGGTTTGAGGAGGCCTTAAGAGAAAGCGTTCTCGAGGTTGCCAAGATGATGGCACTCTCTGCTAGAACAGCTCCAAAGGCTAGAGGCGTAGATAACATTGAGGTTAAGATTCTTGATACTAGGGAAGAACTCGAGTTACTAGCTAGCAAAATGGAAGAACTCTCGAAAGAATTTGGTGATTTCTTCCTTAGAGACTCTCAGAACGTGAGAAACAGTATTGCGGTAGTGTTAATAGGTAGTAAGATAGTGGATCTAGGACTCAAGAACCCCAGGAATTGGGGGATTGATGCTAACGTAGTATGTTCCCTAGTAAACTTAGGTATAGCAATAGGATCAGCTGTTAAAACATCATCACTACACAACGTAGATAATAGAGTAATGTTTACAGTTGGTGTAGCCGCGCAAGAATTAGGTCTAATTAAAGCTGACTATGCTTTCGGAGTACCTCTCTCAGCTACGTCTAAAAACATATATTTTGATAGGAGATGGCCTCCACCTAAGTAAACCAGAATACTGTGGTGTCTTTAATGAGGCTCTCTTTTAAGGTGCTTATACTTATTATTGGTTTATTTCTCTTCTCGTACGTACTTATGAGAATATCAATACCTCACACCTTCTTAGGAGAAGAAGTAATTAGGTTCTGGTGTAGTGTAAGAGGTAATTATACTTTAACTGCATGTGAGGAGATGCTGAATTCCTCAAGCAGTATCTATTATCAGGTCTTATCACTTGGTCTTTTCTTGCTAGTAGTGAGTCTCACAATAATTTCTGTAAAGTTGCGGTATTTTGCTGTTCTCCTTTCGGTAGTCTTACTGATCTTTGCTGGTGTGGTTCCTCCTCAAGAACTCATATCTGGTATTGAATGGAGGCTAATTCTCTTCTTAATAGGTAGCATGACTTTCGCTTACATACTACGTAAGCTAAGAGTATTCGAGTATATAGCAATTAATATGTTAAGTTTAAGTGAGGGCTCGCCTTACCTACTACTAGTATACTTGTCTTTCTTTGCTTGGTTTTTGTCTCTAGTAATAGATGAAGTAACTAGCATAGTTTACGTTATCATGTTAATTCTCGACATAAGAAAAATAACAAGATATGATGTGAGACCTCTAATAATGCTCGCTATCATAGCTACTAATACCGGCAGTATGGGACTACCGGTAGGTAATCCTATAGGGATATACGTGTTTTTCAGAGCTCAATTAACTGTGAGTGAATTTCTCCGTAGAGCATTGCCTATATCATTCGTTACTTTGTTAGTGTCGATAATATTAGCGTACGTTTTACTTAGGAATTACTTATCGAGACTGTCCTCAAAGCTAACTAAGGGTTATATAGAAGCTTTGAAAACTAAGTCATTTAGTGATCTGACCTTACGGGAACGTAGAGCTATTAAGGCTGGCATCGCTCTACTTGTAGGTTTCCTGATAGTAATAACGTTAAATGATCTACTCTCAGAACTAGTATCGTTGTTAAGTGGTTCTTACGTGGATCCCTACTCCTTCCTCTCATTTATTCCCTACGTCTTCATACTCTTGTCTTTGACTCAAACTAGGGCTGAGGAGTTAGAGGTCTTCATAACTAGAGGTGTTGAGTGGCCTTCTATATTGTTTTTCATAGCGTTATTTATGTTGGATCATTCTCTGCTTTGGAGTGGTGTTACGCCTAAGATAGCTTTCTTAAGCCTGGCAACAGTTGCTAGTGGTTCTAGCATAAACTACGATCTCTTAAACATAGTCTTGCTATTTTTAACAGCAATACTCAGTTCAGTGCTTGATAATTTGTCTGTCATAATAGCGCTAACCCCAATGGCTAAGATAGTGAGTAATTTAGCAAACTCTAAGTCAGTATTCTGGGTACTCTTGTATGGAGGGACTTTAGGCGGTAATTACACACCAATAGGTTCTACAGCCAACGTAATAGCTTTAGAAATATGTGAGAAAGCTAAAGCAAATCTAGGATGGTCTTACTGGCTCAGGATGGCTTTCTTAACGACGACGCTGCAGATAGTTGTGGTTTTGTTGTGGATGTACTTACTTCTCTAAATAGTTAGGGCTTTGACGAGTCCTGGAGGAGTGTCTATAGGTCTCTTGAGCTTACTTCCTAACCTGTAAGACAGTAATTGGAGAGCTACGGCAGTCATTATGGGTGATATTGTTTTGTCAACGTATGGCACCTCTATTAGGTCCCCAACACCTTTCCCATCATGAGTTACGGTAATCACTTTAGCTTCCTTAGATAGAGCTTCTTTAGCTACCTTATTATAGAGGTCTAGCGCTGCTTCCTCAACAGGTTTTATGAGTATTATTGGGTAACCCTCCTTAACTAGAACCATGGGTCCGTGCCTAACCTCCCCCAGCTGCAGTCCCTCAGCATGTATTAAAGCAGTCTCCTTAAGCTTGAGAGCTCCCTCAAGAGCTATAGGGTAGTTTATGCCGCTACTAGAGACGTAGAGACTTTCCCAACCTACTAGCTTATCCGCAATCACGGAAACATTGTCATCAATTACGGATAGCCTGCTCGATAATTCCTTAGCAAAATTTCTTAATTTGCCATACAGGTTTTCCAGATCTCCCTTCTCTGTTAAGCCTGTGTGGAGTCCTGTGTAAGTAGCAAGTATAGCTAAAGTAGCTAGGGTTGAGGTGAATGTTTTTGTTGCTGGTACAGCTATCTCGGGACCCGCACCGATAGGTAAGTATATGTTAGATTCTAGCGAAAGTCTAGAACCAATTACGTTAGTGATCCCGACTATGACAGCTCCTCTCTGCTTAGCTAACCTAATACTCCTAATAACGTCGCTAGTCTCGCCACTCTGACTTATAGCGATGATCACAGTTCCCGTAGATACGTTGTCTAACGCGTAGTACGGGAACTCAGCAGCACTAATAACGTTAACAGGTACGTCCGAGATCTCGCTGAAGTAGTAAGCAGATACGAGACCTGCGTGTAGACTAGTACCCGTACCAACTACGTAGACGTTTTTTGCTCCGTAAATTATCATAGAAGCTAGCCTGAGGTACTTATCCATGAGGGTGTACGTGGTCTTCATTAAAGCTTCCGGTATTTCGTAGATTTCCTTCAGCATGTAGTGAGGATACCCGGCTTTCTCAAACGTTCCTGGAGAGTACTTGATTCTCTTACGTGTGAGCTCCTTAACCTCACTTAACGTCTTCACATCAAATACTCTCACAGCTTCAGTCCCTATCTCAGCTAGGGTATCATCTCCTAATATGAGGGCTTCTTCAGAGAAGCCGTAGAGGCTTGGCATATCGCTTGAGACGTAATAGCATTCGCCCCCCTTACCAACCACTATCGATTGTTCATTATTAACCACGTATATTTTGTGAATACCTCTAACTAATAAAGCTATTGAGTAAACACCTCTCAACTCTCTGGTAGCTTTAGCGATCGCTTCCAATAAGTTACTTCCTTCCTTCATAAGGTCCTCTACCAAATGAGCGAAAACTTCCGTGTCTGTTCTGGAAACAAATACGTAACCTTTCCTCTCCAACTTCTCTTTGAATTCCTCGAAGTTTTCTATGACTCCATCACCCACAACAGCTATCTTATTCTCGCAATCAGTTAATGGGTGAGTATTCTCGTAAACAGGCCTACCCCTACTAGCATATCTTACGTGTCCTAACGCAATACTTGACGGGATGTTATCTAGGTTAATGTCTCTAGAGGCTTCATTCAGTGGTTTAGGTGACTTACGTACGATTATGTTGCCTGCCTCATCCAAGTAAGTAAGTCCTGTTCCGTCGTAACCCCTGTATGTTAGCCTCCTCAACCCCTCCCTAACAACGCCTGCAGGTATTTGAGAAACACACACTACACCGAAAATCCCGCCCAACACGCACACCCAAGAATAACGTCGAGATTACCTTAAAATCATGTTGCAGAATATCATTTACTCAGTAATATCACTAATCACAGCGTTAACAAGCTTGATCAAGTCTTTCGTTTCTAGCTCTACTAAAGTATGAGTACTACCACCCCCACCCACCACTCTCTCATGCCTTAACACACTCCTATCCACATACGTAGTTATTCCATGCCCAACCGGCGGTAACGCACCAACAGAATACCCAGTTATTTTCTCTACCTCCCTAGCTTTAGCCATCCTAACTCTACTACCAATAATCACGGATAACTTACCTAGATCAAGCTTCCTATCACCGGGCACAATCGCTATGAATGGCTCGCTTCTCTCGCTAATCACCACTAACGTCTTAATTATTTTCTCAGGACTCACACCTAACTGCTTAGCTGCCGCTTCCACAGTCATAG
Source organism: uncultured Sulfolobales archaeon (assembly GCA_938045815.1). Lineage (GTDB taxonomy): Archaea > Thermoproteota > Thermoprotei_A > Sulfolobales > NBVN01 > Zestomicrobium. Next base: position 16,918 of record CALIBI010000007.1, on the reverse strand, counting down.
TGTGCTCAGAAAATTCATAAAAACGATACCAAACACCCGAATCATCAAGAAACTTTCTCAAAAACTCACGATCTCGCCGCTGACTTATCCAGCACCACCCCACCACATAAACACGACAAAACTACTTAAGTTTACTCCTAATCCCTTCAACAATTAAGGAAAACATTTCAAGCAAACGAACACATAATTTCCTACGATATTAACAAATAATTACTGAATTAATCCTCAATCGTTGCTTCGCTGCAGACCCTAACAGCTAACGAGGCTATGACAAGCGTTAGTAAGCCCAGTACCCCCACGTCAATTAGGGGGTTAAACCTAGAAGTGCTAGTTAACCAGTATCTCCCATCTACTGCGTATGTCATTAGGTTTAGTGTAAGCTATTACTTTCATCCATTCAGGAAGGTTGTCTATCGGGTAAAAATACCACTCAGCTACTACTTCCCCCTCATTCATTATGGAGATCCTGCCACACAGCTCTTCTGCCTTATCCATATAGTGAGTTGTCATCATTATGGTAATGTTCTTCTCTTTCTTGATGTCTACATATGTAACCTCAAATCTTAGCTCTGGTTTGTGGGTCCAGACCTATCGTAAGCTCATCAAGAAACGAGATCTCAGGTTCCTGAAGCAATGACCTAGCTATTGCGGTAGTCTTTTTCTAAGGTTTTCTATGTATTCACTGAATTTTCCTGTGGTTTTTAGCCAGTTGCCGTAATCTACTAAAGCTTTCACAGCCTTAGCTGCTCTCTCGGGTGAGAGGTACATTGGTATTCCCATTGATTCGGCTTCAGCTGAGTATTTTACTGTGTAGGAGCCTCCTGTAGCTACTCCTACTATGGGTATCGGGTGCTGGAGGGTGTTGTTGATTTCGTTGACTAGTTTTATGAATTCTGGGTTTAGTTTTTCTGTTACGCCGGGGACTATGTAGTAGGGTAGCCAGAGTATTACGTCAACTTCACCGGATTTCATCAGTATTTCTGCTGCTTGGATTAGGTGCTCGTCTCTTGCTGAGCCGGTCACGTCTACGGGGTTGTATGGGGAAGCTATAGGTAACAAGACTCTCCTCAACTTCTCGACAGTCACGTCACTAAGTCTGGGTACTTGAAGACCTAGATCAGATAAAGCGTCGGTAGCCATCACTCCAGAACCGCCGCCTACTGTCAAGACAGCGACTCTGGGACCGTGTGATGGCGGTTGGAGAGCTAGAGCTAAAGCCATATCGAAGAGTTCCTCCATTCCGTGAGCTCTCAAAACTCCTGCTTGCTTGAAAGCAGCATCATACACCTTATCCTGACCTGCTAGAGCTCCTGTATGTGATGAAGCAGCTCTAGCACCAGCTTCAGTCCTGCCTGACTTAAGAATAACTACGGGCTTGACTGGGGTAGTATCTCTTAGAGCTTTAAAGAAAGACTTACCATCCTCAACCCCCTCAATATACATCGTTATTACCCTGGTATCGGGGTCTTTCTTAAGATACTCTAGAAGATCGTCATCATCTACGTCAGCCTTATTACCGTAACTAACAAACTTACTCATCCCAAGTCCTCTTAATGCAGCCCAATCTAGTACCGCCGACCCGAAAGCTCCTGACTGAGAAACGAAAGCTATATGCCCGTGTGGCGGGAAGCCCTGCCTTGTCTTAGGCAGGAAGAGAGTATTCATCCCGGACTTAGGGACGTAAACCCCTACACAATTCGGACCTATTAACCTCATCTTATACTTCCTCACGGTCTCAACTAACTTCTTCTCTCTCTCAGCGCCTTCATGCCCAACCTCCTTAAACCCTCCGGAAATCACTATTAGTCCTTTAACTCCTGCTTCACCAGCATCAACAACAGCTTCAAGAACCTTCTCAGCAGGTACTGATATAACCGCTACATCAACCCTGTCAGGTATTGCTTTAATCGACGGGTAAGCCTTAAGACCAAGAATCTCGTCGGCTGTTGGATTGACCGGATATATCTCGCCTCTATAAAACTCAGTCAAATTCCTGAGAAGCTCATAACCTACCTTACCCGGAGTTTTAGACGCCCCAACCACCGCAACACTCTCAGGGAAAAAGAAATAATCGAGGTTCCCACTCACTATGCGCACCCCATACTTAAAGTATAGTGCCTCTTATAAGCAATTATCTGTGTTTATTACTTCTTCCAACACATCATAAACCTGTCTTTTGTTGCTTAATACTGCTTAAGCTGATTTAGACTTGGTGTCGTGTAGTCGTTGAAAGTAATCGATAAGGATCTGAAGAAAGGTTGGGTTAAGATTAGGATTGAGGACGTTGATGATCTGTGGGTACTGAAAAATATTATTAAAGCAGGAGATATCGTAGCGGCTAAAACATTAAGAGATGTGAAGATGGATGGTGAGGGTAAGAAAAGACTACCCATGATTCTAGCTATTAAGGTTGAGAAGCTTTATTTTCAGCCGTTTGCGAGTAGGTTAAGGATACATGGAGTTATAGTTGAGGGTCCTGAAGAGTATGGGTTAAGAGGCTCTCACCACACATTAAACGTTGATGTGGGGAGTGAGATAACACTGTTTAGAGAATCAATAAGTCAAACGTTACTGAAGAGATTAGAGTTTCTCTCGAGTAGGAGGAGGTTTAGAGCGCTACTAGTAGCTGCTGATTTTGATGAAGTTTCTTTAGCTCTCCTCTACGACCAAGGTGTGAGATTCTTAAATGATTTAACACTCCCCGGCATAAGAAGTGAGGACGAATCATCTATAGAGGACTTAGCTACCCGAATCACCGAAGAAATAATTAAGTACCTGGAGTCCGAGAAAATAGACTTCGTAATAGTTGGTTCCCCCACAGTTCTTAGAGAAGCTTTAGTTAAAGAACTAAAAACACGTGTCGGGAATAAGCTAAAGATATTCGCTGATTCTGTTTCTATAGGTGGTAGAGCAGGAATACATGAACTACTTAAGAGAGACTCAGTAAAAAACCTACTGCAAGAGTACGTAATTGTTGAGGGTGAGGAAATACTGGAAAAATTCCTGAAACTACTTACGTCAAACCCTGAAAGAATTGCTTATGGTTTAAAAGATGTTGAGTTTGCCGCACTCAACAACGCTGTAGACACTCTCCTCGTTAACGAGGACTTACTCACTTCTGACGAGTATGTACGTGTGGAGAACATCCTTAGTTTAGTTGAAGAGAAGGGAGGTAATGTTAGGATAGTTCCGACAGAATCCCCACTAGCTATTAAGCTGAGAGGGTTTGGAGGGATTATAGCTCTATTGAGATTCACACTCCCAAGAAATGGTTACTTCATAGAACAAAACCAGCAATGATCTTCAAAGTATCATTAAGTTTTAGTTGTGTTTTAGTTTCTTGGTATCGGTTAATCTTCTAGCAACCTCCTTGTCTTAGCAACGTGTCTAGCACGGGTATTTTCACCAGCTTGTCTTTTTCTAGGTGCTCCCAGAGAATTCCTTTAGGTCTTATTTTAGGGCCTTTAGCTTGTATGTTCTTTGTTGGAGTTATTATCCAGTCAACTGTGAAGTCCCACGGTTTTAGTGGTATTCTTTCTTCCACTACCTGAATATCGTGGACTGTTGTTATTATTGGGATTTCAGGAGAGATTTTCTTGCACTCTATGAGAATCCCGTACTCGAGTTCTGAGTATCCTTCTCCTTTCCCCAGCCTCCCACCAAATACGTCAACGACGACGGATCCAGCTACTATTAAGTCTACGCTAGGTAGGTTTTGCGGGTCTACACGCTCACCGTACCTGAAAGCTCCCTGTATTGTTGACGCTACACCATAAGCGTTCTCAGGTATTTTGTCAGGATCTAACAATAAGAAACCCTCAGATATTCTCGGTGTAGGCATAACGACTTTCCTGTGTGTGCGGAGCATTAACTCACGTACGGCTCTTTGGGGTGCGTCAGGATTTACTTTAACTACTTTAGAGGTTCTGGTTAAGTAGTGTTTAAGCAAGTTAAACGCGGATTGCTCAGCACCAACGAAATTCGGTATTCTGCCGTGTACTGGTCTAGGGAATCTAGCTATGTTTGTCGTCTCCATCAAATCCCATATCTTTTTTCTTAATTCTTCTCTAACTCTCCTGTAGTCTTGGTTTTCCTGACTCATTAGTGGATTCACCTATCTTGGAGACGTAGAGTGTTAAGCCCTTGACTTCAGTTACCCTAACCCTAGTTCCAGGCTCTATTACTTCCTCGATAGGGTACGCTGTCCAGTCCTCACCAAGCACGTAAACAACGCCAGGCTTCTCGCGTGTTAACCTGGTTTTACTTACCCCTACCTCACCAATTAGTTTATCGCGGAGTGCTTTAGTCTTGAGTCTCCTGACTTTCCCGGCCTCATAACCTACGTAGATCATTAAACCACCTAACATCGCAAAGCCTGCTGCAACAGCTAGTGGTAGCGTGGATGGGATTCCAAAAGACTCCCTAATTATTGTTTCGTAAGCTCCGACAAACATGAGTATTAAGCCTGTTATTCCGAAAGCACCGAATCCTGGGGTTAGTATTTCTATGAGGAGGAGAATCAACCCTATTATGAGTAATGAGAGAGCGAAGAGACTTACAGGAACTACTAACATAGCGTATAGGGAGATTAGTATTAAAACAACACCAGCGACTACGTATCCTTGGAAACCTGCTTGAACAAACTCAACGAATATCAAAGCTATGCCTACTATGAGAGCTATTGAGCTCACTATAGGTGCTGAGAACACCGATATTAAGTGATTCCAGGCAGTATAACCGATTACTACTAGCTCATCAAGCCCTAACCGCTGCTTCACCTCTTCCAAACTATTAGCTGGTTCCGCGAAACCTAGCGCTACAGCCTCAGCAGCACTTAAAACTCTGTTCTTAGTTACGAATTCCTCAGCAATCCTCACCAGCGTTTCGTTACCCTTAAAAGCTATAGTAGCTAGAGACCTAAACCTACCCACAACATAATTAATTGTTTTCTCGTCCGAAGGGCTTGGTTGAGCAGCACCTATAGTTGATGCCTCACCCATGAAGATCTTCTCACCTAACAAAGCAATTAAAGACCCTGCGGAAGCAGCCTTACCTCCCGGAGGTATGTATACATAAGTTACTACACCAGACTCCATAATCATCTTTATTATAGTGTCAGCAGCAGCTAAGTACCCCCCATAACTATCTATATAGAGTATCAACACAGAAGACCTGCTAACCGCCTCACTTACCGCGCGAGAAACAACCTCAACAGCACCACCATCAATTGTTGAGGTCAGCTCAGCAACAACACCTACCCTGCCCTGCGGTGACGCCACAGATACTGTTGTGGAAATCGTGATAAGACCTACGAATAAGATAAACCAAAACGCTAAACCACACCTTAAAGTGATGCTTGCCATAGTCTCAATAAGATATTCTCAGCAGTGTTTATATTTATGAAGCTTCAACCAAAAACTGTTTCAAGATGGTTTTTAAGAATGTAAAATAAAAACGTAGTGCATCTTTACTTTGGTGACTCGAGCAGGTATCTAGAGTAGAAGTCTTTAACTAGTCTGAGGGCGATAGGCATGAGGAACGCTATAGCTATTAAGTTCGGTATAGCCATTAAGCCGTTCATGGTGTCTGAGAAGTCCCAAAAGACCGTGAAGAGTTCTGGAGATATAGCTGCCGGGATTATTGGGATGATCCACACAAACCTCCATATCCATTTTAAGGCATTTTCAGGCAGCTTAAGTGTTTTGTTCCAGAAGTATAGCCAGTTAACCTCACCGTACCACTCCCAGCTCAGGAGAGTCGTGAAAGCAAATAATCCTAGAGCCATACCCAGAATGATTGGGGCATATATCCCGTAAGCTCTGTGGAAGGTCTCCATAGCTAGCGCCGCCCCGCTTAAGTCAGGTCTCTCTATGTATGTTCTAGCCACTATGTTAGCTACACCGGTTATGCTACATACAACGATGGTATCCATGAATACCTCGAAAGCACCATACATGGCAGCCCTACCCGGATGATCTATAATCATGTAGGCATACAGGTTTGGCGCGCTACCCAAACCAGCTTCGTTAGAGAATAAGCCCCTAGCGAAGCCGTATCTTATTGCTGAGTAGACCACCCAACCTGAGAAGCCTCCTGCTGCGGCTTGCGGCGTGAACGCGTAAGTGAATATTTCACTTATCGCTAGCCCGAAATCACCGGCATACATGAGCCATACACCAACTCCAAATATTATGTACCAGGTAGCCATGAATGGAATCAAGTAGTTAGCGACATCAGCGATTCTCCTAACGCCCCCGATAACCACTAGTGCTGTGAAAATAGTCATCACCACACCTGCAGCGAGCCTAAACGTGAAGATATCAAACCCGTAATGACTCGCGATATACTCAACTGCTAACGCTACATTATTAGCCTGAACCATGTTACCGATGCCGAAAGCTGCTATGAACGCGAATATAGAGAAGAGAACCGCGAGTCCAGGCCCGATGACCGGCACTAACTTAATGTAGTACGGTGTACCTCCCTCAACTCTTCCATCGGGAAGGACCCTACGGGACCACACACCTAGAGTAGCTTCAAACCCTTTCAGGCCCATACCTAGCAACGCACATATCCACATCCAGAATAACGCGCCAGCACCACCCAAGTGTAAAGCTGTTGAGACACCAGCTATGTTACCTACACCGATCGTGGCACCCATTACGGCACACCATATAGCGAACGGTCTGGCCTCACCCTTACCTCTCTCACCCTTATACACCATGTTCTTAAGTATCGTACCGAATTTCTTAATTTGGAAGAACCCTGAGTAAATGCCTACTGCTAGCCCGCTTCCCGCAAGAATAATGATGGCAGGCAACCCCCACACGAGACCGTTAACAAGATACATAAAATCTATTAACGATTGTAGAGGATCCATTACCGTCACCTCTATTGAAACACACAATAATATATACTATGAACCGGTTTAAAAATGTTTTGATAACATTTATAAATCTCTTTTACATAATACTTCATGAAATACCAATCTGTGGAGGCGATTTCATGACTGAATTCGAGATTCGTTCAAGAGATAGAGATACAGCATTCATTTTATGGATTATTGGCATGTTGATTATGGCTTTACTCACGATAACTATAGCTTTTAGTGAGAACATTGAAGGTGTTATTAGAGACATGGGGCTGCATGTGGGAACCGTGTTGATAGTGATGTTCTTAGGACTTGTCGCGTGGTTTACGGGGAGAGGTAAAATCGAGAGAGCTGGTTTGTGGAAATACTTGTAGAAATATATGTGTATTATTTTTAGTTTCTACATATCTTTAACACAGGCCTGTAGTACTATTTTTCCTTTATCATTCAGTAAGTAAGACTTGAAAAGAATTAATGACTTCCTAGGTATTTTTCGTTAAGATATCTCGGAACATATTTAAGGTCTTGCACGCCTTAATAATAGGGGATGTCTAACGTCATCTACACCTGAGCAAATCCCAACCACTAAAAAAATCTCAGAGAGTCTTAAGGTTGTTGATAAGTATAAGAAATATGTTTCCTTTAGTCAAGCATTCAAATACTTCCCGATAGCGATCTCAAGAGCTAGAAACGCCAGACTATGGGATCTCGACGGTAACGAGTACATTGATTTCCTGTCGAGCGCCGCCACATATAACGTTGGTCACAGTAACGAGAGAGTAATCAACGCTGTGAAGGAGCACTTAGATAAGTTTATTCATTACTGTCTCTACCTATACCACGAGCCTGTGGCGGAGCTTGCAGAACTACTTGTGAGGATAACACCAGGGAACTACGAGAAGAAGGTAGTCATCGGGTTAAGTGGTGGGGATGCCAATGACACAGCCTTAAAGGCGGCATTAATGTTCACGAGAAGACCGAATATAGCGTCATTCACTTACTCCTACCACGGAACTACTGCACTCGGCGTAGCTGTAAGCGGGTCCTTCAGTCCTGAATTAAGAAACGCTATCCCACTTCATGGTGTATACTTCCTGGAGTACCCAGACACATACAGATGTGCTGAAGGTATTGAGGACCCTGATGAGTGTGGAGAATACTACTTAAGCAAGATAGAGAAGTTCTTCAGGAGAAACGTAGCTGGTGAGTCATTTGCGGCTTTAATCATAGAGCCCGTGCAAGGCGATGGGGGAGTTCTCATACCACCTGAGAACTTCATGAGAGGTATTAGGAAGATAACTAAGGAATACGGGATGATCCTTATAGACGATGAAGTACAGACCGGGATGGGTAGGACTGGAAAACTCTTCGCTATAGAGCACTACAATATCGTGCCGGATCTAGTGGTTCTGGGAAAGGCTCTCGGAGGAGGGATGCCAGTCTCGGCAGTCGTTGGTAGAAAAGACGTGCTTGAGTCAGCTCCCCCGCAGACGTTCTTCGCAACCTCGGCAGCTCACGCAACCTCCGTCGTCGGGTCAATAGCTGCTGTGAAGTACGTCCTAGAAAACAACCTAGCTGATAGAGCTCAATATCTTGGTTCCTACGCGTTAAGAAGACTAAACGAACTTAAGGAGAAATACGAGGTAGTGGGGGATGTCAGAGGCGTTGGGTTGATGCTAGGAGTTGATATAGTTAAGAGTAAGAAAACTAAAGAACCTGATAGAATCACCGCCTTGAAGATCATATGGAGAGCGTGGGAGAAAGGGCTCGTCATGATGACCTACGGCAAATATGGTAATGTGCTGAGGATAGCGCCTCCACTGACAATATCTGAGGAAGATCTTGAGAACGGGTTTGAGATAATAGAAGACTCAATACGTGATGTAATCCGAGGCGTAGTACCTGATGAAGTAATTAAATACATGGCAGCGTGGGAGTAACTCAGACCAGTTAAAAGCTTATTAACTTTTCTGTAGTTTTCTAAGTGGGCATTTGGGTAAAGTAGTAGTAGCTCTGGATCCTCCACCAAGGGTAGAGCCCGAGGGTTGGGTTAGAGAACGTGTTAATCACTTATGCGAGTTAGTTTCCTCGTTTAAGGTAGGGCTTCCGTTAGTATTGAGAACCGGGGTAATTAGGTTAAGAGAGTTATTTAGTGTGTGTAGTAAGCCTCTCATAGCGGATCTGAAGCTAGCCGACATAGGAGATATTATGTCTTACGTAGTTGAGGTTCTGGCTGACGCAGGCGTGAGTGCGGTAATATCTCACGCTTTTGTTGGTAGGCGTGGAGCGCTAGACGTTCTTATTACAAAGTCGGAGGAGTTAGGTGTTAAGCCTATATTAGTTGTTTCTATGAGTCATCAAGGCTCGACAGAATTTATTGATAAGCACTTAAGTGAGTTCGTTAATATTGCTTTAGAATTACGTGTTTGGGGCGTTGTGGCTCCAGCTACTAGGAGGGAAGTTATCAGTAGTGTTAGGGAATTAGCAGGTAGTGAGTTAAGGATCTTCTCACCAGGTATTGGAGCTCAGGGTGCTGAGCCGGGTAGTGCTATATGTTCTGGAGCCGACTACGAGATAGTAGGGCGAGCCGTAACTAGTTCTCCCAATCCTAAAGAAGCTCTTGAGAAGATTATTTACGAGCAGGAAAGGAGGGTTAGAGAATGCAGGAGTTAATCCGTGAACTATTTAAGGCGGGAGTCGTTAAGATAGGGTCCTTCGTCCTAAGCTCCGGAATAACCTCACCATTCTACATAGATATGAGAAGAATATATAGCTACCCCAAAATAATGAAGCTAATAATTGAAGAGGTAACCAAGAAAGTTGATCTATCACGTTACGACGTTTTAGTAGGTGTAGCTACTTCGGGAGTAGCTCTAGCAGCCTTCATAGCTGCCGCCACCAGTAAGCCCATGGCTTACGTTAGACTTGAGAAGAAAGATCACGGAATGCTTAGTCAAGTTGAGGGGGAAGTAGAAGGTAAGACCTCACTCATAGTTGATGACGTAGCTACGACTGGAGACTCAATAATGAAAACATACGAGATACTGAGGAATTCAGGTGCTATCCCTACAGGAGCTTTAGTCGTAGTGGATAGGGAGCAAGGAGCTGAAGATAGGGTGAGAGCTCTAGGGATGAGGTATCATTACGTGATGACTGCGCGCCAGCTCTTCGATACTTTGAAGAATGATGGATTGCTTAACGGAGCCGTATATGAGGAAATAATGAGGTATCTAGAAGTTTTCAGAAAGAAATAAAAATTAAAGGAGTCTGTGAGAAGACTCTGGAGGTAGGTACTCATGCTTCTCGCTCTGATGCGTCACGGCGAAGCCGAATCCAAAAAGCCTGGAGTTCCAGATAGTGAGAGGTCTCTTACTCAAGATGGTCGTACTCAGGTAGCTAAGGTTGCTAGAGTTCTTGGTTTAAGACCCAAATACGTTTTTTCCAGCCCGCTTAAGAGAGCTCTAGAAACTGCTGAGATAGTTGCTGAGATCTTAGGGGTTAGTGAGATTCTTCAGAGGAATGAGTTGTTGCCAGAATATTTTGATTTAGATAGTCTTAGATGCTTGCTTAACTCGATGAGTATCGATGATAAGGATGCTATCCTGCTAGTTGGTCACTCACCAAGTCTTGAGGAAGTCATTCAGGAATTGCTGGGTGGTTTTAGAATCTACTTAAGTCCAGGTGCTCTAGCGTGTCTTGAAGTCAGGTACCCAGATTTAAGTGGTTCTTCATTAAAGCTTTATTTAAGACCAGAACTTATTAAGTGAAAGTAAAGAATAATTAGCCTAGTAATTCAAAGAACTCAATTTATTTATTCCTTCCCCAGGAACTCACTAATCCTGATTAGGAATTTGCTTACCTCCATCGGTACTACTATTTTTGAGGACGGTGCTGAAGCTATTTTATCGAGAGTCTCGTAGTACTTTAGTAGCAGTGTGTTATGAGTTAGTTGCCTAGCTGCTTCCTCAATCTCTAGTAAGGCTTTCCTCTTCCCCTCAGCTTCAAGTATTGCTGCCTGCATCTCGCCTTCAGCTTTCTTTATTCTTGACTCCCTATAACCTTCAGCTTCAAGTATTGCTGCCTGTTTCTTGCCCTCGGCCTCAAGTATCATAGCTCTCTTAGTTCTCTCAGCAGCCATCTGCTTAATCATTGCTTCCTGAACTTCGCTTGGTGGTTTTATTTCCTTGATTTCCACGGAAGTTATCTTTATTCCCCATCTGTCAGTCACCTCGTCTAGCTTAGCTCTGAGTGTTTGATTTATGTAGTCTCTACGTGCTAAGACATCATCTAGTAGTAAGTCACCAACTATCGCTCTAAGAGTAGTCACAGCTATACCTGTGGACGCCATAACAAAATTCTGAACCGATTTCACCGCGAGTTCGGGGTCGAATACCTTCATGTATATGAGTAAGTCTATGTTTACAGGTGCGTTATCCTTAGTAATACAGGTTTGAGGAGGTATATCGAGAACCATCTCTCTTAAATCAATCCAGGTTCCTGAGTCTATGATAGGTACCAGAAAAACTAATCCAGGACCCTTAATCCCTATCATCTTCCCTAACCTAAGTACAACGAGTCTCTTATACTCAGGCACTATCTTCAAGTGCGACAATATAACAACAAGAACAATCACTAAGAACAAACCTAAAACAATTAAAGATACTATATCGACCAATTGAATCACCTAGTGAATCACTACATCTAAGTTTAAAAATATTTCCTGATTCTAGATCACTATCTCTATTAATAGTCTTCATAGGGGAGTTCCGATCGACTCACACGTACTTTTAGTGAAAAAGTGCCTTAATAACCTTTCAAGGAAATTCTAGGTCCTCATCTAGTGGATGAGGGTAAGCTTGTCCTTATCACGAGAACTTTGTTAGGACGTGTTTTGAGAGAGTTGATGGAGGTGTAGAGAATAAGTTACTTAGGTGTTGAGATTAAGGAGTCACTACTTAAAGCTGTGGAAATTGCTCTAACACGTTGCTTACGTGTTAAGGCAGGAGAGTCTGTGTTGGTGGTTACTGACGAATCTCTGAGGAACACATAAGTCTTCACTTATGGCTTAAGGCTTAGGGAGTTAGGAGCTGAGGCTATGAAAACATCGAACGTAGTGATAGCGTCAACCTCAAATCTATGACACATACTATAGCTAGAAAGGAAGCTACTGAGAGAGGAGCGAGAGTCGCAACCATGCCAGGCATAACGGAAGACATCTTCATCAGAACCGTGAGTGTAGGCTATGAACTAATCAGAGAGTGACGAACACCGTAGCCGACGTTCTGAGCTAGGGTAAGGAAGTCAGGGGTATCAAGGACCTTAGTACTGACTTAACCTTCCCTATAGGGGATAGAGAAGCAAGAAGGAGTACTAGAGTATTGGTTAATCCGGGAGATTGGGGAAACCTACCTCGCAGTGAGGCATGCGTAGCTTCTGTGGAAGGCACAGCAAACGGAGTCGTAGTTGTGAATGGGTTTATGGCAAGTGTTGAGGTGTTCACACAACTCATAAAAATAGTCTTCAGAGATGGTATAGCCACTCATATTGAGAGGGTACAGAAGCAACAAAGCTTAACGAGCTACTATCAAGATACAGTGACGAAGCCCGAAATCTAGGGGCTGATATCCGGACCAACTCGGAAGCAAGAATTCATGCAAGAAATCAGAATAAGTAGTGAGGTCTGTGAATGTTCTTAGTAAGGTAATGAAGGTTTATTTACTTAAACTTTCATTAAGATCTGGGGATGATTAAATTGGTTGATAAGGTTTCCTTCATTAATTCAAAGACTTTAAGGAAGGACGCTTTCGTTAAGGTTAGGGGTCTTCTTAAGTTCACTAATGATTTAGAGGTTCCTGGAATGCTTATAGGCAGGATAGTTAGGAGTCCTTACGCTTTCGCGGACATCAAGAGTTTTGATGTTAGTGAGGCTATGAGGTTAGGTGCTGTTGTCATAACTCCGGATGATGTTCCTCAGAAGCCTTTCAATCCAAGACTTGTTAGCGTGAATGAGGTAACCTTCAAAGATCACTACGTCCTTACTAGGAAGCCCAGGTATGTTGGTGATCCCATAGCCGCTGTCGCTGCACCAACTGAGGAGCTAGCTCAGAAGGCTGCTGAGTCTATTAAGTTCGAGGTTGAGAGGGTTTATGAGCCTGTGCTAGACCCGTTTAAAGCTATGAGTGTTGAGAGCCCGCTAATACATGAGAAAATAATGAAGGGTGATGAGTGGATTGAAGTAAAGAATAACGTAGCTGCTACCTTAAACTACGTTGAAGGAGATGTCGATAAGGCTTTTAGGGAGGCTGACGTCGTCATTGAGAGATTCTTTAAGACCGGTAAGAGGTATCATATGCAGCTAGAACCGAAAGCAGTCTTATGCGTTCCTGAAGCTGACGATAAAATAACCATATACACGACAACGCAAACAATCCATAACACGAGAATACTTATTCATCAAATCTTCGGGATCCCCTTAAGCAAGATAAACGTGGTTAAGGTCCCGATAGGTGGTAGTTTTGGGTCGAGTATTCAGACAAACGTTCTCGTCCCCATAGCCGTAGCGTTGTGTCTTAAAGCTAGAAAGCCTGTGAAGCTCACCTACACTAGAGAGGAAGACATGCTCGACCACTCTAACTTTACTTTCAACTTCAGGATAAAGATTGGTGCTAAGAAAGACGGGACGTTAGTGGGTGCTGAGTTCGAGAATATACTTGATGTGGGTGCCCACCAAATCCAGCCATACCCACTTCTAGGGACTTCATTAGGATGGTTTGTTTCTCTCTATAAGTGGAGGAACATAAGGTATATAGGTAAAGCAGTCTACACGAATAAGGTGCCTGGATGCGCTCTAAGAGGCTATGGAGCACCTGAAGTAACTTGGGCTGTTGAGGTGATCATGGATGAACTGGCTGAGAAGTTAGGTATAGACCCGGTTGATTTAAGACTAAAGAACTATGTTGGGTTAGGTGATGTTTTCTGGGGTCAAGGACCTACAGTGAGGTCCGTGATCAAGTCTGATGGCGTTCCGGAACTACTGACTAAGGGCAAGGAATTGATAGGATGGGAGAGTAGAGGAAGGCCTGAAGACAAGAAAGGAAGGTTCAGGAGGGGGATAGGTGTTGGTAGAGGATTCCATACTTCCGGTGCTGGAGGACCTATCTCTGGTGAGGTGATAGACTACTCTGGCGCTGTTTTAAGATTGAATGAGGATGGAACGCTAGAATATATAACAGCTCTCCAAGATCATGGTGGGGGGACTCTTGACGCGCATGTTAAGATCATAGCTGAGGAGCTCGGTGTCCCTCCGGAGTTAATAAGTCTCGCTACAGCTACTACAGAGAATACTCCCTACGACGTGTGCACACACGCGTCAAGAGGTACTTACGTCGGTGGTGAGGCTGCTAGGAGGGCAGCACAGCTAGTTAAGCAGAAGATATTTGAGTACGCGACTCGACTACTAAATAGGGTTGTTAATCCTGAAGCCTTAAAGATAAGGTATGATGAGGAGGTTAAGCAAACTATCATCTATGTTGAGGGTTCTCCAGACATTAAAATAACTCTCAAGGACTTAGCGAGAACTGCTTGGCAGAGGAATTGGGGTACTATAGCTGCTATAGTTTCTTATAGAGCTACGTCAGCTCCTCCAAGCTTCACTGTCTACTATGTTGAGGTGGAGGTTGATACCTGGACAGGTAAGGTGAGGCCCGTTAGGGTAGTCGCTGGTGCGGATGTAGGAACACCTATAAATAGGGATCTCGTTGAGGGCCAGTTACACGGAGGGTTTGCCATGGCTTGGGGTATGGCTTTCATCGAAGATACTCCTTACAACCCAGAAACTGGCGAGTTACTTAGTAGAGGCCTCATAACGGATTATAAGATTCCTACCGCTCAAGATATCCCGCGTGTTGAGGACTTTAAGGTGATACTAGCTAACACGTACGAGCCCACAGGACCTTTCGGAGCTAAGGGTTTAGGCGAAGCAGCAATGAATCCTGCAGTAGGAGCTATAGCGAACGCTGTCTACAACGCCATAGGGGTAAGGATTTATGAGTTACCTATGACTCCAGACAAGCTACTAAAAGCTATTAAGGAGAAAGAAGGTGATTGATTATGAGTCGCGAGTTAAGGCCTGTCCCAATTAACCTAAGGAACACTAAGATAATACCTTTTGAGTTTCAGTACTTCGAGCCAGAAAGTCTTGAGGAAGCTCTCCAGCTACTAAGAACATACGGTAGTGAAGCAAAAATCCTTGCTGGAGGGACTGACCTCCTAGTTAAGATGAAGATCCGTGCTGTTGAACCCAAGTATGTAATTAACATTAAGCTTATTAGAGAGTTAAGATACGTAAGAGCAGATAGGGATTCAGTACGTATAGGAGCTTTAACGACTTGGCGTGACCTAGAAAAATCCGACTTAATAAGAGAGGAGGTGCCCGCCTTGTATGATGCTGTTAAGTCTATGGGTAGTTTACAGATTAGGAATATGGCTACTGTTGGTGGTAATTTGTGTAATGCTTCTCCTGCTGCTGACTCAGCACCACCACTCCTAGTACACGAAGCAAAAATAAAACTAACAAGCATAGAAGGAACAAGAGAAATACCAATAACAGAATTCTTCACAGGACCTGGGATGACTGTTATGAAGCCTTATGAACTACTCCACGAAATAATAATACCTAAGAGGAAAGGAGGGTCATCATTCATTAAGGTAAGTAGAGTGGCTATGGACTTAGCTATAGCTAGTGCTGCGACGTATGTTGAGGTGGAGGATAATACAATAAAAGATGTTAAGATAGCTTTGGGTTCTGTAGCTCCCCGCCCTATTAGGGCTAGAAAATGTGAGGCAGCATTAATTGGTAAGAAAGTTGATGAGGGGGTCTTAAGAGAGATAGCTAGTTTAGTGGCTGGTGAGATAAGCCCTATAGATGATGTGAGAGGGAGTGCCTGGTATAGGAGGGAGGTTTCGAAAGTTTTGGTTTATGACTCACTTATTAAGTCGTTGGAGAGGGTGAGGAGGTGATCTGGGTCGTGAAGATCACGTTTAAGGTTAACGGTCAACCTATCACACTAGATGTTAAACCTAACGAATTACTGATAAACGTGTTAAGAGATAAATTAAAGTTAACGGGCACTAAGTATGTTTGCGGTATAGGGGAGTGCGGTGCTTGCACAGTACTGCTTGACGGAGAACCTATACTCTCGTGCTTAACCCTAGCAGTAGACGTTAACGGCAAGGAAGTAACCACGATTGAGGGTATTTCTAAGAATGATGAGTTGAGTGAGGTTCAGGAAGCTTTCATGGAAGAAGGCGCTATTCAGTGTGGTTACTGCATACCAGGCTTCATAATAATGAGTGAGTACTTATTGAGGATTAACCAAAAACCTACTGAGGAAGAAATTAAAGAATACTTGAAAGGTAATCTCTGTAGGTGTACGGGATATGTTAACATAATTAGAGCTGTTAAGAGAGCTAGTGAATCAAGAACTACTAAAACAGGGTAGTAAGTCTTGATAACTCACCGCAGCATCGTAATTCTTAATATCTTACAAGAATATTTCTTAAGGTGCGTTAACGGGTCTTTCTATAACGCACGTAAGAGCTAGGAAACTCATAAACGTCTTGATGTATGTTGTTGATATAGTGATTCTGGCAGCATTGGGAATTATGATAGCTATAACAACATATTATTTAATGAGAGACTTAGGAGCCTTAGTATCCTCCACCTCGACAGTTAATGAGTTAAAGCTAAGTTGATTACATACTCCTACTCTTCATATTTTCCGAGCTTTTGAGGATTGTGTTAGCTGTTAGAGATGAAGAATACTTAGTAGTCTTGATGGAGACGGCTGTAGTAGCTATTCGAGGAGTATTCATAGGTTATCTCGAAAACTACTATCGGCTTATTAATTAGTTCTATTTCGTTAATGGTTGTTATAGTTGGTTTATGGTTTATCAGAACAAAAGTATATGTGAGGAGGTTTAGAGAACGCAGAATTATAGCTTCGTAAGATCCCTTCACGTAATCGTTTAGATCGGTCAGTTGAGCAT
>CALIBI010000006.1 GCA_938045815.1 uncultured Sulfolobales archaeon | reverse complement strand
ATATGCCCTGAACCATCTCCATATGCGGTTGTAGAGGCTCTACTCAGAGGGAGACTTCTAGTAGCATCACATGTAGGTGGAGTCCCTGAAATAGCTGAGGGGCTGAAGGGCGTTTTCATGGTGGAGCCTAACAACATCGATAGCCTTACCGACGCTTTAGATCACGTCCTCTCAATGGATAGAAGTGAGGTTATTGAGCTTGGATTAAAGAACCGTGAAGATATACTTAAGAAGTTTGATAGCCGGAAATCTGTTAACGAATTAGTTAGAGTGTTTGATAAAGTTGTAAGGTGAGGTTTTATTGGAGAAAGTAGCTGAGGAGTGGTCTAAAGCTTGGCAAAGGGTAAAACCGGATTATGATAAGGACTTCTATAAGGAGCTTTCATCGCCAGATAGTCGAGAATCTCTAAAACTCTTAGGAAAATATATCAAGAAGGATCAACTGATTCTTGAGGCAGGCTGCGGCTACGGACATAAGTGCGTGCTTTTAAGCAGGTATTATAAGGCGAATGTGGTAGGTATAGACATCGTTGTGGAGCCTTTAAAAGTTTTAATGAATTATTTAGGTAAGAATCCTTATCAACAAAGTTCACAAATTTATGTTTGTGGCGGTGATGTGACGGAGTTACCGTTTTGTAACAATATATTTGACGCGGTCACCTCTTTTGGAGTTATAGAGCACTTCAGAGATGTATTGGAAGTAATTATCGCTTTAAAGGAGGCTCAAAGAGTCCTTAAGATCGGGAGCCACTTAATAATAATCATACCGAACTTTGCCGCCACCTTCAGGAATAAGCTCGTCATGGCCCTCACTGGGGGGAGATTTGGAATGTATCATAAACCATACACTAGGTTAGTGTTAATAAACCTATTAGAGAATGTTAAGGGTTTGCAAGTGGTTGAAAGCGGCTTCTTACCTTTCGGCTTTTACTCTTTAATTTTAGAGGTGGTTAAAAAGCGCTCCATCGAGAAAAGCATTTATCTCCTTTACCATGCTTTATGGGGTGTGTTAAACTTTATGTTAAAGCTCATTAGCGATGATTATCAAAGACCAATTTACCTGGTAGTAAGAAAAGTTGAATAAACAGAGTATTATTGCTATTTGCGGTATTGACGGCTCAGGCAAGACTACGCAAATTAAACTACTTGAAAAATACTTAAAAGAAAGAGGCTTTAAGGTTAAATACGTCTGGTTCCGCTGGACCGCCTTTTTCTCATACCCAATCCTTGCTTTATGTCGTCTTCTAGGCTATACGAAGTGGAGAACTATTGGCGGGAGCGGAGTGAGATATGCTGAGCGCGAATTTTACATGAATAAGACTTTAGCTAAGATTTGGCCCTGGTTTTTTACGCTAGATACATTCATTCATTTAATTTTTAGAATAAAAATACGTAACATCTTAGGCTATATTATTTTATGTGATAGATTCATTCTAGACATCTTTGTGGACTTAATGTATGAGACGAAAGACTATAGGCTTCCCAAAAGCTTAATTGGCAGGATACTTTTTTCTCTCATGCCTAAGAACTCTAAACTAGTGATAATAGATGTGGATGAGAGTATCGCATATCTTAGGAAGCGTGACATTCCAAGTATTGATTACCTTAAGAAAAGACGTGAACTCTATATAATGCTAGCCAAAATATTAAGAATTCCTATAGTCAATGGAGGAAGAGAAATATGGAAAATTCATGAAGACATTTTAAATATCATTAAGGAATGATGAACTGCTGAGGAGATATAAGTCTTATAGGAAGCCAGAATTCGTGGACAATATTCCATAACGTACTTAGCAGTTACTTAGCATAGGTTTGAAGACTTTAATCACTGGTGAGCACAGATTTATTGGAAGCTACCCTTTAGACAGGCTAATAAGTTTAAGCAATAAAGTTGTAGTTATAAACAATCTAAGCTACTGAGAAACGTTCATGATCACCTTAACAATTCGTACTCTAGAGGCGAGGCTCCTCGACACAGCTATGTTAAGAAAGTTAATGTCTTGATGGTTCCCTATAGAGCTATAATGATGAGGTTGAGGCTGTCACCACGGTCGCATACACGGTCTACGAGGAGCATATGTACTTGCTCTTAGATTTCTTCGCACTGAAAGACAGCTTAACAGAGAAGCCCTTAACCTAGTCTCAAAGCGGGAGGCTGAAGGAGCCGTAGCTATCCCCTGGACCTTAACGGGACCATAGTTAGAGGTGATATAAAAACACCATATACAGGATATCCCCGCAACACTTAGTCCAATTATACGTAGAGCTCTTCAAAGAAAACTCTATATTCAGGGCTACAGCTCTTAACATCATAAAAACCGAAGAAGAAACTTTTACACTATGTACGTGCACTGGGGAATTGTCAGGCGCTTTGCTGTCTAGTTGTCTTACATGCTCTTAAGGGGGTTTTAGCCTTGATATTGTGGGGGTTTGCTTGAGGGTTTTAGTTACTGGTGGTGCCGGTTTTATTGGTCATCATGTTGCTTTGAGGCTGGCTTCTAGGGGTTTTGATGTTGTCATCCTCGATAATCTTGCGGGGTCTACGGGTTATGCCCTTTCTAGGCTCGAGGAGGCCGGGGTCCCGGTTGTTAGGGGTGATGTTAGGTTTTTTGATGGCTATTCCAGTTTTGACGTTGTCGTTCACTCTGCTGCTCTCGTTAGTGGCCTCGATTCTCTTGTTAGGCCTCTCGAGTATTTTGATGTTAATGTTTTGGGGACTGCTAGGGTTGGCTTGGAGTGTGCTAGGCTTGGTGTTAAGCTCATATATTTGAGCTCCGCGGCTGTCTACGGTGAGCCCCTCTACCTTCCAGTTGATGAGGATCACCCCAGGAACCCTCTAACCCCCTACGGTTTAAGCAAGCTTATGGGTGAGGAGGTTCTAGAGTTATACTCTAGGGTTTACGGACTTAAACATGTAACTTTAAGGTTGTTCAACGTTTACGGGCCAGGCCAGAATCCTGAGTATGCCGGCGTAATATCAAGGTTTACCGAGAGGATTTCTAGGGGTGAGAGCCCAGTGATATATGGTGATGGGCTTCAGACTAGGGATTTCATATATGTGGGGGACGTCGCGGAGATCGTGGAGGCCTTCATAGAAAAAGATATATTCGATGGGAGACCATACAACGTAGGCACGGAGAAAGCAATTACAATCCTAGAACTAGCCAGAACCCTAGCAAGACTCATGGGGAGGGAGCTCGAGCCTATATATGAGAGTCCGAGGCCTGGAGACATAAGGCATAGCGTGGCAGACATAACAAGGCTCAAGTCACAGGTAAACTTTGAGCCAACAAGCCTAGAGGAGGGGTTAAGGGATACGCTCAGAGAGTTGGGAGTTATAGGTTAAAGGCTACTTTCACATTGTTCGGCGTAGCCTCACTATCTCCCATTTCCTGTATGCTGCTATAATGAGTATTGTTGTCGTATATATCGCTAGTGTTAGGGTTACGCTCCACAGTCTTATGCCCCATGGTGTGTAGTTGAGGATTAGCCCTATTAGGGGTACTATTGCTAGTGATAAGCCTATTGATAGTGCTAGCCTCTCTAGGGGTTTTAGGCTCTCCTCTTCGGGGTATAGGGCTTCTATTGTCGAGTATCCTGGGAGGAGTAGGACGTAGAGTGTTCCGAGCGCGTACCTGGGGAATTTTAGGGGTTCAATGTTTAATGTTTCTGTTAGGGCTATGACGGCCACTGTTAGCCATGTTAGTGTTAGGCTTGTCCACAGCCATAGTGTG
>CALIBI010000005.1 GCA_938045815.1 uncultured Sulfolobales archaeon | reverse complement strand
AGGGGTTTGCGCCTTGTAGGGTTGTTTTTCTTGTTGGTGGGGGGTTTAGGTGGCTTAGTGCTCTTCTCTTGACTACTGCTATGGTTTTGAAATCTATAGGTTCTTTTGTTAATGTTGATGTTGAGAAGGTTAGGATTGAGGTTGAAGAGGAGGTTGAGAGTAGGGATGTTAAAGTTCCAGCATCTTATATTGAGATCCCCGTGGTTCCTAGGCTTGTGAGTATATCAGCTTACGAATATGAGATTTTGAAAGTTATAGCTGAGAAGAAGAAAGCTAGGGTTAAGAGTATTGGGGAGGAGGCTGGCATGTCGAGGACTGCCGTGGCGAGGAGGCTTAAGAGGCTTGTGGAAATCGGCCTTGTGGGTTTCGAGGTTAGGGGTAAAGGTTATCTTTATAGTTTAACTCCTCTAGGTGTTATGGTTGCCCGTAGAGTCTCGGAGGGGTAGTCTTGCAGGTTTTCCTGTAGAAGCATGCTTTACATTTGCTTTTCTCAACAGCGCCCCTAGGCTTCACCTCGCTTTCAACCATGGCTTTGAACTCTCTGGAGATCCTTGAGATAAACTCTCTGAGCTGGGGTGTGATTCTAAATCTAACTATGCCCCCTTTCTCTAAGGGCACTATGAGAGCTTCATCTACTACTACTCTAAGCGTTTCCTCAACACATATCGCGTAGGCTATGATCTGAGCTAACTGATTCCTACGCTTCCTCCACACGTTTCTCCTTGAAGTTTCAAGTTTAACCTCCACAACTTTAGCCCTAACACCGTTAACAACTACGAGGTCCACGACCCCCCGAGCGTTGAGGGCCTTAGATTTAACGTTCACATCCCATAGGAACTCTCCTTCTACACCCTCTTCTCTAAGCTTCTCCTCTACTAGGCTCCTATCAGCTTTGGCTTTAGCGTATTTCATAGACTCTGTAGGGGGCTCCATCATGTAAAACACTTTATAGTAAGCTTGGAGAGGACAGTAAGCATACTCCTTGAGCAGGGTTACGGGGACACTATAATACCGCGTATTCAACGATCGACCCCTCATAATTAAACACTCCGAGTTTCCAAGCCTTCTCCAGGGACTCCCAGGGAACAACCATGACCATCACATTGTCAGTCTTGAAATCTATGATCCTAGCTAGGGCCCTCGCCGCCTCTTTAGCCTCACTAGCCCCGCCCTTCCTAGCGTAGAGGCTCCTCTGGATTCTCGAAAAACCCATAGACTTAAGTTTCTCCGAAGCCATAGTTCTCACATTATTGTCTGAAATATCGTAAGCTACGACCACGTAGGGCATTAGAATACCACCCTAAACCCTAAATAAGGCTCTCCAGTTCTGAACGTGTTTGCAAGGTCTTGAGCTTCAAGCTTAACGTGGCTCCTCATACTTAAAGCCCTCCTCTTAGAAGACCTGGCGTTAGAGTGGAGGGATTCTAGAATTATGGAAGCTACGAGTTTCCTAGACTCATATGTGAGGAGCCCGTTAGCGAGCTTAGCCTGCTGGAGTTTGTGGGCATTAACTATGAGGGCTTTATCTACTATGGGGGCCCTAAACATTTCTATGAAATCTAAAGTTAGGGATGGCCTCCCACTTTTGAGTGTGTGGAGCAATCCTAGGTAGGGGTCTAAGCCTGCTAGTATTAATGCTCTCTCACATTCAGCGTATAGTATCCCATAGCCATAATTTAAAACTATGTTAAACAAGTCCAGCCCTTCAGGATCTCTACCGTTGAACCCTAGGCTACTGGGGAGTAGTTCCACGACTATGGGCCAGTATCTTTTCGCTGCCCTAGCTTCTAGGCTCATGAGGGTTTCGGGGCTCACTTCTTCCAGGGGTATACCCTGGATCTCCTGGGCTACATACTCGACTTCCCAGCCCGCCTCTACTATCCTATTTTCTCTCCTGCTCCTCCCCATATACTTTAATACTTGGGCTTGATTATGCACTTTAGAATAAACTATTTCCCTAACTATTGCGTTAGCCAGCCTCCCGCCCACACTCGAATATTGGCCTATCCTAGCCATAACAGTCTTATTTATTACAGGCGGGTATACCCTAGCGGTCACGTTACCCCTAGAGTCTAGGAATACTATGTCTATACCGAGCCTGGCAGCAAGCCTCACAGCTTTAGACGTTATAGATGTTCTTGAAGTAGCTATTATCAACTGGTCTATCTCAGCGTTTAAAGGCACCCTCCTACCACCTTTAAGCCTAACGTGAAGAGAACCCCTCCACACGTGAACTTTAGACCCTGGCTCTGCCAGAAACATTTCCATGACATACACCCCTGAAGGGGCAAGAGCTCGGGCAGTTGTCCGCCACGCCTGGATCCTCCCTATACTCTAGCATCCTAGCCACACTATCCCTCAAGTCTAGGAACTTCCTCCTAAGAATGTCATCTATAGTGATAACCCTCCAGTTAACCCTCACACCACCATTAAACAATATCTGAGCTACAACACCATAATCAACAGGATGACCCACCCAAGCTTCTACAGCCAAAGCATAAGCAGCCAAAGCCATCTCCTTCCTCTCCACATCAAAAGAAGTCGTCACCTCTACAGGGATAAAACCAACAAGAACATCCGGCCTCACATGGTCAGAAAGCCCTATAGGCGAAGCAGGCACATAAGGCTCAACAGACACGGGAACACAGTCAACCCTAGAAATAGCATAGAGCTCAAGCGACTTCTCAAAGACAGACCTCAAAACCCTCCTAACCCCCCAGTCAACCTTCAAAGATTTAAGATAACGCTCAAACCTAAACGGCAACCCGCTAACCTCACCACCAACCCTGAAGGGGAACAAGAAAGCCTCGTGAACAAGCCTCCCAAAAACCATAGACTCACTCTCAAACCTCAAACCCCCAACCCTCCTCAAAAACACATCACGCCTAGTCGGGCAAACACTAGTAACATCGGAAACACTAGGCCTAACCCTAAACCTAGGACCAACAAAATCAAACCTCCAACCCCTAACCTCAGACCCCACACCCTCACCCAAACTCCTAACAAAATCCCAAACATTCCTAGGGAACAAGCCAGACACCAACTAAAAGAGAGACAACAAAAACACTTAACCACAACAAAGAGCAAAAAACACATAAAATAGGATAAAAAACACATACCATGAAACCATAAAAAGAATTTAAAAACTTTAAATAATGGGTGGGAGTCTTCGGAGGGCGAGCCAACACTGATGAGGGAGGGGGTTGATGACGCCATCCGGACAAACATAATACAAACTATGAAAGTCATCCGGACACTGATGACCATGCGATGATAGGGCTTCAAATTGTCCGGATGGGGAGTCGTGGGAAACCCATATACAGACAAATATATAAACCCCGGGCTCCTATAGAATCTTCACGGCTAAACTCCCAAAGGGGATGCTTAACATAAGGCGATGACAAACTCCCAAAAGGGATATTAAAATGTTAGGAAAGAGCCTAAACTATAAAACAGATACTCCCAAAAGGGAATAGAAAGGAAGAAATAACGGCCGCAATGTCTAGCGTCCCGCCTAAGATACTCCCAAAAGGGAATAGAAAGTACCCCCACCTATAGTAACCCCACCTGTAACAGTTGAAAAGGAGATACTCCCACAAGGGAATAGAAAGATACCTTATAGCTAACTCTACTTCAGTGCTAAGTAATCCGATACTCCCACAAGGGAATAGAAAGGGAAGCCTGCTAGGAGGCTTAAAACGGGGAAGCCCATTGTCTTAGATACTCCCACAAGGGAATAGAAAGTGAGGTGAAACGTGAATGTATAGGATATTGGAGCGTAAACCGGATACTCCCACAAGGGAATAGAAAGGCCCCTTAGGAGGACGCTCAATGAAATAAACATAGATGTGATACTCCCACAAGGGAATAGAAAGAAGGGTGGATATTGCAGCCCAGAGCGTTGGAAATATTAAGATACTCCCACAAGGGAATAGAAAGAAGCTTTCCACGATCTGAGCGAAATCAGTTGGGGTCTTTATTGATACTCCCACAAGGGAATAGAAAGCACGCCAGATTCTGGCTAGCGGGGTCCCCTCTATGAGTGTTGGATACTCCCACAAGGGAATAGAAAGATCATAGGCTGGGCTAACTAAAGGCTTCCCTCCAGGCTTTTCGGGTGATACTCCCACAAGGGAATAGAAAGCTATCCACGGGTTCACAGTATAGAGAATCTCAAAGTTCAGATTGATACTCCCACAAGGGAATAGAAAGACAACATATTCTAACGCTCAACCACGTTTCATTATGCTCGGATACTCCCACAAGGGAATAGAAAGAAGCTCACCCAGGAAGTGAAGCAGTATATTATTCTCACCGAGGACCAGGATACTCCCACAAGGGAATAGAAAGCATACCTCTCAACCTGATAATCCTTCCATGCTATGAGGGGCTCTTGATACTCCCACAAGGGAATAGAAAGATTGTTATCCACGATGGTTTAGCTCCTAGGAGTAGAACCTCCCCGATACTCCCGAAAGGGAATAGAAAGCATAGTAAGATAAAGGAGGTATGGTTTCAGGTGAAAAATTTGTAACTCCCGAAAGGGAACAGAAAGTATACTGTGTGTGAAGGGAGCCCTCCACCTGTTATAGCAAAATTGAAACTCCCTAAAGGGAATAGAGGGTATCTTCGCAATTGTTGATGTTTTTGAGTTCTTTTTTCCAGCTTTCGATGTATGCTTTTGTTGGGTAGTCTTCGGTGTTTCTTCTTTCGTGGTTGGCTACTATGTTATCGGCTATTATGAGGAAGCCTGTGCAGACTCTTACTACTATTAGCTGGTTCATGTTTCCGCATATGTAGCTGTGGTTCTCTTTCTTTAGTTCTGTTAGTGATGATATTTTTTGTGGTATGTTGTGTTTAAGGTTGGATAGGATGCGTTGTAGGTTATGTTTTAGGAATTCGAGTTCTTCGTTTATTGTTTTCATTGTGGGCTGGCTTGATAGTTTGTCTAGAAGCTCGGCTATGTCGCTGGCGTCGAGTTTTTCAGCGATTTCGGCTAGGTCTTCTATCCTCTTGTCTTTTAAGCTGTAGTCTTTGGGGTGTCTTCCTTTCATCGCGACGTGATGTCTTGATACTATTTGGGCTGCCGTCATGAAAGTACATGATTTCGTGGGCTGGTTTAGAGCTTCATGGGAGGCTTGGAAGAGGAAGAGGGCTGAAATAATCTCGTGATATGGGAATGCTAGTTTTCCTTCTTTTTTCCACTTGTCGAGATAGTAGCGTGATGCTTTGCCTATGTCGTGGAGTAGCGCTGAGACTGTGAGGATCTTATCTAGAGTGTCCCTATCTATGTTGGCTCTCCTCGCAACTACCCTAATGTCGTTGTCGAAGAGGCATCTAGCTATTAATGTCGTCTTAATTAGGTGATCAGCCAGGTCAATGTTAACATATGACAAGGGCCATTTAACGCTCACGTGTAAGCCCCCTCCCCGCTCTTATAACAGTCGCTCCTCAGCTCGATAAAAAAGTCTATCGCTGTCTCGCCCTCCTCGAGTATTTTCGTGAGATCCCTGTGTATGCCTGCCATCACTGCGCCTCTGCCACCACCATATATAGCATTGTATAGCGTCTGAGAACACCCGACCTTGAGGCAGTAGTTGACGCGAGCCTCCTCCTCCCTGGCTGAGAGCACCAAGATCCTAACACTATTGTCGCCCTCACACTTCACAAGACAATGATTGCGGTTCTTCTCGAGCCACGCCAGCGTCTCAACGCTTGTTGCAAAATAGCGTTTACCCATACAATCAATAAGCTCCCAGCCTCCACAGCACTCGCGTAACCCGTACTCCTCGCATCCGCATCTTCCCACAGCCACTTTAACCAGTGATAGTCCTCTGAAGAGCCTTTCTATATCAATGCTTCCTATGAGATCAGAAGGTTTACCATCCCTGGTTAGATAATTGACGAGCGCGCTACTGTAATATATATTCATGGATGTGGGCGCCGCACGCTCTAAAAGGTCGACTGCTGAGACGCAGTTTTCAGAGCTGAAAAGCCTCCACTCTATACATTTACCTTTTCCTAGCTCCTCTTCCAATATCTGTACGGCTCTCCTAACTTCATCCTCGTCGTATATAGAGCTGTCTTCAACATCCTTTATTATTACTACGTGGGGCTCCTCACACTTGAGCCCCCCAGGCTTCCCAACGCTACGGCAGAGTCTGCCAGCTCTCTGAATGATGTTATCTAGGGGGGCAGCCTCGGTTATGAGAACGTTCGCGTCAACATCAACGCCGACCTCTATTATTGGGCTAGCGACTATGAGGCCCTTCTTCGCTTCCCTTATCCTCTTTATCTCCTCGTAAGCTCTGTTTCTCTCCTCCTCTATGAGCCTGGCATGTATTAGTGTGGCTTTCTCACATTTATCCCTGAATTTCCTGTATAGCTCCACCGCTTTATCCACAGTGTTAGCTATGAGTAGCACGATTTTCTCATCTTCCCCACAGTAGCTGTTAACTACCTCGTCAACATCCTCCTCCTCGACGATTTTCGTATTCCATTTGAGGGTGATGGGCGCGTCCTCTATGATCACTATCTTAAGTCCTAAATTACTAAGGGCCTTCACGTGACTGTTACAAGCACCATTACAAACATAGATCACGCCTACGTCAGCCGGCTTCAGCGTTAACGCATCCAACAAAGCGCCTACAAGGCTCGAGGGCATAGTAGCTGTGGCGACCACTATGGGAACTTTAAGTTCACGTAATGCCCGAATAGCTGAAGCTACAGTTAGCATCCACTCTTTTCTTCCACCTTTTCTCCTCCCACTCCTAGACTCCCCAATATAGAGATGGGCCTCATCGAGCACCGCCACCGACGTTTCTATAGCTGCCAGAGCCGGATAATAGTGCCCCTCTGAGACCTCGCGCAGTACTTTCGATATTTCCATCACCGGAATCTTATATATGTTCCAGAGAAAACTATCGAGAGTGACGACTACAAGCTCAGACAAGAGGTATGGGCTCTTATTCTCACCTGAAATCCTATCCATAGACTGGTATCCAACCTTGAATCGCTTAGAGTGGACACTAAACTTCTCGCGAAATATCTCTCGAAGGAGAGCCCTCACGGGAACCACATGAATTAGCCTGCTGGCGAGCCCGTTCCTAAGCATGCGTTCAAGAAGGTAGGGTGAAGCCATAGTCTTACCATAGCCTGTAGGAGCAAAAACGAAAACGAGATCATGCTTTTCAAACATATTATAAACTTTATCCGCTAAGACCTCCCACCGCTCCACCTATATGGCCACCCTCTTCGCCGACATTAACGCTTTTGAAGCAAGGCCAACAATACTAGTAAGACCTTGCTTCTCAGCCGTATCGCTTAGAATAGAGAGACCCCTAGAGCATATGAAGAGGAATTCAGGCTGACGAGTCCAGAAATAGAGCAAGCTAGTATTAACACACTCCGCAATCACATTCCCAATTTCTCTGAGATCTCCCTGCACTTTAGGCGCCTCAGAAGCAAGTCTATATAAGCTTCTAAAGAAATCAACAGTCCCCTTTAAATTAATGTCTTCAACTATCTGTGAGATCGTGAGCGGGCTCATCCACATGACTTGGGGCCTTGACCCTGCAGAGCTTCTTGCCAGTATATACCTCTCAAAGAGCATGCCCCTGGCTAGTCCCATTAATTCTCCAACGGACTCAACCGCCTCTGAAGCTTGAAGTATAGCTGAGAATAGTGTGGCAGAATCCATGCTTAAACCGCCTGCTATAGGGCTCGATAACGTGATAACCCTACTTGTAAGGCTTCCAGCTCCTGTGGTGACGCCGTGAAATACTTCGAGAACCGAGCCTACGTTCTCCAGGGATTCTTGCGAGCCGTCGGGAACTAGGAAGTACTCGAAGAAATCATCCCTAATTCTCACGTTACCGAGGAACGAGGCTAAGCCTCCTATTAGCGCCAGACCTACGGAATCTATGGTTGATGCAACAATCCTATCAACATCTTTAGGCGTGGCCCCTCTTGTTTTGCCGTACACCGTTGCTCTATGAAGCATTAGCGGAGAGCATCGACCGCCTAGCGGCCCTCTGTTCTCTTTCACTTTCATTACGTATGTGACTGCTGCTCTACACCAACCTCTATTCTCCTGTCCTAGGAGGCCAGCGCTCTCAAGTATTTTAATGTCGCTCTTTCCAGCAGTGTAGAGCCTCGGGCCTCTTAGCCGCTCGCAGATTTTAGTGTAAGAATCTTGGGCTCCCAGCTCGACTCTAGACAAGCGGACTATCCTGTTCATAGCTTTATCGACTAGTCTAACGTAATCCTCGCTATCTATAACTAAAATCCTGCTAACAGGTTTGACTCTTTCCCCGAGGCCTAGAGTCGTGAGCTGTAGATAGTAGCCGAAAAGCGTCTCGGGATATATGGGTATTTTCGTTTCCATGGTCTCACCTGCGCCCTACAGCTACTGCCCATTCAACGCTCTTCATCTCTCTAAGCTCCCGGCATTTCTCGGGCAACTCGTCGACTTTAATGTGATACGCTTTGCAACCGTCTACGAGCCTGTACGATGGTAGTAGAGAAGGATCATGCACTGGCGGGTACGCCAGCGTCAGCGATATCTTCGAGGGTACATAATAGTCTTCATACGAGTACGAGAGATCCCATATTTGAACTCTAGATACAAACTGGCTGATAGCTGGGGCCACACACTTTGCCGGAACATAAGTGTGAGCAGTGAAAGTTTCACCAACACCCATCACAGCAGGCTCCTCAACGTAGCATGCTGCCACCGTAGAGCATATCCCCTCCTTAGAGCCTATCCTAGTGACACCATAAACCGCATAATACCCTACCCTGTCAATATCCTCAACACTAACGCCCCCGAAAGGTAAGCATTTAGTTAGGCTCTCAACATCTACGACCCACACGAGGTCAGCAATAACAGAAGGCCCATAAGCAGCGCCCACAGCTTGCACTGGAAGCGCCTTAGTTATACCCTCCTTGTAAAACCCCATGCTCCACGGGCTCTCCCTGTACGCGCGCCTATCACCTCCAGTCTTATATGGAGTTGCTATTAGCCTTGAAGGCTCCATGAGGACAGCGAGCCCCGCACCCTTATCTTTAACAGGATGCAAGCCCATAGAGACTGCTATAGTAGATCTAAGAATACACTCGAAAACCTTAGAAAAAGCTCCCTCCACACCCGCCCTTCCAGCACTCAAGACTATGCCTTCACGGAACCCTAATGCCCTCAAGAGGGAGGCTGCAAAAGCCCCCACCACAGTAGTGGGAGGAGCTAAAGCCAGCGCAGGCTGAGCTGCCGTAGCCCCAGGAACCCTAACGATATAGCCCCAATGGAGAGCAACTTGAGAGTAAAAAAACCTCATATAGGACAAGATAGAGTACCCCCCGACGCGCCCTTAGCTCCTTGCTCCTAACAGCTCGAGGACTTTCGAGCTAGCCTTAGCTAGTGCTTCAGTATGGGTCTCGAAGCGCCCTACTCCTACATTAGACACCTCGGCCGTCTCCAGGCCCTCGCTGTCATAAACATAAACATTACTAGTAACGCCTAGCTTCTCGCTTATCGCACTAGCTCTCTTCAAGGTTTCCTTAATATACTCTCTGTCCGACCCCGGCGATGCTACAAACTCCACGGGACCCTTAGATACTGTAACCACCATGCTCCTAACATCCCACATTGGGAGGTATCTCGACCTTTTAGCTCCAAAGGACAACCCATCTATTAGTGCGGTTAAGGCTTTAAGCGCAGCTTCAACTCTTCTCAACTTCTCATTTCCTTCTAGTTCAGTTTTATCTCTACAATACTCTAGTTTAGCGACGTCCGAAGCTATGAAAACAGATGATAGCGTGTATAGCGCGCTCCCGCTTTCAACATAGTAGAGTGCCTGTTCTCTCTGCTGTCCAGTCTGTAACGCTTCTGGGGGAGCGTATCTTACGTGAAGTTGTGGATATGAGGCTGCAGCTCCAAAGCTCACGGCATCCATGCTCGGTATGAGATAGCTAAACCTTATTCTCGAA
>CALIBI010000004.1 GCA_938045815.1 uncultured Sulfolobales archaeon | reverse complement strand
CTGAGATTAGAGAGTGGTGAAGCGACTGAAGAGTTTGTTAGTAGTATTGAGGAGTTAGTGAGGATGTATGGTGATGAGATTGAGGTGGTTGTTCCTGATGAAGATCATGCTAGGGTAGTCTCCTCGTTGAGATTGAGAGCTGTTGTAGAGCCTGATAATAGTGTTCTCCGCAGACTACGTGATTTCCTGATTCAGGCAGTAATTAGTGAGGGTCTTGTGAAGTCTGAGGATGAGTGGGTGTCATTCTTAAATCAAGTAATGCTTCAAGTAACGAGGATTAAGCTCAGGAGTTTCGCTGCTAAGAGAGACTTACTAGCTATTCAAGCTATCAGGTCCATAGACGACATAGACAAAACCATAAACTTGTTCGCGTCCAGAATGCGTGAGTGGTATAGTGTTCATTTCCCTGAATTAGATGACTTGATAGAAGATCATAAGATGTATGCTACGGTAGTTTATGAGTTTGGTAGCAGGGAGGAGATATTACCTGAGAAGTTGAGGAAGCTAGGCTTTAGTGAGAGTAGAGCAGCTAGAATTTATGAAGCATCTAGAAAGAGTATGGGTGCTGACTTATCAGAGGTAGATGTTGAGAGGATTAGAGACTTCGTTGGGGTCATCCTAAACCTCTACGAACTAAGAGACAAGCTTTCAGAGTACTTAAGTCAGGTTATGAGAGAGGTAGCTCCGAACATAACGGAGCTCGTAGGACCTACTTTAGGAGCTAGGTTATTATCGCTTGCAGGAAGTCTTGAAGACCTAGCTAAGATGCCCGCGAGCACGATACAGGTCTTAGGTGCTGAGAAAGCACTCTTCAGAGCTTTAAGAACTGGTGGGAGACCCCCGAAACACGGCGTGTTATTCCAGCACCCCGAAATACATACCGCGCCTAAGTGGCAGAGAGGTAAGATCTCAAGAGCTATCGCGACTAAGCTAGCTATAGCTGCTAAGGCTGATTACTTCACTGGTAGGTTTATTGCGGATAAGCTTAAGAAAGACCTACAGGAGAGGATCGCGGAGATTAAGGAGCTGTACGCTAAGCCTCCTGCTAAGCCAGTACCTGAGAAGGTTAAAGGACCTGAAAGACCTCCTATCAGGAGGGGTAGGAGAAGGAAAGGTGGGAGGTGATAAAAATGATTGAAGTCACTAGTATTAAGCCTCATGAGAAGTACGGCGGCGTATACTTAGTTGAGTTAGAAGACGGTAGCATCAAGTTAGCTACTAAGAACTTAGCTCCAGGTAAGAGAGTTTACGGTGAGAGACTCTACACGTATGAAGGCATCGAGTATAGGGAGTGGAACCCATACAGGAGTAAGCTAGCAGGGGCTTTGCTGAAGGGTATAGAAGGACTGTTCATAAGTAGCGGTGTTAAGGTTCTTTACTTAGGTGCTGGGTCGGGAACAACCCCGAGTCACGTGTCGGACCTAGTTGGTGAGAAAGGGGTTGTGTACGCTGTTGAGTTTGCGCCGAGAGTAATAAGAGACTTACTGAGAGTCTGCGAGGACCGCAAGAACATAGTTCCTTTATTGAGTGACGCGCGCTTCCCGCAGAAATACTCCCATACGGTTTCCCTAGTTGATGTCCTATATGCAGACATAGCTCAGCCGGAGCAAGCAGCTATAGTGAACATGAACGCTAAGTACTTCCTGAAGGAGGGTGGGTACCTCTACCTAGCTATAAAGTCTAGAAGTATTGACGTAACCAGAGAACCTGACGAGATCTACAAACGCGAAATAGATACCCTAACTCAGGGGGGTTTCAAAATAGTTGACGTAGTTCATCTAGACCCATTCGATAAAGACCACGCCATGGTTTTAGCCAAGTACAGGAAGAGCTAATTAATAGATCTTCTTTGAGATGAAATAAAACACTTATATTGCGGTATTACCTAAATTATTATTGAGAATGATAATGGAGTCTAGAGTGGGGAGTAAGGAGGTACTTAAGAAACTCTATGAGGGGGTAAATAACGTATTAGAGAGAGTTAGTTTTAGGTATGAAGTAATTAATTTCCCGACCAAGTACCGGGAAAGATCTATAGACATAGTTGCTAATAGTAAAGAACACGGAGCACTAATAATCAGAGTTAAAGACTTGATGCACGTGAATAGGAATGAAGCTCAAGACTTGATTAAGTCTTCTCTCGCGTTGAACGCTATACCGTTCGTAGTTTCGGAAGCTCCTGAGATTTACGAGAATATAGTTATTGAGAGGGAGGGAGTCTATCTAGTTAACTTGAAGACTTTCCAAAACATGTACTCCAGTGAGGATGACTTGATAGCTCTATATAGGAGAGGAGAGTTGTTTGTTAAAGTTGATAGTGAGATTTTTTCTAGGAAGAGAACAGAACTAAGACACACGCTAACATCACTCTCGTCCCTCCTAAACATATCTAGGAAGACCCTGGAAACTTACGAAAAAAGAGGAGGCAACATAACTATAGAGACAGCAGAGAAGCTTGCTTCAGTGCTCGGTGAGGAGGTCATAAGACCCATATCTGTGAAAGACCTGAGAGAAGAGTTTGCCAGTAAGTCTGTTAAGGAACAGCAAGAGTTTGCCGGTAGTGAGTCAACACACGTAAGAACTAACCTCAAGAAACTATTCAATGTGGACGAAAGCAAGATATACGAGATAAAGCGTTCAGCACCAGACTACATAATTAAGGATAAAGAAATCCTCATAACGGTAGATGTGACGAGGTCTCGCGGCTATAATATGAGGGAAATACTCGTAAAGACTGGTGAATGCTTAAAGTTTTCCAGGATTACGGAAGCAGGAGTTAGAGTAGTTACGGATGACGCTGAGAGAGCTAAAATAATAAAAGATAACTTGTCAGCCTTTACTGATAAGAAAAACCTAGAAGTAATTAAGGTCTAGTAGATGAAGTTCTTTATTAGTGGTCCCCCAGGCGTTGGTAAAACTACCGTGTTTCTTAGAGTTATTGAATTGCTGAGAAGTGATGGTCTGAAGATAGGTGGCTTCATCTGTCCTGAGGTTCGAAGGAGTGGCCGTAGAGTAGGCTTCAAAATAATTGACTTAATGAGAGGTGATGAGGGCTGGTTAGCTGAGTTATGTGAGAGCGGGGGGCCACGCGTCGGGAAATACTGCGTCAATACTGAAGCCGCGGCAGCTATAGGTGTTAATGCTATTAAGAAAGCATTAGAGAACGCTGACTTAATAGCTATAGATGAGATAGGCCCCATGGAATTATCAGTGCCTCAACTCAAGTCAGCTATTTACGAAGTCTTAGGAAGTAATAAAGTCTTGCTAGCAGTCATTCACTGGAAGCTAAAAGACAGCTTACTTAAGTCATTGTCATTAAAGAATCAGTGGGAGTTATTTACGGTCTCGGTCTCGAATAGGGACTGGATTCATAAGACTCTATACTCGAAGATACGGACCTCACTATATTAGCTTTCAAAACAAAATATTATTTGAGTGTGGGGGAACGGTGTCTCTGATGAAGGCTGAGCTAGAGCGACGCATACTTGAGATAGTTAAACAACGAGGCAAGAAAGGTGTTGTTCAGAGTGAGTTATGGTCTCTCTTAGGAGTTGATAATAGGGAGGGCTCGCGAGCGGTTCTTAGCTTAGTTCGTAAGGGACTGATAAAGAGAGAGCAAATACTCTATAAAGGTAGAAAAACATATACGCTCAAGTACGTACCAGAAAAGCTGGAGGAAGTAAATTTCAAGATTAGTTTAAACCCCGTCATTAAGTTGCCGTGCTTCGTGTGTAAAGAACTATATAGATGCGGTACTGGCGGCTTCTTCAACCCGTACAAGTGCAATTTACTGACTAACTTCTTGCAGAGTTCTTCTG
Source organism: uncultured Sulfolobales archaeon (assembly GCA_938045815.1). GTDB lineage: Archaea > Thermoproteota > Thermoprotei_A > Sulfolobales > NBVN01 > Zestomicrobium. The sequence continues at coordinate 23,534 of CALIBI010000004.1, read as the reverse complement.
CTTAATTAGTTTAGCGAGTTATGCATTTCAGTAAGGCTTCTTGGTCAGCGTCTGACCTAATGTACTGAGGTGCTAGGTGAGTTCTACTAGCTTTGTACCCTGCCCCCCTTAAGCAATCTAAGACAGTCTTAACTGGTGGTATGTTGGTTTTCAAGAACTTAGCTAAAGTAATGATGTTGTAAGCAGGTAGTTCTGTTAGCTCGTTTTCAAGGAGTTCTAGTAGTTTAGCTAACTTATTACGTGTTTGTAGGTAGCTAAACTCATTAAGCATGTCTTTAAGAATCTTAAGGAATGAATCATTAATTAGTTTTCCTCCCCATAAAGGTCCTATAAGCTTTATAGGACCCCCACAGAAAGAACATGTTTCCTCTTCTCTAACCCTACTAGTGAATGTCCTGAATCCACACTTATCACATATTAGGAGGTAACGTATCTGATTAGAGAGGACCTCACTAGCTTTGGTAGCCCCTCTGGAAATCTTCACGAATACTCTGTAGTAGTGTCCTGAGTAGAAGGAGAGTAACGGCGTTATTGCTCTGTCACGTGTAGCTCCTCTCCTAGCTATAAAGCCTAACAGAACACGTAACCCGACCTCAGTACCGATATCATTAGGGAGTAGCTTAACATCATATCTTCTTGACCCTGCTAAATACTTGGACCCGCTTAAAGGTGCTGTGTCGGTTGCGGTAGCAGCTAAAACACCGTTATTTCTGAGAGACCAGATACCTGCATCGATGTATGGTGCTGGGGTTCCGTATGGATCTATATCTACGAAAACAAAAGAATATCCTAAGGACTTCAGCATGTAGAGGATAGCGTTAGCGTCTCCTCTAAAAACCTTAATCCTGTCTTGAACCTTATTCATGCGTATATTCTCCTGAATTAACTCGAAAGCTTTAGGGTCTAGATCGTTAGCGTAGACTTCATCAACACCAGGCACCTCAATCGCGTACCTCACAGCCCTCACACCAGTCCCTGAAAACGGGTCAGCTACCCTAACAGGCTTCTCAAAGCTTTGCGTACTAAGCAGGGCACTCAATACAATAACTGAAGCATCCCTGTTTAGTGTCTGAGCCGGGTTGTAGAAGACTGGCGCCCACGCAGGCTCATAAACCATATCAGGTCTTAAATACTTAAGAGGGTTCGGCACCCTAATTCTAGCCTTACCCTCCTCAATAATAACGTAATCTTCCGACATAACAGAAACACCAATTCTAGCTGCGATTCCCTACTAATCTCTTCCTCACTACCTCCTTAAAGAAGAATTGGGTTGATATCTTAAAAATCAACTAAGTAGGTAGGAGTATTGTTGGGGGAGTAATGCTAGATCTACTCTTGATGGCAGCTACTCTAGTCTTGGTATTAGTCTCTATTACGGGTTATGACAAATACGTAGCCGCGAAAATCCGCGGGCGCTTAAGAAGAGAGCATGGAGTCAAAGAATTACAGGGTAGCTTAGGAGGGTACGAGGTAGATACGTTCACTAAAATGAAGATTAAGAAAGTTAAAGCGTCAAAAATAGGTAGCTACCTAATAATCACATTACTCGTTAGTGAGGGTGAGGAGTCAGGGAAGGGTGAGGTAGTAGAGATAGATAATCCTGTTCTGCTAACTTACCTGGAGGATGAGGAGGCAGCTACTACTTCATGAACTGCTCCTCAAACTGTTTTATTAGTTTTACGCTCTGCTTAGTATCTATAAAGAGTCTTGACGCTTCCTCCACATCTTCAGGCAGTATTTCTTGACGCTTCTTGCGCTCAGCTATTATGTATGCAGGCCTGAGTAACTGGACAGCGTATCTAAGACTATGACTAACTCCTATATCTGCTAGGCGCTCAAGACCTTCTTTACTTAGCTGTACTTCCTCTTCTTCTGCTCTAATCATTATTATCTGCTTTATCTCTTCCCTAGTATACGGCTTCACAGGGATTATTAGCAACCTATCCAGTAAGTCCAGTGGTATACCGTGAGGAGCCTCAATATCGGTTCCTCTAATCCTAGTAACTCCTCTGTTGGTGGCGAGTATCAGTATAGGCGAGAACTCAGACTCAAGGACTTTACTTAGGAAAGAGAATGCTTCCAGGTCTAGGAGGTGTGCGTCATCAATGAACAAAACTCCCGGCACTATTTCTCCCTTACCTTCCTCAAGCCACTTCCTCACCATAGAGTTAACTGACTTCCTCACATCCTCATCTATTTCTTTCTCTAACTCAACACCGAATAATGAGGTTATGGAGAATCTTTGGCTAGCTACGTAGAGGTCTAGATCGTTGAATGTGAATACACGCACTATTTCCTTATCTCTCTTCACAGGTCCTGATGGCATCTCTTCCTCGATTCTTGTCGAGTCTATGTCGTAATACTTGGCTTCCTCAACCCCCTTCACACGACCTACCTTGTGCACTATACCTGTCTCCGCGTCTATCCATATATGGTCTCCTCTCTTAATCCTGAGCTGAACTAATTGACTAGTTATTTCCTCGCCTACCGATATGGTTATCGAGTCGTCTTTAGTCTCAAGAGTTATTCTAGCTTCTCCAGGAATCCTAGCGTATGGATTGAACGGGTGTTTCACGAAGCCTATTTTTATGTTCTTAACCACACCCTCATAAACTTTCCTAACTTCTCTAACCTTAACACCTATGGCTTTACGTACGGCACGCATAAGCACCTCGGTTTTCTTTATTTCAGCGGAGTAGATCTCAGCACCATCTATGGCAACGAAAGGTGTGTCTTCACCGAGCTCTCTCGCTATAGCTACAGCCAGTGCTGTCTTCCCAGTACCTGGAGGACCAACAAATAAAATCCCCTTACCAGTCATCTTACCCTGCCTTATGAGGTCAACTACTACCCCAGCAGCTTTTCTTGCCTCAACCTGCCCTACTAAGCCTGCCGCAACAGGCTTGGGCTCCATGTTAGAGTCTAGTCCGAGACCTCTTATGTGGCTGTGGAGACTCAAGACTATCTCAGGCCTAGTACTTTTTATTTCCCTGATCTCACTCATTTTCTGACCCCCAATATATTATATTATTTAGCCCCTATCTGATTTATTAGCGTTAGATTAACTTCATTTAGGGGCGTGTAAGATGCCGCAGAAACCTCAGCAAACCTCAAGCACAACCTCCAAAGAGTTAAGAATAGTCGCTAGACCCGTAGCGACTCCAGAAGCTGTTAAGAAAGATCCTGATAAGCTGAAGCTCCTCACCATAATAAACCATCTCCAAGTAATATCTGAGAGGAGCTTGAACAACTTAGTGCACGCCTTAATCAAGGAGAAAAACGTTAAGTTTAAGTATTCTTTCGTGTTAGTTGATCAAATACCTAGCAGTAAAGAATTAAGTGAGGATATTCGATTACTTCTTTATCTTGGTTTGATAGAAACGGAACCTGTGTTAAGAAAACTTAGATTAACGAGTTCCGGTAAGGAATTCCTAGAACAGAACAAGCTAGACGAGAACACGCTCAACGAGTTATTGAAGGCTGTTGAAGAATTAAAAGAAAAAATACTTAGTGAGGAGAGAGTAACTGAATTCTCTGCTAGGGCTGCGAGAGGTAGGAAAAGATTCAGACGCTAAACGACTTAAATTACTTAATCTTGTCTTGAATCTCGATCGGGAGTAAATCTCTGTATTTTCTTATGAATTCTTCCTCTCTAGACTTAACTCTAGGGTGTTGCCTCCTGTTATCCGGGTACATAAACGGGATCCCGTTTATTATCGGGTACCACCGACCGCATCCCCCACACAGAAGAACCCCACTAACAACATCCTCCTTAACACATAACTCACACTCCAACTTGCTGACATCTAAAGAACCAATTAGTTTTTCGTGCTTGCCACAGTAGTAGTCGCAGAAAGGCTTAACAACAGCATATTCTTTCTCTGAGGTTTTCTTCTCTATCACGTAGAGTTTCAGAGGGAAATTCTTGCACATAGGGCATGCGAGTAGATTCAGTAATGGGTACCTCATCTTAATACCTCACTAGTAATTCTTAGCAAGTCTTTAAGAATTTCGTTAGCTTTATTCTCATCACTAGCCTCCACGAAAATCCTGATTATAGGTTCTGTTCCGGAAGGCCTTACTAGGAACCAGAAATCAGGCCCTATTATCTTCACACCATCTATAGTCATGCTTCTGTAGCTACCGTAACTCGACAAAATCTTATCTACCAAGTTACTCACTAAGCTCTTATCTCTTAACGGCACCTTAGTCTTGATTAAGTGTCTTCTAGGCAGACTATCATACAAATCACTGAGCGAGGCCCTCTCAATACTTAATAACTCAAGCATTAACGCGGTAGTCATGGCGCCATCCCTAACCATCTGATGCGGTGCGTACATGAAGCCTCCGTTCTCTTCAAAGCCTGCCATAGCACCTAATCTCTGCATAGTCCTAGCAATCACTATGCTGCCAACCCTAACCCACACTACATCAACACCGTACTCACGCAGCACGTCCTCCACTATAGTTGATGAGGAAACAGCAGTCACTACTCGCCGGGGCAGATCGCTTCTCTTATTAACTACTATGTGTCTGCATAAGAGTGCGGCTGACCTATCACCCGGTATGTAGCGACCTAGATTATCTACGAAGATAGCTCTGTCCGCGTCACCGTCATGCGCTACAGCAAAATCAGCTCTCAAGTCTTTGACTATGTTGCTCAAGTATTCTATGTTCTCTCGGGTAGGTTCAGGATCTCTGAAAGGTTGGTGAGTTAAATCACCATTAACTGTCAGTACCTTCACACCAAGCATCCTCAGTAGTTTCGGGGTTGTGAGTGCTCCCACACTGTTTGCTGGATCCACGACTACCTTGAAAGTCTTTTTCAGCTTGTCAGTATCTATGTGTTTTATTATGCCCTCAACATAAAACTCATTAACGTCATCAACTAGTATCTTCCTATGTCTTAACTCCCTCCACGGGACTCTCCTGAAGCTTTCTTCAGAAAATATCTTCTCTATCTCCTCCTCAACCTCTCTAGGAGCTTCAATACCGTCAGGCAATACTACCTTAATACCACTATATTGTGGGGGGTTGTGTGAGGCGGTAACCATTAAGCCCCCGTCAAAACCTCTCTCCTTAACGTTGTATTGGAGTGCAGGTGTTGGTGTAAGACCAGCATCATATACCCTCAAACCAGAAGACACTAAAACACCGGACACGATGTCTTGAATCAACTCACTACCAGCTCTTGAGTCCCTCCCCACCAATATGGAGGATCCACTACCAAAGTATGTAGCCACAGCTAGAGCAAGCCTAACAACAAATTCCGGCTTCAGGTCCTCGTTGACAACCCCTCTAACACCGTCAGTACCGAAGAGCTTCATCCCAGACCACACCTCTTTAATTGATTTTCACTAACTACTAAATATAATAATTTATTAATCAGAAGCTTGCTCGATCTCAAACATATTAATCGTCATTACTTTCTCGCGAGTGGTGTTCACTAGTCTCCTCATCACTCGTTCTTGACATCTCTCCGGGGGCTTTCCAGGAAAACTCTGTTTATAGCTCGAAACGATATCTCAGCGGCAATAAACCGAAACATGGTGTTTTTAGCAACAATTAATAAGGGAGACAGCTCAAATTTTGTTATGGTGGTAGACTTCAGAGTATGGATCGACGTGTTGACCTCGAAGCAGGCAACTCTTTTTGGTTTATTAGCTAGGGAGCTGCGTAGGGTAGGTCACGACGTTCTCGTTACTTGTAGGGACTACGAATACACTGTGGGTGCCTTAAGGAGGTTTGAGTTAGAACCTGTGGTTGTTGGGAGATACGTTATAGGGGATTCTTACGATAAGGTGTTAGGAGACGCTGACAGAATTTTTGGTTTGGCGGTATATGTTGAGAGATTTAAGCCGGACTTACTTATCGCTTACCCCAACCCACCCGCTGCTAGGCTAGCTTTCGGCACCGGAATAAAGTATGTAGCTATTACGGACTCGCCTCACGCTTACGTGCCTAGCAGACTCTCCTTACCACTAGCCGATATAGTCATAGCTTCTAACTGCATACCTGAGGAAGATATTAGGAAGTATATGCTTAGAGATTCTAGATTAGTGAGGTATGAGGGTGTTGATGAGGTTTCTTGGTTGATTAGGAGTAGTCCTGACTTGAGTTACGTCAGGAGTTTAGGTCTTGAACCCGGTAAGTACTTGGTTCTAAGACCGCACGAACATCACGCGACATATTATAAGGGTCTCAGCACGGTATTTGATTTAGAGAAACTAATAAGTGGTGTCTTAAGTAATGATTTAAAGCTGGTTTTCCTCCCTAGATATCCTGAGCATGAAGAACTAATCAATAAGATGCCTCACCCACTGAAGAGTAGAGTGGTTATTATTAGGGGCTCTTACGACGGGGTTAGCTTAACGTTCTATTCTAGAGCTGTAGTGAGTGGTGGCTCATCATTAGCTAGAGAAGCTGCTCTCCTCAACACTCTAGGAATTACTTACTACCCAGGCTTCATACACGTTAACGAGTGTGTTAAAGCTAAGAACTACCCGCTCTTCAAGGTCTCAACAGCTGAGGAAGCAATGGAATTAATTAGTAAGACAGAGCTAAGAGAGAAAGACGTGAAGACTACTCTGGAGAGGATCAAGAACGACTTCAAAGATCTTATAGAGGTTGTCGTTAAAGTCTTAGAAGAGGTTTGAGACTTGCTTAAGTCTGCGAGATCCGTGGTTTTAGGGATTGATGAGGCTGGGAGAGGTCCCGTAGTAGGGGATATGTTCGTCGCTTGCGTTGGTTTCAGAGAAGAACTTACGGATTTACTCAGAGATTTAGGTGTTAAAGATAGTAAGAGTCTCACACCACACGCTAGAGCTTCTCTATTCCCTAAGATTATTGAGGTTGCTGAGGTAGTATTCGTTAAGAGGTACAGTCCGCCAGTGATAGACAAGAGTAACTTGAATAAGTTGTTTGTTGATGCCGTAGTTGCGTCTATTAAGGCGGTCTTAAGCATGGGTGTTAAGGTACGTGAGGTTTATGTTGACGCGCTCTCATCACCTAAACACAAGGAGAGCTTAATAAGGAGCATCCCACCAAATATTAAGCTTACTTACGAGTATAGAGCCGACGTTAAGTATCCTGTAGTAGCTGCAGCATCCATAATCGCTAAGTTTCTTAGAGACACGCATGTGAGCTACTTACACACTATTTACGGGGACTTCGGTAGTGGGTACCCGTCAGACCCTAAGACTATTAAGTGGCTGGCTGAACACTCACCCGTAGAAGCCCCTATAGTGCGTAAGTCTTGGTCAACATTGAAGAGACTGGGTTTAAGAGTTGTTAGGGATAATCATACCTTGCTTAAGTGGTTTGGGGGAGAGAACTAATAATGGAGTATGTTTTAAGAGGACTAATCTAATTTAAGATAGGAGAGAGTGTGCCAACTAACTTACCTGCTGAAGCTAAAGCCAAGTGGGTGAAGTACTTAGAAGCTAGGAGTACTGAGGAGAAGATAGAAGCCTTAGAAGAGTTTCTGTCTGCTGTCCCTAAACATAAAGGAACTGAGAATCTTGTTGCATGGGCTAGGAGGAAACTCTCGGAACTCAGAAAAGAACTCGAAGAGAAGAAGTCTAGGAGAAGTGGTAGCGGGGGTCCAACATTCTTCATAGAGAAGGAGGGTGCAGCGCAAGTAGTTATTCTTGGTTTCCCGTCCTCCGGGAAAAGCTCCGTACTTAGAGCATTAACTAACGCGAAGCCTGAGGTAGGTCAGATACCATTCACTACTAAGCTACCCGTACCGGGCATGATGACGTATGAGGATGTTCAAATACAACTGATAGACACTCCAGCATTCGTCGAGGATCTCTCGAAAGGTGCTGTGTGGTGGGGGACTAGGTTACTAGGTCTTGCGAGGAACGCTGACGGCCTCTTAATAGTTCTTGATGCCTCGAGTAACCCTATAAGACAGCTAGAAATCATGGCGAGGGAATTAGCTGACTCAGGTATTTACTTAGTAAGACCTAGAGGTCAAGTACAAATAATCAGGGGGAGGAGTCTTCAGGGAGTTAGGGTAATAGTGAATGGTAAGCTGGTTGGGTGTACGGCTGATGATGTGAGGAAACTCCTCGAGAGTTATAGGCTCTACAACTCTGAAGTCAGGATAACGGGTGAAGTGACTTTAGACGAAGTGGAGAAAGCTATTTTCGAGAAAATCACGTATAAGCCATCAACAATACTACTGAATAAGGTAGACCTCATTAAAGAAAATCAAGTAACTTCTTTGACGAGAGCATTAATGAATGTAGTTCCCGGCGTCGACGTAATTCCTGTTTCAGCAACACTTATGAGTGGGTTTGATCGCGTTCCTTACCTAGTCTTCAAGATGCTTAACTTAATAAGGGTCTATACCAAAGAACCTAACTCAGATACTCACTCACCAAAACCACTAATACTTAAGGAAGGCTCAACAGTTGAGGATGCTGTAAGGGAGATACGTGAAGAGTTCCTGAAATTTTTTAGGTATGCGAGAATCTGGGGGCCCTCAGCTAAGTACCCAGGTGAGAAAGTAGGTCTTTCTCATAAGTTAATGGATAAAGACATAATTGAGGTGAGAACAACAATCAAAGGTATTTGAAGGGAGGTAGTTACTGGATGGTTAAGAAGAGTAAGAAGAAGAAAAAAATTAAGAAGAAAGGTGTTGAGGAAACTAAGCCGGAGAGTAAGGAGCTTCTTAAGGAAGTCAAGCAGGTAGCTGTTAAGGAGAAGAAGTCGGGTCGTAAGGAAGTAGATATTGATAAGTGGATTGAGGAAAACGTGAGAGAATTTGTTGAGCTCTCAGGTCTCTCAATGCTGGGTTTGAGTGAGGCTCAATACGTAGAGTTGCTTCACGACATACTGACCCAGCTTTACGGTTCTCCTACCACACGCACAGACGTCGAGACCGTGGTTAAGAGGTATAACAGGCATAAGGAAACCATAAATGAGTTAATAGCTAATAAGCTGATTTATGTGTTCGAGACTCTACCACCGCATCTTCTAGACTTCGTAGTAGCGAGTATTAGAGATTCTGTTCTTTTCGTAGCTCCCAAAATCTACGAGCAGATAGTTAAGGAGAAACGCACAGATCTTACGGAGATACTCAGGATTAAGTGGTTTGATGGGTGGGTTAGAAAGAAATATAGAATCCCGCCAATCACATGTCCTAGGTGCGGATTTAATTCTGTGATGCCAGACCTCTCATGCTTGGTGTGCGGGTTCTCTGTAAGTGAATCACAACTTAAGAAGCACGTGGATTTTGAGAGAAATCTTGAGAGATTCGTTAAAGAGTTATCGTGTGGTGAGTTGAAAGAACTACTTAATTATGAATCAGTCTTCATCAATAGTCAAGAAATCAAGAAACCAACAGAAATTAGGAGTCCCGTAGATATAGAGTTATATTTAACTCCTAAAGAAAAGAAAATAATTAGAGAGACTTACATCAGCAAATGCAGGACGATAAGTAATGAAGGTAGTAAATAACGTGAAAGAATTGATGGAAATCGTTTACGGGAGTGACGTAGTTCTAGTAGTTATTTTAAGAACAGGTGTTCCTGAAGCACGAGCACTACAGAGAACTTTAAGGAGAATAGAGGAGAAATCTAGAGGTCTGGTAATGACTGTAATGTTTATATCTGAAGAACTGGAGGATAACACGATAACCGTGTCACTCTTCTTTAAAGGTGTGGAGATAGTTAGGCAGGACGGCATCTTTGGTAATGAGAAGAAAGACTACGAAGCATTAAAATGGACTATATCCTCGGTTCTAAGTAGTAGAGGTGTTGAAACCCCCTTCTAGCGATAATTAATTAAGAGTGTTTGTTGTGTCTCCCCTCTCCGACCCAACTCAATAACGCTCATAAGCTTCTAAAACACCTAATAATCCGTCACAACACATGAAACCTTTATGAAGCTTTAGCGGAGGATAATACCTTTAAAAGCGCTACCTTAGTTATTCTTGGTGAGTAAAAATATGGCTGTACGTAGAAGAACTGCTACAGCAAGAAAAATAGTGGGTAAGAAAGCAGTAAAAAACAGGATTTATCAGTACGAATACTATACGCTCCCACTGAATCTATACCTCCCTAAAAGCATGATAGAGAAGTGGGGAACTGAATTCATTATTGAGAGAGATGAGGAGAAGGGTAGAATAGTAATATACTCTGCTAAAAGCACCGAAAAATAAAGTATGAGTAGAAGGGATTTCTTTGAAGTTTTTATGCGTAGAAGAAGGTCCAAACAACAGTCTCAAGGTTTCTGTCACGAAAGAATGCTTTAGGGAAGCTGTTAAGATCTTACTAACAACTATACCGCTAGGTAAGGTCACTAGCTACTCAAAAATAGCTGAAATTTTAAGAACCCATCCTAGGAATATTGCTAAAATACTGAAAAGTAATAACGAACCCTTGATAGTTCCATGCCACAGAGTAGTTCATAATAACAGGAAACTCGGCGGCTACACTGTTAATGGCATATCTCGACCAGATCTTAAGAAGAAACTTCTACTCATGGAAGGTATTGAGATAGTTAATGATAAAGTACTTAAGAAATTCTTCACTGACAACCTGATATAATGTAACTCCAGGTTCAATTACTAGAGTGATCCTCATGAATACCAGCTAGTCTAGCTTTAGCGTGAACGCCCTAACTAGTTCGGTTCTTTAACTATCTGATACTTACCGACGGTTCTTATCTCGTAGAGTGTCTCAAGAAATTCAGGTTCTATCAACTTCACATCCCTACCTTATCCTCATCTAAATACTTCCTACTCTGGATTTCTAATAAGGTGTCTGTTACGCGGCTGTCTTGCATATTTATCGGTAAAAATTAATATTCTCTTCTAGGAAATACTACTTGGTGAGTAAATTATATGAAGCCTGAAATAGCTGTTAAGTTGGTTGAGGTTCTTGAGACCCTCAACAGGAATAAGAAGTTGTTTGGTTGTGGCTGTGATGTTGACCGTAACTCTAGTTACACAGTAAACACAGTAAACTTTACAGAAATTTCGATGTGTTATTAAGGTGTGTAGACTAATGTTAGTCAGAAATATGGGTGTTTTAGTACTTATTCTGCTGGTAGGAGTAGGTTTTGCTGCAATAGCTTATTATGTTGCTATGAATCTGGAGGGTATTGGTCCAGGGATCCTGCTTACTTTGAAGCTCTACGACTTTGACGCCGAGGGAGGGAGATTCGTTGATGTGACTCCCACTATACTTAACGATCCTGATGTTCTTATGTATATAGAGGTTGATGCTGTAGTACTACCGAGTTTTAAGTGGGGGGATGATAAAGTAACGATAATCAAGACTACAGCAAAACCTAAAGAAACAATATTTGTTGAGTCTAGTGAATTGCTCGAGATCTCGAAAGAGTGGATTCATGTGTACGGTTTGAGGAGTGGGAATCCTGAGGAGACTTACTCGGGGTTAATAATTAGGTTATTCATCTATAACGGTACTTCCGGTGACGTACTGTTTGAAGCCTACGATTCCGTATCCTACAAACCAATAGAAATAACGAGAGGTAAGTCATTAAGAGTTATGATGAGTTTAGTAAGGGGTTCTCCGCAACCTATCGAGCTTAACGGATATCACGATGTAGTCACGCGCTACGAAGCCTCAAGAGCAGGTATTGAGGAAATAGTGGAGTCTTCACGTTGCGGGATTTGGTGGATAGAACGAGATCCGGTAGTAATTATTGGACCAAATCGCTTAACCACACAATTACCAAGCGATTACTTCAACAACGTTGACGGGGTCCTCTACGTGAAGACACCAGTACTAATAGTGAAGAATAGCTACTCGTATAGCGGCGTAGTCGCAGCATTTATTTTGATAGGAACGCGAAGTGGGAGTATTGGAGTTTATCCTACTCTTGCGATGGGCCAAATACTTGATCCAATAGCAAGCGGTATAACCCCGTCCTTAACTCTGCGGAAGGGTAGTGGATTTACGTGGGGTGGATCCTCATACGACTATGGAAGGACCCTTGTAGTAAACCCGCTTCAAGATAGGTGGGCATGGATATGGGCTAGACCTATATTCACCATATACGAGGTTTATAGAGCTACGTGTACTAGTAGCGGTAGTGAAAAAATCCGTGTGTATCTTCATGATGAAGCGGAGCACTTAATCACGAATATATTAACTAGCGGGATCGAAATCGTGGGAGGTAGTAGTGATGGGTTGCCACACAATAACTTAATGCAGATGTTCTTCAACGGCACTAACCTGATAAGGCTTCAGATCCCGGACACATGGACGGCGAACGGAGATCTAGATCCAGGAGAATCTACAACGTTTAGGCGGATCTTTCGGTATTTTGATACTTGTGGAGCTGATTTTAAGGTAGGTATTCCTGTCGGGGTGATGGCAGCACTAGGTATATGTTCGGCGCTGGGTTACTCTCCTGGCGCACCAGCATGTGCAGCTGCTATAGCGTTTGCCTCAGCATTCCAGATCTCCTTATCAATACAGGGATCTTCAATCTCTATTAATGGCGGCATAGAGAATCTAGGAGAAGAAAATGGAGTGGGTTATGACGTTACGGAATACGTGTATATGGCAATTAGCCGGTATCAGTATGGGGATGCGATTGGTACTTGCTCTTACAACGTCCCTGCAGGAATATATCTCGACTTCAGATAAGTTCTTAAGTCAAGTTTTCAGGACCATAAAACTTGTCTTCTTTGAGACCCTAACTAATCTGTTTCCCGCTTTCAATGATTTAAGTTTGTTGTTCTTAGTGTATTGAAAAATCACTGATTCTAAGACCTCATCATTTCTAGTCGGGTTATTACTTCGGTTACTAGGTTTTGAGGTCCCATAGCCACCACGGGTATTCCAGCACTCCTTAACTTCTCTATATTGCTTAACTCGTTTCTCAAGGTCTCGAAGATTTTTAATCTGTAGAGTGCTTTACCCCACTCAGGAAGTCCCTTAACCTCGTAAGCTTGGGTGAGGGGGGCTAGTACGTAGAGGACATGTCCCTTACTTGAAAGGAAACCCGAAACTTCTAGGAGTTGTGGTGTGTGCCTTGCTAGGAGTGAGGATGTAGAAAGTAGCAAGAGTATCGACCTATCTCTAGGTAGGTGCTGATACACTTTATTAATGATTTCCCTCGGTGTGTAGGGAGTTACGGAACGGAGGAGTTCAGGTTCGAAGGGTATTCCTGCGAGAGTCTTCGTAATTAGTTGGTATGCTTTATGACCCCTCACGGGGTGTACGTACGTGTGGGTACTTCCTAAGAACGCGTGAAGACTCATTAAGTCGTTTCTCCTAGCTGAGTACTTAGCTATTGACGCTACTACGGTTGAAATATGTTCGAAGGGCGTGAATCCATACACTCCCGCGAAAGATTCATCACTTAATTGAATCACGAAGACTAGGTTCAGAGACGCTTCCTCCTCAGTAAGCTTAACGAAGGGCTTCCCCCATAACGAGAGGTGTCTCCAGGAGATCCTTCTTAATTCATCTCCAGGTCTGTACTCCCTAACACTATGTATCTCAATACCCGCACCAACCCGCCTAGTTCTAGAAAGTGCCGCAACTTTCGCGGCAATAAACATTCTGCGTAACACGGCTTCAGAAGGTTTCGGCAGTATCTCGATGCTGAAAGGCTTCCCTACGGGCAGTTCATCAGATCTGTAGAGTCCCAGAGGATCCCTAACAACACCTTTAAGAGGACCTATGGAGTGTTTACCAACCCTGCCCTCAAAAGTAAATGTGAGTCTTACGATACTTTTGGGCGGTATATGTGTGATTCCAGAGATTTCTGAGGATGCTCTCACGTATGGGCTGTGAATCAGGGAGAACTCAAAAAACATGATAGGTACTCTACTCTCGTTCCTTAAAACGAACTCAACTCTAACTTGTTCACTGCTTAGGAATCCCTCATAACTCGCGCTCACTTGAGTCTTCTGTGCAGCGTTAGTAGCTGCAATCACGTAGAGCCGCATCACTAGAGATAATGATATGAGGCCTAAGCCTAGAATAAGTGTATTAGTATCTAGGAACGCCCACAAAGCAATTAACGCTCCAGCCAAGGTGAGTAAAGCTGTTAGTCGTTCAGTAGCTTTAACGGTTGCAGACGTGCTCACGCCTGACTACCTCATTAGCAAGTACTCAATACCTAGGTCTTTAAGAAGAGACGTACCAAGCACGTTAAGAATCTCCTCACAATCCTCCACACTCTTTCTAACTTTCCTACCCCACATAAGAACTGGCGGGAAGCTGAATTTCTTTCTAGCCTTCAGATACGTCTTATTCATTGAACTCCAAAACTTCCTAGCTCTCATAGCATTCACGCCTCGAGCTACAAGAATACTAACTACTCTATCGTCACTCAGAGGGATGCCGAGAGAGTTTCTGAAGATTTCATTAACTACCTCATAAAGTTCTATGAAGTCCCGCTTACTTAGGCTCACTTTACCTTTGATTATCTGGTCTCTCAGAGTAGCTGTCGTGAAGTAGTCTATGCTTTTGACTTCCTTTATTGCTTGATCCTTAACCTGTGCGGGGATGTTTCCGAGAAGAGCGCCTACCAGGAAAGTAATGAAGATAAAGATAAGCATTAATAAGGCAGGGAAACCTAGAGCGAGAAATAACTCGCTGATTAAGTTGTTGATGAAAATCATTACTTGGGGGAACCAGCTGGATGGGTGTATTAATCTAGCCACAAGATAGAGAACATAGGTTAACGGATCAACGTAATTAAGTTGCTGTGGAGTCATGTTTAGTGGGTCTACGTAGGTGTATTTGCTGGAATCTACTAACACTAAAACGTCTTCCGAACCTCCTACAAGCAGGTTAAGACTCTCTCTCAGTAATCTCTCGTACCTCCAACCCCAAACATCGTCACTCAGCACCTGATTCGTAAATATTGAGCCATCCGAGATCACCAGGATCTTGGAAGTGTCGTGAGTTTCTAGTATCGCGACAGGAGTTCCGGGAGTAAGTAATCTAGTCTTCGTGAGGTTTGTCTCAGTTTCCGTAACAATATATAATATTCCGGTAATGTTGCTTAGAATCCCTAGAACGCTCACACTAGTGTTCTCTAGAACTACCTGAACATACGATGCCTTATCCAGGTATAGCTCGTCCGCATATCCGCTCGGGTAACTAAAGAAAGCCTTAACAAAATAACTTACTGAGAAGTTAGGATAGTTATGTGTTTCTACCATCATTAACGAGAATTGCGTGATGAGGTTTCCATTAATTCTTGATTTAAACCCTAGTCTCTCAATCACTGAGTTGCTGTGACCTGTCTCGTCAGCTATTAGTAGGTATGTAGCGCCGCATCTCTTACTTATTGACTCAATCGAGTCTAGATCGTTAGTTATGTACTGTTCTTCGGGTGATATAATCACTATTAAGACATTACGGCAAGTAGATATGGATTTGTTAACGGTCTCCCACTCTAGCACGACTTTGACGTTGCTGAATTCTTCTCTAAGAATCTCAAGTACTCGGGAAGTCCCGAACCTTCCTGTATTCAGTGGTGAGGCCCCAACTCGGATACCAATCCTAGGCGGACCTACCTCAACTACGGTTATCAGTGAAGCAAGCACTAAAACCAGCGTCACAGCAGTAGGTACTAGCACTTCCTCCTTAACTCTGACTTTCTTCATCAGATTTAGCACCTAGCTCTACACTATACACGTAAGCAGCTATCCTGAGTGCTTGGAGCGAGGACGCTAAGAGTGCGAAACCTGCTAATGCTGTTAGAAAGGAGGTCCCCACCATAGCGATACTCATATAGTAGATAGACCAGAAGAAGAATAAGACCGCTAGGACGAATGAAGCTATTGCGAAACCCATATACATATACCATTTCCTAATCTTTAACTTCATACCCACTACCTCAAGGAACAAAACCAGTAGCTTGAAGTAATAACTCACCCGCTATTAGGAAATCCCTATAATAAGTAGTGTATATCCTGGTTAGAGTGTAGTCTAGGTTTAAACTACCTGTAAAGACCGCAACACTAAATAATAAAGTAAGTGTGACCAGAATGATAATTATCCTCATATCAACATAACCCCTAAAGAATCTAGCCACGTAACTAAAGACCCCCCAAACAATCATGAAGAACACCACCTCAATAAACACATTAAGGAGTTGTGAGTATGGCGTCGTGAGAACGTTAGAAGGAATCGTGACTGGCAATATTCTTGAGACGTAATTAGTATAGATATAACTAAAAAACACGTAAAGTGGTGGAGCTATGAAGAGTGTAAGTATGAGACTTATTAAAGAGCGGAGAGGGTACTTGAACTCAACACTGTGTGCGGTAGCCTTACTCAATTCCATTTTAGCTAATACTGCGTTAGGGTTCAGAAAGTAAGCAGCAGAATCCATTAAATCAAAACCCATCTTAACGAGTAAGGGTATGAAGAATATGAGGAGTAAAGCCTTACCTACTGGATTAGTGCTCAGGAACTCACTAAACACCCTAACCCTAGAAGTTACTGGCACAGAACTCACAAACCCCATGAAGTACTCCAGGTAAAGACCTATCAAATAAGCAAAACTCACTACCAGCATCGTTACCCCACAAACTAAAAGTAGGTAATATGTTCTGGACCTACTCACTACAACCCAAGTTCGGAAAAACCGTCTCCTACCAATCAAGTACGTGTCGGCTACCAACAAAGCAATTAAACCTAAAACATTCAGGAGTGCTTGAGTAGGTGTTGGCGGGGAACTTAAGAACACAGCTATCGTAGCTACGACGTAGAGATTAATACTTAGTGTCAGTACTGCGAGGAGAGCCAGTGCTGAAGCAATTATCGTAAACACGCCTGCTATTGCTGAGAGATCCCCCCTACTAAATAGTAGCGTGAGATTCTGAATCTCCGTGAACAGACTACCAGAAAGGATTGGTGTCATTAGATCACGTAGAGGGAGCCAGAAAATAATGGAGATCAAAACCCGCATGAATATCTTCAGTATTAGTGGCGTGATCCTCAAACCCTACTCACCGTCCTTCTTAACTCATCGAATTCTTTAACTACTTTCTCAACAAAGGTGCTTTCATTCTGAGCACCCCACCTAACTTTCTCGTAAGCTTCAGTGATGTCTCTGAATAACTCACTCACTTCCGGCATTTCTGAAGACACCTTATTGAGATACTCTCTGTGTGTCTCGTTTGAGTTCCTCTGAACCCTCCTACCTAACAAGTCAACAGAACTCCAGTAAATATTCACTACAACAGAGTTGAAATGATAGGTCCTGCGGCTTATTAATTGCGTAACTTGAGAAATTATTACTGAAATCTTTCTTCGCTTAAGGAATAGCAGGATCGAGACTAGTACGAAACCAGTCACGAACAGCGTAAGTATTGCTAGGGTGTTAGGGTCTACGACTAGGCTTGGTGCTAACGCAAACATACCTAGTGAAGGAAACCTAATGCTCGGGATTGATGATATCGAGAACGGGGACTCACCTCCTAGTAAACGTCTTAATGTTCTCAAAGCTTCCTCACTATGCTCAGGTGAGTTACTAAGAAATTGAAGCATGTTCTCTAGAACCTCCTTACTTAAGCCTTCTTTAAGGAGGTAGTCTAGCGTGGCTGGATTCTCGAGAAGTCTTAGCGCTGAATTCGTTAGATTATTCATTAATAGAGTGAGGAGCAGTGAGTCTATGCGTTTAGCTAGCTCCTTATTACCGCTCGACTCAGATATTTTCTGAAGAGCGTAGAGAGCCCTTACGTAGTCGTCGAAGCTAATCTCTCCAGACGCGTACATTTCTTCAATAACTCTAAGCAATTCTTCACTCACTAGACCGTTTAAGAAGGCTTCTCGAAGCAGTTCTGCAAGGTGCTCATTCTTTATGCCTTGAAGAAGCTCATCCACACTGAGCGAGCTATAATTTAGAAGTGTTTCAGCTTGATGAGCGTTTTTCAAATCACCACTAGTCTTCATCATGTTTATTAAGTTACTTAGGTTCTCTCTAGTTGTTTCATTGCTTATTAACTCACTAAATAATTCGCTTTTGTTCGCTGAACTAAGTAACTCCATAAGGAGTTGAATGTATTTTATGTAGTCAAGCGTATTGTTCTGCGGATTAAAGGAGTCTAGGTATTCAGGAAAGTCGGGCGAGTGTATATCTGTAACGTCAGCAGCTCCACTGACTGTTTGTGTGAGGAGCACTGTGATGAGTGCCGCGAGTAGCAAATACCGCCTCATAGTCTTTAAGGTCAAGGCTTTGGAACCTCTACTTTAGCTATGATATCCTCAACTACCTTATGTGGGTGGATCCCGCTAACCTCATACTCCGGCTTAATTATTATTCTATGAGACAAAACCGTTTTGGCTAGGCTCTTCACGTCATCAGGTATTACGTAGTTTCTAGCATTTATGTAGGCTAGGGCTTTAGCAAGTCTTACTAGGGCTATCCCGGCTCTCGGGGACGCGCCAAGCCTAACTGCTGGGTGTCTACGCGTTTCCTCAACTATCCTAGTAACGTAATCGTATATGGCGTCATCAACCCTAATACTACGAACTTCCTTAATTGATGCTAGAACTTCATCTCTACTCATGACTGGTTTTAGTCCGTTAAACCTCTCTTCAATCAGGTCTATTTCTTTTAAAATCTTTTTCAGCCCCTCCATAGAAGTGTAGGTGGAGTCTATCTTAGCTAGGAATCTATCAAGTTGCGCTTCAGGTAGCGGGAAAACTCCCTCAAACTCGATAGGATTTTGTGTCGCTATAACTATGAAAGGCTTCTCTAGTGGGAAGCTCTGCCCCTCAATACTGACCTGCCTCTCTTGCATGGCCTCAAGTAACGCTGACTGAGTTCTCGGGGACCCTCGATTAATCTCGTCAACAAGCAGGACGTTCGTGAACACAGGCCCTTTTTTAAGCACGAAGGAAGCCTGCTTAGTATCGTACACATAACCACCTATAATATCCGTCGGCAATAAGTCAGGAGTCATCTGAATTCTCTTGAATTCCAACCCAAGAAGCTTAGCCACGGTCTTAGCCATCAAGGTCTTGGCTATACCGGGAACCCCCTCAATCAAGACATGACCTTCGGCAAGTATGGAAGCTAGAATTAACTTTACCTCGTCATCCTTCTCGACAAGAATCTCCGATGCTTTCTGAATAACATCAACCCAACCCATTAATCACCGGCCTAAGAATATTAAAGAATAATTAGGAAGATAAATTTAACGCTCTGATGACAAGACGATACAATTTCAACAGATGAAGTCATTGATAGGTGTGCTTGAATAGATCTTCGTCTTGAACGTAGGACTTACCAAGCCTTAAAGCGGTTTCAGCTTTGCTTAATTCATAACCTAGGTAGAGAACGTGATCTTTATTTATTTCGTAATCCCTCAGTAGTGCTCTACCTAAATCAAGTGCTCTTTCCCCTACATACCTCCCGAGGATCTCGTTCGTGCTTCTATCGTGAATGTCTACTATTATCTGTTTTTCTCTCCTATCAACATAAATCCTCACGTAGTACTTTAGGTCTACGCGTGGCTGAACCTCACTCTTACTAACTCTCTTGAGGGTTCCTTTGTAGGGCGGTATTGAGATGCTTATGTCTTTCTTGTCTTTAACTATTAGTAGGTTTACACCGTGATTAATTAGTGGTGACTTCTTGAGGAAAGCTCTATAAACTAACTCTCTACTTAACGAAGCTTCCAGAATCGCTCCACGAGTTTTAACGCTAGATTCCGTGATTAGTACTGAGGAAGCACCTATCTCGAACCCTATATCGATTAAGAGAGCTATAACGCCTGGACTGTCCGCGTCTATCAACTCATAAACGTTTGCAGGACTAAAGAGGAGCGGGTGCTTGACCTGCTTTTTAACCTTACTTAATTCTATGAGGCTATTCACGAAGCCTAGTGCAGGCGGTCTCACGATAGTGTCAACTAAGATCTTATTGAAGCCTAGTTCTTGAAGTAACTCAATAGTTTTATTGATTTCTTCAAGGTCTCCGTTCGCATCAACTTCATTCTCTTCTTTAGTGCTTCTCGGTACTACTACGACTGCTTGCTCAGTTCTCAGGAATTCAGAAATTAAGTTCACGTTACTTATTGACACATTAAGTATTAAGTCACTCAAATCGATAAGGTCCCTGAGTTTTTCTTTAGGGGTGTTCTCGTAAGTTAAATCAATACCGACGAACATGTCGTGGTTAGTGCACGTAGACACCAGCTCATTCAAAATATCCAGAGCTCTACAATCAACACCACATCCTATCACTATACCTTCGTAGTTAAGGTTTTCTAACTCACTAAGTTTTAATTTTAGATTCTCCACGTCTAGATGTTCGCTTACTAAGTACTCGTAGATTAGGTTAAGAGGGGGTGGGTTCTCAGTAAATAGTGCTTTCTTTAACGTGAAAACGGGCTTCCTGCCACGTATCACTTCACTCAGTCTTGCCTGGTAATAAGTGGTTAGGGTATCCTGCATGACCTCATCTGCTGGAACGTCAGGACTAAACCTGAAGCCTCGGAGAAGTAGCCTCAGCATTTCCGGTAAGTCTCCAAGATACTTAGGACCCTTAACGGTTTCTACGTTAATTTTTCTCTGAATTTCCTTAGCGGATCCTATGCTCAGACCCGGGATTATTATTAAGTCAAATTTTCTCAAGTCTTCGCGAGTCATTAACTCACTAGCTATGAGTTTAGTGGTTGCTAGAGAAGCGACAGGTACCCCCATTAACTCAAAAACGTGTAGCTCTATAGGATCACTTACCCCCTTAATTACCTCCTCGAGTATTGGTCTAGCGATCTTCGAGGTTACTAATAATACCCTCAATCCCCGCACCCTAATCAACATTATAAGCTCCTCGGTAATTATATTAGTTGGGTGTGCTCCTTGCCTAAGGAGATCGATATCCTGAGACTCGAGGGCATGATAATTAACGGCTTAATTAAGGAGTGTTCAATCATAGATTGCAGAAGAGAGGGCAAGGTAAGGATGAGCAAAATAGTAGCTACGTCTACTGACGGGGAGGAATACGAGACCCCATGTCATGAGTATCCTAGAATCTCGAGAGTTTATGTTCTAGCAAACAAGTACAGGGATTTGCTTAAGAAGCCGAACATATAACAAACCCTTATATCCTCCTATAGCGTAAGAAACTTGATGATGAAAGGTATTACCTAAGACGTGAAGGATGATTAAAACACCAGACACTGAATCTTCTTAGGAATACTAACGCGTTATTAACGTCGTGAACGCTATGCCGCAGTTATTATTGAGTAACTCCACAGCCTCTACTTGGTAGTGAATAGTCTTAAAACTACATAAACTCTATTGAAATTCAAGGCGATAACTGAAGATGTGATCGACGTCCCCGTTATAATGATGTGTTGACGCTGAGTTCATAACTTGGTTTTGTGTTATTCTCTCTTTGTTTGGAGTCTTAAGTTATTGATTAAGGTTAAGATATCCTTAACTAGTTCGTTCCGTGATATTTTTGCGAGTCCGTAAAATTCTTTGATGCTTTCTATGTCTGGCTTTAAAGAGCTCTCCAGATCTTTAGTAACGCACGATATTTCTTCAGGTAGTCTCTTAAGCTTTTCCTCAGCAGTTTTCTCGCAGAACCTGATAACCAGGTATGGTTCTCCCCCATACCTCCTTATTTTTTCTAGTGTTTGCTTTATTTGCCTACTACCTGCTAGGTAGAGCAGGTACTCTATTTCCGGCTTGCTACTTATGTTTTCTTTCTTAGCGAATGCTTCAGTAGTCAGTAGTGCTGGCACTCTTACTTGAGTAGCTGAAACGATTAGTTTTAGAGGGATTACCTGCGTTACGCAGAGTGGGTTAAGAGAGCTGCCCACGTAATTTACTGCATCCCGTCCTGATACGCAGTACTCAAATTCTATTAACTCACTCTTACGTGAGGTTACCTCTACTAATCTCAGAGCTTCTTCTAACTGGTCACCCGCCATGACTTAACGGCACCAACGAGATATCAACGTTATCTTCGAGTAAGTAGTCTAAGCCTCCCAAGAGTCTGTAATCCACGCCGTTTATGAATGCCATGTATGATGATGTTAGAGACCCGTCCTCCTCCACAGCTTCTCTTAGGTCAGGTATTCTGTGTCGGAGTTCTTTCAGTAGATCCTTGAGTTTAGTTGGTTCGCTGAATTCCACACTTATTTCTTCCTTACCTAACCTACTCCTTAAAACACCTACTAACTTGATTCGTGCTATCATGACTGCTCGAGATCCTCGGTTTCACTTACCTCGGCTTGTGGTGTTTGGAGTTTCTTCTCCCTAATCTTGACTAGGTGTGTTAAGTAACCGGCGATCTGGTTTCTTAACTTCTTAGACCTAAGATATACGCGCTCAGAAACTAACCTCTTGTTTTCTTCGAAATCTGCTGAAACCTCACTCGGAAATAACTCCATTAATCTCCGGGCAGTTCTCTTAACTAGTGAGGTTCTTACTCTACCCATCTACTTCATCCCCTAACATATTAGGAGATACCCTTTAAATAATTGTGTATGTGTGGGTAGCGAAAAGCTTAAATAGAAGTGGTTGATATTGAGTTATTGGTGAGTAGTGTATGGCTCAGAAGGGTGTCGCTCCTACCGCAGGCATACCTGTCTTGATTTTGAAGGAGGGGACTCAGAGAACTACAGGTGCTGAAGCACTCAGGTCGAACATGGTAGCTGCTATGACGATAGCTGAGATCTTAAGGACTACTTATGGACCTAGAGGAATGGATAAGATGCTTGTAGATACTCTCGGCGACGTAACAATAACTAATGACGGTGCCACAATACTTGACAAGATGGATGTGCAGCACCCGACAGCTAAAATGCTTGTTCAGATAGCTAAGGGTCAAGACGACGAGGTTGGTGACGGAACTAAAACCGCTGTAATACTTGCTGGTGAGTTGCTGAAAGCAGCTGAGGAACTCCTTAACAAGGAGGTTCACCCAACAATAATAATTAATGGTTATAAGAAAGCACTTGAAGAAGCTATTAAGTATGCTGAAAGCATTGCTAAAGACATAGACATAAACGATTTTGAGACACTAAAGAAGATAGCTTCAACCGCCTTAACCAGTAAGGCCGTACACGGCGTTAGAGATTACTTCGCTGAAATAGCTGTTAAGGCAGTCAAGCAAGTTGCTGAAGACAGGGACGGCAGAATATACGTAGACCTCGATAACATACAGATAATTAAGAAGCACGGTGGGTCTCTTGCGGATACTAAGCTAGTCTACGGTGTCATACTAGATAAGGAGGTTGTTCACCCCGGCATGCCTAAGAGGGTTGAGAAAGCTAAGATCGCTTTAATAGACGCACCACTAGAGATCGAGAAAACCGAGATAGATGCTGAGATTAGGATAAGTGACCCAGAAATGATGAGGAAATTCATAGAGCAGAAAGAAAACATCCTTAAGGATATGGTTGAGAAGATTGCTGCTACTGGTGCTAACGTTGTTATTTGTCAGAAAGGTATTGATGACGTAGCACAACACTTCCTAGCAAAGAAAGGAATACTAGCAGTAAGAAGAGTAAAAAGATCAGACATGGAAAAACTAGAAAGAGCAACAGGAGGGAAGAT
>CALIBI010000003.1 GCA_938045815.1 uncultured Sulfolobales archaeon | reverse complement strand
TTGGAGTATTAGTTTTTCTCCTTTCTCGTGTACTCCTCTTTTTAGTATTGTGAAAGCGTCTGCTCTAGCTAGTTCTCCGCAGAGGTTTACGCCCCATTTTAGGGGTTTAGCTTTCCCCCCTTCTAGTTTGAACATGTATGCTGTGTCCATCCTATGTTTAACCTCCACTGTTTCAGCTAGTTCAGCCTCGACATACTCTCTGAGCTCTCCTCCCGCCATCCTAGAGGCTACGTGTAGTAGGTGCTCATGTAGTACTAGGGCTGCTGAGACGCACTGGCCGGGGAGCATTACTATGGCTTTGCCTTCAGCTACGGCTACAGCGCCCCTCTTGAGTATGCTCGCTGAAACCCCGGGGAATAGTAGTTTCCCTATTTTCGAGGCTGCCTCCTTAACATTATCCGTTCCCCCTACTGAGGCTCCCCCAATAGTCACTATTATATCACTATCACCTAGCGAGGACTCTAGGGCTCTAGCTATCTCGCTGGCATCATCGTTTAAAACGCCACCATATTTAACCCTGGCGAAGCTTAGGAGGCCCATAACCATGGGGGCGAAACTGTCGAGCACAGGCTTGCCCACGGGCTCGTCAAACCTGTCAATCTCCCCCCCAACACTGTAAACTGTAACCCTGAAATCGTAAACCTTAACATACCTAACACCAACCATGAGGAGCAAAGCAACCTTATAAGGGCTTAAAACACCACCCCTACCAACAATAAGATCACCCTCACCCACAACCTCACCAACAGGCATAACATCCTTACCAGGCCTCAAAGGCTCCAAAACCCTAACAAAGCCGCCCTCAACACGGCAAGCCTCAACCCTAGCAACAGCATCAGCACCAACAGGGAGAGGAGCACCCATATGAACAAAATAAGCCTCACCAAAACCCAAAACAGGAGGCTCAACCCCAGGCAAAACCTCACCAACAACCCTAAACCTAAAACCATCAGAAACCCTAACAGCAAAACCATCCATAGCAGCAACAGGCCTAGAAGGAATAGAAACAGGAGAACGAACATCAAAAGCAGAAACCCTACCAAAAGCAGAGTAAACAGGAACACTAACAACAGGAGGAGAAGAAAACGTTGTTGAATCAATAAGCCTCCTAGCCTCATCCAAAGGAACAAGCCTATGAAAACCAGACATTAGAGCGCACCAACAAAGGAATTAAACTCTAACCTTAAAACCCCTCAATATAAATGTTGCTCGAAACCGTATTTAGACGTTATTGCTAATAGAAACCTTAAACCTAGTTTTCCATTAGAAGCTCACTACTAGGATCACCAACATCACTGGGAACTTTAGAAGCGCTACAATCATGCCAGCCAAGTTGCATAATTTGGAGCCTCTCAAGATCGATGATATGCTGAGAACACTTTAATGGGGTTTTCGAAGCTCTGAAAGTGAATTAAAAGAGTCAGGCAACGAGTGTTCTTTTAAAGTGTGGCTGTAATTTTCACTGGCATATCCGTATAAGTTACTCTAGCTCCCATAGTTTTAAGAAGCTCCTCTCTCAATTCTACGAGTGTGTTGCGTCTATCTAAGTTTCTATAGTGAGAGTATCCTGGCCGTTGTTTGAGGGCTTTCAATCATATGCCTCACTATAACTTCCCTCATAGGAGTTACAGGTATGTGTTCTTTTATTCTAACACCCGACAAAGTATGTTTCTCCTTTCTTTCTCTTTAGGCACATAATCCTCGGTGATGAGCCTTCCAGGCCCGCTCCCAACTATTTTAGTTAAATCCATCCCCTTTCCTATTCTCCTATCTTTCTATCTTCAGGTTCTCCTTCTTAACCGTTGAAACACCTAGGCCATACAATGAGGAGGCCTCAAAATATCCGGAAGGGTGGGAACACAGGCTCAGTTATAATATTTCAAAGAAACTCCTTAAAGGAAATAGATAGTTTATAAGAGGCTTCCTTTGTAACCCTTCGAAGGGAGTAGAAATAAGGGGTCGGAGAAAGGAAGGTGTAATATCATGGGTAGATGTATTGTTGCAAGTCTGGGTTTCGACGTAGATTTTATCCTGAGGAGGCTTAGAGATGGTGATGTGGAGAGGCTCACGTGTTATAGTGTTAAGAGTGATGATCAAGGCTGGTCTAGGGTTGCGAAAGCTTTCTCGCTCGTAAACCATTATTGTGAAGCTGTGAGGCTCAGGTGTAGACTTGAGGGTGTGAGTCTTGTCTCGCTAATCTCAGAGGTGAAGAGCATTATTGAGAGGGAGCTGAGGGATTGTGAGAGTCTCGAGCTTTTCTTGACTGGGGGTCCTAGGATCTCTGTTGTGGGTGGGTTGGTGGCGGCACTGCTTCTGTCTGCTGATTTAATGAACCGCGTAAATCTTGTTGTCGAAGGTGAGAATTTCGCTGGCGCGCTACGTTTCAATGTGGGTGTGCTAGCGAGGTATATGGCTCTTGACGAGGCGAGTAAAAGCATAGTGAAGGCGGCGGTCGAGCCGAAGAAGATCTTGGAGATAATCAAGATAACGGAACTGCCTAGAGCAACAGTTTATAGGAAAGTTGAGAGACTTGTAGAAGTTAAACTCCTGGAAGTAGTAGAGAAAGACATGTACATAGCAGAACGGAGCCTAAGAGAGCTCCTCACTATGTAAGTGGAGAAGCGCGGACAGAGGATTGAGGGTCGCATGATGAAATCTCAAGGGCATGAATTCTCAGGTATTGAATTCTGTATCATTCCTGAGACTTAAAATATATAACCTTTCGCCGCCACAATATACACGGCGCTAGAGGTGGCAGGATGTGAGAGATGTCCTAGTTGAGGTGTTAGCTTTTTTTGCGGCTCAGAGAAATTATGGGTACATCGATAGACTGGGCAATGCTCTCGATGAGGTTACGGCATACGAAGCTTTGAGAGACGCTCTCCGCGACTACTATTCAATCTGCGTTGACAGAAAGCAGGAATGCTGTCCAGACATTAATCCTGAAGACCTCGAGAACGCCATTAAATATTTTATAAGCCATTTAAGTGGGAAGGGCGGGGACGTCATAGTTAGGGAGACAAGGAAAATAGCTTTAGAAGCCTTAGCCAGAAAAGCGAAAACCAGTAAATGTGAAGCTGGAGGGTGATGAGCCGTGGCTAGCGACATTATAACTTTATCCCTTTCCGCTAGGATACTGATTAATGTAGAAGCCCTTAACATGGCTGAGAGTGTTGGCAATGTCACTAGGCACAGGAGAGCTCCAATAGCTGTCTCGTCTAGCGGCAAGTACTCGATAGTCTATGTGCCGGCCGCTAGCGGCGAGTCTATAGCTCATCATTATCAGAAACTACTAGCCGACATAGCTACCTCAATGAACCTCAATGTCACCGAGATGGATAGGAGGGGCTACTTCTTAAAGTATGCTGATGATGACATAATAAATACTTGGTATCCTGAAGTTAGAGGTGTGACAGATCAACGAGACATATGCAGTGTCGAGGAAGCGTTGGTCAAGGCTAGCACTGTGGCTGACGTGACGGGCTTCCTATATACGAACAAGCTAGTTAGGAGGACTTCGAGAAT
>CALIBI010000002.1 GCA_938045815.1 uncultured Sulfolobales archaeon | reverse complement strand
TTTTGGTGGGCCCGCGGGGACTCGAACCCCGGACCTCCGCCGTGTCAGGGCGGCGTCCTAACCAGGCTAGACGACGGGCCCTAACCACAAAAAACATAAAACAAACCTAATAAATTTTTTGGGTTTTGTTTGTAAGTATTTTGTTGGTTAGTGGGTCGTGGCTTACGAAATTGTTGGGGGTTTAGTCTTGAATTCTTAAGCAAGAACCTCTCTTAAAAATAGAGGGGGGTTAGGGTGATTTCCTGCAACATGAGATTAGCGACTGAGGTTTAGGTAAGGTGGTTGCTGCGGGTTCTCCTGCGATTAAGTCTCTTCTTAGGTTAGTTGAGGGTCGTGAGAAGATTGATTTCTTTAAGCTTTTCTACCCTTCTTTTTTGTTGCCGTTAGTCTCGATATCTGGTTGTGGTTTTGAGGTTGTTAAGGAGTATGGGTATTGTAGGGGGACTAAGTTATTTATTGAGGGTGATAAGCTCTACGTTTTGAGTAACTTGAGTGAGTGTGTAGGGTACTCTCAGTACTTGAGTGGTTCGTGGTTTAACGTGAGAAACCACTTGAGTAACGTATCCGAGAACTTCAGGAACGTTGTGGAGGGTATGCTGACCCTCTACGGTGATTTAGGAATACCTACATCACCGCTAGACGAGCTAGAACTCTTCACCACAATAATACTCTCACGCAACACAGACTACCATAGAAACACCGTAGGCTGGGTTAAGAAACTCCTTAAGACTTTCCCCCACATAAACTCACTCACTAACGTCGAACCAGATCTCCTAGCTACTGAAATCAGTAATAGTTACCAGGTGCGTGAGTTACCGGAGATTCTGGATTGCTACTTAAGGTTAAGAAACTCCTTAAGAGGATCACCAGAAAACTCACGTGTTCTTCTAAGATGCCCTGGTGTTGGTCCTAAGACTCTCTACGCCTACATACTATTCGTAAAATTAGATCCTAGGTACGCACCAATAGATACTAACCTAATAAGCCTACTCAACAGACTGAAGAACCTGAGAGAAGCGATCAGCAAGCTGAGACCACCAATCAAGGAATACTGCCTCAAGCACGTCTGTGATTCATGCCCTAAAAACAACGCATGTATTGAAGCATTCCTGAAGAAAGAGTTAGGGCACGTGAATGGCTGGTTCCAAACCATCGCTTTCCTACACAACAAGACTTACTGCGCCAAAAAGAAATGTGCTGCGTGCCCACTACATAGGGAATGCTTAACCACTCAAACACGGGAGTCAACGTAAGAACTTAATAACACGCTTAACGAATTATGTAGAGGGTTAGAGGTTGAGCAGCGAACTAACGTACTGTGAGATGTGCGGCAAACCCATAAAGAAGAGAGACGCCAGAGTAGTCTACGTTGAGGGGAGTAAGCTAGTTCTGTGTTTTTCTTGCTACACTAAAGTCTCCAAAAAAGCAGTGAGTGCTGAGTTGAGAGAAACCACCCAAAAACCAACATACGTAAGCAAACCCGCACCAACCACTCAAGCAACGAGCAAAACACCGCAGAAGATTAGTAAGGTAGTGGATGAGTATGAGGTAGTTCCAGATTATCACGAGAGAGTGAGAAAAGCGAGAGAGAAGTTAGGGTGGACACAGAAAGTACTAGCTAACGTCGTCAAGGAGAGCGAGAACGTTATTAAGAGGATAGAAGCCGGGCGTCTAGTCCCCTCAATAGAACTAGCACGTAAGCTAGAGAACGTACTCAAAATACAACTACTAGAACCAGTAGTTGAGACAAGCGTCAGCACAACGAAAACCTTTAAGGGGAGTACGGGCCTCACAATAGGTGACGTGATGGTTCTGAGGAAGGAGGAGAAGGAGTAACTAATGAGTAGGAAATCAATACTGGTAGCTAGAGAAAGCGACTTGAGTGAAGCAACATCCTTAGCTGACACGATACGTCTGGATGTGATTAAGAAACTAGTACTGAGAGATAATTACAGACCAGACAGAAACTACTTCCTCAACTTAAGACTACTAAATGAAGTTAAGAATCTCATCAACACACTCAACACAAACAAAGCAATCATAGACTCAATCTACATCTACGAAGTCCTGCACCCGCGTCAAGTAGTCAACCTAATAAAAGAACTGAGACTAGAAGTTAGGGATAAGATACTGATGGTTCTCGAAATATTTGCTGACCACGCAGGTTCTAAGGAAGCTAAGCTACAGATAGAGATGGCTGAAATAACCTACCAGTTACCTATCGTTAAGGAGTGGATACGGAAAGCCAAGCTCGGCGAGCTTCCGGGCTTCATGGGTCCCGGAGAATACGCTACCGAGACATACTACAACCATATGAGGAGGAGGCTCGTCAGAATAAAGAAAAACCTGAGTGAGTTGAGGAGTAGGAGGAGGAAGGAAAGAGAGCTTAGAGTTTCTAAAGGATTCCCTCACGTAGCTATTTCGGGGTACGCTAACGCAGGAAAAACAACCTTATTTAATTCCTTAACCAAGCTAAGCAAACCCACAGGTCCCGAGATGTTCACGACTATCTCTCCTAAAGCTGCGTTAGCACCGATAGATTGCTCTGAGGTAGTGTTCGTCGATACTGTGGGGTTCATAAGAGACCTACCACCTGAAGTCATAGAAGCTTTCTACGCCACCTTAGAAGAAATCTCACTCTCAGATCTAGCAGTCCTGGTCCTAGATTCCTCCGAACCACCGAGAGTTATTGAGTCGAAACTGAAGACGTCTCTAGACATACTATCCAGGATAGGGTACTTCGGAAAGCCTCTCGTCGTAACTCTAAACAAAACAGACTTAAGCAACGATCTAGAAAACATAGAGAGTCTAGTCAAGCACTACATGACTTCTAACTACTTATGGAGCTGGCGCTTAGTTAAGGTTTCCGCACTGAGAGGTGATGGCTTAAGCGAGCTCAGGAAGACTCTATGCGAGCTCCTCACACAAAAAATTAGCGATACAACGAAAACAGCTGTTCTCAAGCGTAATTAGGTACCTGAAAGTATATTCTTAGGGGTAGCTCTTGCTCAGCAAGAAAACCAGGGTTTGTGTCTTAAGGATAGGGCATAGACCAGAGAGAGATAAGAGAGTGACCACGCACGTAGCACTCACCGCAAGAGCATTCGGTGCTTCATGCTTCGTGTTAGGTGATATAGAGGATCAAAGCGTTTCTGAGAGTTTAAGAAAAGTTTGTGAGAGGTGGGGGTGCGGGGACTTTAAGTACATCTCAGGTGTTCCTAGTGTCAAGTTTATTGAGGAGTGGAAAAGTCTTGGTGGTTCCGTAATACACCTAACGATGTACGGCTTACACGTAGATGACGTAATTAATTCTATTAAGTCTTCTCCTAGAGATATTCTAGTAGTGGTTGGTGCTTCAAAAGTTCCGAGAATCTTCTACGAGTTAGCAGACTTCAACGTAGCGATAGGTCATCAACCACACTCAGAGGTTGCTGCGTTAGCGGTCTTCCTAGACAGGCTTTTCGGTGGTGAGGAACTTCATCTTATTTTCTCTGATGCGAAATATTATATAGAGCCGTCAGTCAAGGGGAAGAAGGTGGTTAGAGTTGGTTAAGCATAAGAAGCTTGACGAGCTATCTAAATTTATTGAGGAGTACGTAGGGGACGCGGGCAGAGCAGTCTTCGAGGTCTTAGTTAAGCGTAATAAAGAATTAACAGACTCAGAAATCGTTTCAGCGACAGGTATTAATGAGCAGGAGGTTAGGAGAGCTTTATACGAGCTACAATCACTAGGTATTGTTGCTTACAAGAAAAAGCAGAGTCCTGAGGATGGGAGGTTCATATATATGTGGTTCATAGACGGGGGTAGACTCAATCAAGTCTTCCTTCAGAGGAAGAAGGAAGTATTAAGTAAGCTTAGAGCTAGATTGAGTTTTGAGTCCAGCAATACTTTCTTTGTGTGCGATATTGATGGTGTTAGGTTAACTTTCGATGAGGCTTTCGAGAACGATTTCAAGTGCCCTAAGTGCGGGGTTGATTTAAGACCTGAAGACAACGCACAGACTAGAGAATTCCTGAAGAAGATGATTACTAAGCTTGAAGAGGAAATATCTAATGAAGAGAAAGAACTCACTAGTTGATTTATTTGCTGGTGGAGGAGGCTTCAGCAGAGGATTCTATGAAGCAGGTTTCGAACCCGTCCTGGCGGTAGAAGTTGATGAAGCCTCAACCAAAACATACGTATCTAACTTCCCTAAATCACTAATTATATCGGAAGACATACGAAGTCTTGAGTGTTGGAAACTACGCAGTCTCTTGAACCACGAGAAGGTAGACGTGGTGATAGGTTCCCCACCGTGCGAACCCTTCACAGGCTCTAACCCAAACAGAATGAAAGACCCTCTAGACAGACTTTATAAGGATGAGGTAGGCAGGCTAGTCTTAGAATTCATAAGAATTCTCGAATGCTTAGAACCTAACTACTACGTCATGGAGAACGTCCCGGCTATACTGGATGGCGACTTGCGTTCAGCACTTAAAGAGGAATTCAGCAGAGCCGGATACGTCGCCCACTTTAATCTCCTCAAAGCAGAGGATTACGGAACCCCATCAAGAAGACTCAGAGTATTCGTGTCTAACGCTCACATAGACCCACCTAAGTCGAGTAAATTAGTCACGGTGCTGGAAGCGATATCAGACCTACCGGAACCTTCAGCAGACCCCCAGATACCTAATCACGACCCACCACCAAGTCTCAGCAAGTCTAAGCTAAAGAAGGTACTTAGACTTAAGTGGGGCGACTCCGTAGTTAGGTATGAAGGTGCTGAAGGGCGTTCCTTACCAAACCTTATCAGGCTACACCCATACAAGGTCGCGCCGACAGTGTTAGGTTCATCAAGATTCATACATCCTTTCGAGAACAGATTACTCACCGTTAGAGAGCAGGCCAGATTGATGGGGTTTCCCGACAACCACGTGTTTCTGGGGGGTAGAGACCAGCAGTACAATCAGGTCGGGGAAGCTGTCCCGCCACCACTAGCTAGAGCGATAGCTCTCGAACTACTTAAGCGTTTATGAAGCTTAAGACCGTGCTAATCATTTTTAAGCTCATGTTTAAGATAGTTGAGATTGGAGGAACTACAACCCCTTAATAACGAGCCTGCGTTACTGTGTGTTGGTGGATAAAGATGCTGGATCAAGACTCTACAAGTAATGAAGAATCACAAACTCTAACTCTCAGTAAGAGTGACTTAGAGCTAATCGTAGTGGTTAGTAACGTCTCGTCTCCTCAAAGACTCATCGATTTCGCTAAGCTGGTTTACGGGCTAAGCAATCTAAGAAGTAGTCTAGTCTTCACGAGAGTTTCCGGCATGGCTGCTCAGACAGGAGTGCCTGAAGTAAGTAAGTATCTGTACAGGTTAGGTAAGCCGTTACTCATCCTACCATCACCTAATGACGTGATCGATTTGTTAAGACCTGACAAAGTTCTAGTCATAGCTAAAACTGAGATTTCAAGAGATATTGAGGAAGTAGTTAGTGATTTGAGAGGGCGAGTAGCTTTAATAATCAACGGTAGCGATACACCACCACCTAAAACAGAACTTAGTTTAGGAGATCACGTGATGGTGAGAGAACTAGACCCGTCATCACCCCCTCAAGCAGTACTTGCTGTAATGCTTTACGTCATTACGAAGAAATACGTTGTGAAAAACATTTAAGCTAGGTTATTATAAGTATTCTGGAGCCGGGTCGTCTAGCGGCCAAGGATGCGGGGCTTTGGACCTGACGGGAAGAACCCCCGTGACCGGGGTTCGAATCCCCGCCCGGCTACCACATAACTCCTAATTCATTTAAAGCCTCACCACCCCTTATAATACTCCGGGGTATTCGTGGAGTGCCGGATATCTAGTCCTGAAGCACTCGTTCCTAAAAGAATCAAACACGTCTTCATATGTGATCACGAACCTAAGGACGTCTTCTTCATCGAGGAACTACACGAGCACGCTTCCTTAATTAAGGACTTCTTAAGTGAAGCGCTAAATTTAAGAGACCTTAGGATAGTGTTTAGTGAGAACGAAGTAATAGGTTCGGACTACATACTATACTCATACAGGATTTTCCATCGAGAGAGTTACGTAGGTACTTGTAGGTTCGTAACTCGCAACAACAAGTTAATTAAGTCTTTATGCACTGTTAGTGAGGGGGTAGGTTTTGAGTAGGTCTGACTCATTACCTCCTGGGCAGAAAGCCATACCAAATTTCATAATCTACAGAATCCTCGGCCAACCTGAAGTAGATCTTAACTCTTGGAGACTGAGAGTAGGGGGTTACGTGAGTAATCCTCTAACATACACCTACAATGACTTACTCGAAATAGCTGACACATCCTACGTTTCAGACTTTCACTGCGTTACTGGATGGTCTGTGAGGAACGTTATTTGGGAGGGTGTTTCACTACGTAAACTCGCCGCGGAAGCACAGCCATCAAGAAATGTTGAGTGGGTTTACGTGAGGAGCCTAGACAAATACACGACCGTAATACCGTATGAAGATTTCCTCGACGAGAGAGGACTCCTCGTGTTAAGAATTAACGGGAAACCATTAAGTCTTGAGCAAGGCTTCCCAGCAAGAATCTTCATACCACACTTATACGGCTGGAAGAGCGCTAAGTGGGTAACTGAGATAATCTTCACCGAAGAATACAGAGATGGGTACTGGGAAGCTCTAGGCTACCACCAAAGAGGAAATGTTTGGAGAGAAGAAAGATTTAAGTAATTAATTGATTTGTGCTCGAGAGTACGTGGGGGCTCGAGGTTTCATACTTGTTAGTATTTTTGTCTAACACCAAACCTCAATAAACCCTTAAACACGAAACAATTAAGAAAAGTCCCTTCGCTAACGCTCCAACCAGGTTAGGTAATACTTACAGGCTTATTAAGAATTAAATAAATATGGTTAACTTATCATGATGTCTGATTAGGTAATCAATCTTTATTAACCTCAAAGTAATGAATATGGTGGTGAACCCTAAATGAAGAGTTTAGGTGAGCTAATATATAGTCAGGAGAGAGCACCAGGCGAAGCGATAACGAAAGTCGAGACACACACCCCGAAAATAGAAGCACCAGATGTTGTGAAACCTAACGAAGCTTTCGAGGTTAAGATTTTCGTAGGACCACACCCCAACACCGTAGAACACTCAATCAGGAGAATAGAACTCTATTTCTATGAGGAGGGCAGGTCCTTCAACCCAATAAGACTAGCGACTGTGGAGTTAGAACCCGTATATAGTGAACCAGATATAAAGTTCAAGATAAAGCTGAAGAAGGGTGGAGTCATATACGCTGTAGAGTACTGTAACTTACACGGCTTGTGGGAAGCTAGGAAAGAAATCAAGGTCGAGTAGTTTCTTAACTATTCTTTTTTATTAGTAAGTACCCGCAAGAAACGCTTAAGCACCCCCTTACTAAAACCTAACTACTCGTAACTTAATGCTCTAAAAGAGTCAGGATCTCCTTACTCACGTTACTTAGTTTCTGAAGATCTGCTTCCGTGAGTAAGCTATTAACCGATAACTCACCGGAAAGCTTGAATTTAGATTTCTCAAGTATGTTTCTTATTTCCCTCGATGCTGCGTCATTCCAGCCGTAAGTAGTTATTATGTAGAGTGGTTTCTCAGTATTAGATTTAGCTAGCAGTAATTCTAGCAAGTACTTGGTTATAGGGAATACAGAGTTATCGTATGTTGAGGTTACTAAGACGATTACTCTAGCATCAATCACCTCCCCAAGAAAATCCGAGATGTTATCTCTATGTTCTGACGTGAACTTAAATACCTCAACACGTATGTCGTCTCTCTTAATCATTCCTAGGAGTTTCTCAATTATTTCTTCGTTGTAGCCGTACATAGACGTGTAAAGAATAACTAACTTCTTGTTTTCTGACCTACCCTCAGCCCACGATCGATAAAGCTTAAGAACCTCGTTAATAGTGTTAGTTCCGAGAAACGCAGCACCATGTGATGGAGCTACTAATTCTAAACCTAGATTAAGTGCGGCTAACTTGTTTAATGCTTTAATGACGTTGTCTCTGTAATGCCCTATTATGTTAACGAAGTATTTCCTCATAAATCTGACGTACTGTGTCCTCAAGTAAGTTAAATCACTTATCACGTGAGGAGGTATTGAGTAAGCACCGAAAGCGTCGCAAGTCATTAAAGCTCTAAGTTCCTCGACGTAAGTAAAAATGGTTTCCGGCCAGTGCAGCCAGGGAGCGTGAATGAACTTCAGTACGGTATCACCAAGCCTTAACTCCTCACCATCCTTCACAGGCCTGAACTTAACGTCTACACCTAAAAGAGACTTTATGAGCTTAGCTGTGAGTGGGTGACCCAAAACCTCAGCTCTGAACTCGCTCAACGTGCTCAGAGTTTTTAGGGAGCTGCTGTGATCAGGCTCCATATGCTGAATAACGACGTACTTAATATCTCTCAAATCAACTACTCTCTTAAGAGCATCAACGTATTCTTCAGAGAAGCTGTGCTTCACGGTATCAAACAAGATAGACCCTTCCCTAGTCCTCAGAACGTATGAGTTGTACGTGACA
Organism: uncultured Sulfolobales archaeon; assembly: GCA_938045815.1. Lineage (GTDB taxonomy): Archaea > Thermoproteota > Thermoprotei_A > Sulfolobales > NBVN01 > Zestomicrobium. The sequence goes on along the minus strand of CALIBI010000002.1, from coordinate 4,880 downwards.
CCCTCAGGTATCTCCCAAAGAGACTCAAAGTATCTTATGTTTTTATCGAGAACCCTTAAAACCACTAAGTCTTTCAGAAGCTCTCTTACTTCAACTCGCTCCAAGATAGAGTCCCCACGATATAATCATAAGAGTCCTTAAAACTTAGAATCAAAAATATTGATTCGTGTTTAGAAACTCATGAATCACTTACGAGCTTCAGCCACCCTCTTCAGGAAGGCTCTCGCTACAGACGCGTCCTCTGCTGGTACTTCCTTATAGCAGAACCACCAGTCAAAGCATGTGTACCTTCTTAACCTTTCAGGTATTTCTTCCATAGTTGATGCGGGCGGTATTATTGCGTTCTCACCAATCAACTCGTTGTTAGGCCAGTTAGCAGGTATGGCTACACCGTGTTCCTCATGCACCTGCAAAGCTTTCAGTATTCTGAGTATCTCGTCAATGTTTCTGCCAAGTTCTAGAGGGTAGTACAGAATAACTCTTATGACGCCTTCAGGATCCACGATGAATACAGCCCTGACAGTCGCTGTAGTAGACTCAGCATGAAGCAAACCAAGTTTCTCAGCGACTAACCCTCTAGGATCAGCTATTATAGGGAAGGGAATCTCGTAACCTAATCTCTCTTTTATCCACTCAATCCACTTAATATGACTGTAGTTGCTGTCTACGCTGAGTCCTATAAGTTCAGTATTCAGCTTCTTGAAGTCTTCGTGCCTCATAGCGAAAGCAACGAATTCAGTAGTGCATACTGGAGTGAAGTCTGCTGGATGACTGAAGAGAACGAACCACTTACCTTTATAGTCGTCCGGCAATACTTTCTTGCCGTGATTAGTAACTACCTCTAGCTTGGGGAACGGCTCACCAATTAAAGGTATTAAACCTGGCATTTTTGTTTCACCAAGCTATATTTATATTTGAGGTATTTAAACTTTACTGTCATATAAATTAAAAGAAATGTTTAATTTACGAACATGTTAAGATAACATTCTGTAGGGTAAGTAAAGACGCATTTCTTACTTAACTAATATCTAGAAGAAACTACACAACACTACTTAGTTATGGCTCTACTGTGTAGTATATCCTTTTTCTTTTCTTACCTCTATTCTCTGTTTTCAAGAGAACAAACCTACCTATCTCTATAGTGTTTTTGACGTGGGGGCCTCCATCAGCTTGTATGTCGACACCAGGTATCTCCACTATCCTTAAGAACTCTATGTTTGGAGGCATCCTAGCAGCTAACTTAACTATGCCAGGTATTTTCATAGCTTCTTCTCTGTTAAGCCAGTAAATTCTTACTTCTATCCCCTTCCTTATGATCTCGTTAACTTCTTCCGCGGCTCTACTAAAAACTTCTTTCTCGTCACCCTGTATGTCGTAGTCTTCTTTCGCTTTATCCGGTTCTACACTGCCTCCAGTAACTAGGGAGCCGTATTTGGCGTACATGACTGCGGAAAGTATGTGTGCTGCGGTATGCAGCCTCATCAATCTGTACCTCCTCTCCCAATTCAGCTCACCAGTAACTGAGGACCCGGGCTTCAAGCCCTCAGTACTATCAAGCACGTGTACGACCTCACCGGAACTCTTATCTATTATTACGTCCCTGACCTCATACTTCCTCTCACCAAAATACAGCCAACCAGTATCGTTAGCTACGCCTCCAGAAAGCGGGTGGAAAGCAGTCCTATCTAAAATCACGCCATCTCTCGTTAACTCAATCACGACAGCTTCGAATTTCCTTAAGTAGCTGTCTTTCTGAAACAGTAAATCAGTAACCGTTTCAATCACCAGATACTATGTGAGTGAACAAATAAATAACGATTTCAGCGTTCTTAATGCTTACGAGTCTCGAGTGAGGAACTAATCACCCTATAGGGTGACTCCCCAGGATCGTGAACGGAGAGAAGAATAAGTGACGTAGCGGATCAACCACAGTGAGCCAGCAATCATCACTCCCTAACCTAAGCAGCGAAAGAAGGTTAGGTTATTTATAATATGTTGTGTACGGAGTTTATTCTCCGGGATAGTGTGTTGGCGTTAGAAGATACTCAAGCTAGGATAAGGTCCTACATAGACATGGTTGAGAAAGTCTTGAAGACTTTAAGAATACTAAACGGGAGCAAGGAAGTGAATGAGGTAATAAGGCTAGCGTCACTCTACTTAAGTGATGCGAAGTATTACTTCGGTATCGGTGATTACGTTACGTCATTATCTTGCGTGGCCTACAGTGAGGGATTACTAGACGCTCTAAGACTTACAGGTAATATCGAGTTCGAGTGGGTGAGGGAGAAACCTAAGAAAGTACTCGTAGGAGGGACTTTCGACCTACTACACCCAGGACACGTACATTACGTGAGGGAAGCACATGAGAAAGGACTAGTGTACGCGGTAGTAGCTAGAGACTCCGTAGTAAGGAGAATAAAGGGGAGAGAACCAGTATTCGACGAAAAATCTAGATTCACTCTAGTTTCTTCCCTTAAGTACGTTTACGAGGCGATACTGGGTGATGAGGAAGACTTCATGAAACCAGTAGCTAGAGTTAAGCCAGACATAATATTGCTGGGTCCTGACCAACCCATAGACGAAAACACTCTCACGAAAAACAGCGAGAAGTTAGGCCTAAAAATCGCCGTGGAGAGACTGAAGGAGAGGGTGGGAGGACACCTGATGTCGACAACGGATGTAGTGAAAGAGATTCTCCGCAGATACTGCGTAAATCAATACAATAGATAAAGAGGAAAATACTAGGCAAACCTGTGGGGTGTGGGTTATTCTTACCTCTTTCTGAGACCTGTTCTCCTAGCGGCTATGTGTCCTACCTTCCTACCGGGTGGTGCGTCCCTAGATACCGTAGACGGGTGCGACTTCCTCTGATGATGACCACCACCGAATTTGTGACTGACAGCATTCATCGCTACACCCCTAACTCTAGGCCATTTATGAGCTTTCACTTTCCACTTATGGTAGGCAGCACCTGCTTTAAGTAAGGGCTTCTCAGGCCTTCCAGCACCTGCCGGAACACCTATGGTTGCTCTAGCAGTACTCAAAATACTCTTCTGCCTCTTACTGGGTAAGAGAACTATAGTGTATCTGTCAGACTTACCGAGAACTATGGCGTAGCTACCAGCCTGCCTAGCTAACTTACCACCATCACCGGGTCTTAACTCTATGTTGTAGATCTTAGCGCCTTCAGGTATCTTACCTAACGGGAGAGTACATCCTAGACTCGCTGGCGCGTCAGGACCTATGAAGACCTCCTGCCCTACATACATGCCCTCAGACGCTGGTATGTAGTACTCGCTACCATTCTCTAGCATTATCCTAGCTAAAGGAACCCACCTACCCGGATCGTGAAGCAACTCAGTAACAACTCCTCTGTACGTGGTGTCAGTTGGTGGGGGATACCTGGCCTCAGCAACCCTAACGTGTGAGGGACTCCTGAAGTTTTGTCCGCCGCGTCCAGCTCTCTGCTGAAGTGTTTTCTTACCCACTCAACATCACCCCACTAAATAAGACCTAACCTAGTCGCTACCTCACTAGCCTTATATTCCGGCTTGAGCTTAACATAAGCTTTCTTCTCACCCTTCATAGTTACCAGAGTACTCACTCTCTCTACCTTAACATCGAAGAGTTTCTCTACAGCTTCTTTTATCTCTCCTTTGGTGGCTCTTAAATCAACTATGAAGACTAAGGTGTTGTTCTTCTCTATTAGTGAGAGAGTCTTCTCAGTAGCTAAAGACCTCTTAATTATTGATGCTGGATCCTTCAAAGACTCACCACCTCAAACCTCTTCCTAATCACTTCTAGAGCAGTCTTGGTGTATATTGTTAACCTACCCGGAACCCCGCCGGGAGCTAAATGAATTATACTCAACATGCTAGCAGGGACTACATCAACTCCCGGTAAGTTTCTGAAAGCTTTATAAGCATCGAGCTTCCCGTCATGCACCACAATCAGGAGGGACTTAGGACTCACGTATCTCCTACCCCTCATCTTACCCTTGCCAGCTCTAATCCTGGTCTTATCGCGTGCTCTCTCAATATCAACGAAAACACCAAGGTTCCTAAGAAGACTCCTCGCGTCGCTAGTCCTAACAATACTCAGCGCCTGATCATCAACTACTATAGGCAGGACATCCCTCTCAAATAAATGACCCCTCAACCTAACTAGGTCGGGACGACCGGTAGCAGCTATAGCTGAAGCAACAGCCCTGACTCTCTCCTTCTGATTGATCCTCTCTCTAACAACTTTCTCGACTCTAGGCGGGTGAGCTAGCCTACCGCCCCTAGTCATAGGAGCTAAGACGGCGCGACTATTATCAAGTCTAGGCACCCTAGCTACGCTATGCCCTATACCCCACGACTCACCAACTCTTCTCTTACCAGCTAAGGGGTCCCTCCCCTTAGGCTGTAATCTAGCAGTGAAGGAAGCTAGGAAAGCTCTCCTAATTAAGTCTCTCCTCACGGGGAAAGAAAAAACACTTGGGAGGACTACGTCCCCCACCACGTTACCGCTAGCATCATATACCGGGACCTTCCTCTCAACAACCTTCTCACTCATGAGTAGCTTCTCAGACATCATCAACACCCTTGCCTCAAATCTTACTCTCGAGACTTATATAAACTATTTTAGGAGCCTTATCCGGCGTCCAGCTAGGAGGTCTGATAGGCCACCTAAGAACTAAGGGTCTCTTGGGAGTCCCCTGAACAGAGCCCGCAAGCACTACGTAATCAGTCATTACCCGACCGTAGTGCGGGAAGCTACTCACTGGAGTTATTTTGCTGCCGTCATCACCTATGATTAGTATTCTCTTATTGTACTCAGTCCTTCTGTGGAACCCCATCTGACCTGGTTGAGGAACCGGGCTTATTGCGCCGAACGCG
>CALIBI010000001.1 GCA_938045815.1 uncultured Sulfolobales archaeon | reverse complement strand
GTGGGATGTTATAAGGCATGACGTGATTCGCGAATAGCTTGAAGTCGTTGACTAATGAGGTGTCTGAAACAACATTCTCTAACTCCACAGTCTCCTTAAGGACGTTCTTCTTACCGCCAGCAATCTCTTCTATCAGCTTATCTATCTTAACCATGACGTCAAGAAAAGACTTCCCGGAGCTAGAAGCCAGCTCAGATAACGCAGCATCAACGACGTTCTTATCAAGAATATTAAAAGTTGTTACGAACTTACTTCCCTTTAACGGGTCTATAAGTACCGCGCTCCCGTCATGATAGGACCACAATAACATCGGGTAGAAAACCAGTGCTATACTTTTTATTCTCTCCCCCTTCCTCCTTAAGATACCGGGTTTCTTCCTATCTTCCTCAGACCTATAAACAGCAAACCCCACAACATAATCCTCACCTAATTTTTGGTAAGTCTCGGCAGTCTTCCTTGTGAGGAAGGATATGTAGTTTTTCTTGAGAAAAGACGAGCTAAAACTCATTACAGTATCCCCGTATATTATAGTTTGTGAGGTATTAATAAATTTCTCGTGAGATAAGAAAACCCCACGAAGAGCTACGATCCACTACCTCAAATTACTGAGAGACGCAGCTCTTTGTTGGTTGGTTTTAGCTTAATTTTCTCTGAATCCTTCTTGAGTTCTTACCAAGCTTAGAGATATTCAGGAGCGTCCGAAAACTCATATCCTGAAGCATAACTATTCTCAGAGTGATCTCCTATTTTTAAATCTTTGATGAGCACTCTAACCTTCATGAAATCTAAAACAAAGAGAAACAGTTTTGATGATACGCAGATCTTAATCGGTGGGTTTTGGTAAGTGGTCTAGCCTTAGTTAGTGAGTGTTGATGAGTTCCGTCATTCATACGTGATTTTATATGTGTAGTTCGCGCAACTCCCACCATAGTAGATGTCTATACTGGAGCTTACGTAAGATTTCCCAGGTATGTCTCCTAAATAGATTATTTGACTCCCTATTAACGTGTTTTTCGTGTTGTAGAGCCGCACGTGTATTTGCACGTTCTTAGCCATATAAATTCCTTAGTTAAAGATAGTTCTCTTTATGTGCATAGCGCTAACCAACAGGTGGTTCATGCCGATTCCACTCAAAGTTTATCTCATGTGATTGAGGTATTTCTAGCTCAGGTATCTGGTCATTTGGTGAATTAACCATCATATATTCAGTTATGTTTGCTTGGAGCTACGCGTTCTTGTTAATGAGTGTTTGGATTTGAGTGTCTTTATCTCTCAGTACTACTGAGTAGTGTGCTAGAATAACCACTAAGCTTACTAGCGAAACAATGTAAACCACGCCGAGTACTATCGATATGTGATTCCTACCTCTTAAGACTCCTTTCTCAGTCTCCTGTGTACGCGACACGGATAAAAGCTTGCTCTACATAGCTTATTAAAAGATTAAACCCTTTTAGTTTGAGTTGATTTAAGTAGAACGGGTGTAACTTATAATTACTGCATCACGAATTCCTTGGTTAGTTAAATGCGTGAAGAGCGCGGGGCTTTGATGGTTGCGTTAGCTGCTGTCTTATGGGGCACTACTGGCATCTCAGTTGCTTTCTCAAGGGGTTTCGGTCTCACGTATCTTCAGGTAGTACAAACAATGTTACTAGCTAGCTCATGCTTCCTACTCATCTTCTTGAGAGATGGGGTGAAGCGTCTTAACCCTTACCTGCTTCTTTATGGTTTCTTAGTCATAGCTTTGTTCAGAATACTCTACGTTACCTCGATCTCTGTTAATGGGGTTGGACTAACGTCAGCACTCATATATATGGCTCCACTAATAGTTGTTTTAATTGAGTCCGTGATATGTGGGAGGCTCCCACACCCTACCAGCCTGGTTCTCTCAATACTAGTTTTTGTTGGTGCTTACGTAGCCACGAATCCTGAACTCACTATTACTTCAGTGAAAGGCTTCTTAATAGGGTTAGCACTAGCGCTCACATACTCCGCTACCTTAATAATACCTAAAAAACTCTACGCTAGAGGATTCAGCAGAAACGAAATAATTGTTCAATCAACGCTCTCAGCAACAATAATGTTAACCATCATAGTATGTTTCTCTGAGGGGATCGTCCTAAACATCAACTCACTACCCTACGTCGCGTACGGGGGCGTGGCATGTATGGGTGTTGCTGTGATCCTCTTCTATGAGGGAATGAAGACTATTAACCCAGTACGTGCTGGACTAATAACGACTCTGGAACCAGTAGTATCGCTAATCCTCTCAAGAGTAATATTAGGTGAGTACCTAAGCTTAACTCAGTACTTAGGTATCTTAATGATAATAGTGATAGCCTTAATAACCCTGACCAGAGGAAACACTAAAACCTCAGAATACATGGTTTGACAAAAGCTCCGAGTAGTTTTCAAGCAGTACCCCTGACTTAGTTCTTGTTTTGTTGCGGTATTAATATTAGCTGAGAGACGTGAATGTTATTGAGGTAATGCGTGCATGTCGTATAGTAGGTCAGCTCTCGCCGGAATTATAGCTGGGTTGTTAAGCGGCTTAGTGCTTGGATTGCTCTACATTCTCTTTTTCCGCTACATAGTTCAGGAGATGTTGGTAGCTATAGCTGAAGTTATCTCGACAACATACGATGTACCTTACGATGTTGTGTACGAACAACTCTCAAAAACTGTTTCTTCAGCCGATTTAGCAGCTCCATTAGTGTATCCGTTTCAGTACGCGTTACTCGGAGCTCTTCTCGGTTTATTGCAGCACTACATAGAATTAAAGCTAAGAAAAGGTCTTCTAACCTCAATACTCCTTACTGGAGGAGTCTTCACACTAATCCTAGGATATTTACCTGTAGTCCTCATAAACTACTCGGGTAACCTTATACTTACCAAAATAATTGAAAAAATAGGTGATCTCATTTATGTTTACTCAGTACTACCTGGAACGATCTTCACTGTTTTTCTACTCATAATCCATTACGTTCGTGGACCTTGGAAACATCTCATGGAAGCTAAACCCTCAATTTACTGAGTTTCTGTGAGTGTTATCAAATGACTTTGCTTGAGGTAATCACGCTACTCATGCTGTCATTAGTTCCAAGTCTTTCAGCATTAATATACGCTGTGGTAGTTCGCTGGAAGAGTGATTGGGTGTTCTCAATACTTGGGGGTAGTGGGTGGTTAATCGCGTTACTACTTAGAGTTCCACTGCTATACCTACTCCTCAATAATGTTGAGGAGAGCACGTACTTGATAATCGCTTCCTACGCGGCCGGAATATTTGAGGAATCTATCAGGTACCTCATACTTCGGAGTCCAGTAGTAAGAAATCCTAGAATAGGTAACGCGATCGTTTTAGGATTAGGGTGGGGAGTTACTGAAGCATTATTCATATACGTAATTCCCATCCTCACATATCCCTACAATAACCACAACATACTCGAATTACTGCCTGGCGCGATAGAGAGGAATATTGCTGTAGTAGCTCACACAATATTCTCGGTCTTAGTGATGGTTTCAGTAAGTAACGTTAAGTACCTGCTCGTAGCAATAATCACTCACGGGACGCTAAACATCGCTGGAATAACGATACTGAAGATAACTGGTGATGCGTGGGTAACGGAAGCATTCTTAGCGATCATAGTTACTGTATTAGCACTAGCTACAGCTATCATGATAAGACGTTATCGGCAACAATAAATACGGTGAATTTTAAGGAATTATCTTGAGGTTTAAATTCTTAGAGCTGCTTCCCTATACACAGGGTCTAGAAATTGGTAGTTGCGGATTATACTCATGTCTTCCAAGTTTCTCACAACATTGTATAGTATGCTAGATGATATCGTTGTTCCTTCTTTTTCTTCAAGGTATCTTCTTAAGCCACTCCAGGTAGTGATTCCTTCAGCTATTCCTTTAAGAACCAACGCGTATCTCCTGCCTCTCTCTTTAACGATATTTTGTAGTTCCTCAAGTGCTATGTTTATGGCTAGTTCTTTTACTCTAGCTATATCTTTATTCCCTCTGAAGTATTCGTTACCAAAAAATGTTAACCAGCCAGGTATCCCGTCAAACTCTTCCACAGCTATTTCCAGTACTTCATTTTCTATACGTATCCCTAACTCCTTGAAGCCTGTTCTCAAGAACTCAAGCGAGGTGTTTTTATCGAATCTTTCGAGTCTGAGGTCATAGTAGTACCTCCCGTATAACGGTGAGCTCTGTTTATCAATTCCTAGAAAACCGTAAAGTAAGCCAGCTTCCGAACCTGTTAGTATGAACGTCACGTTCCTATCATAGTCATACGCATGCGCAAGCGCATTAAGAAATTCCTGAGAACGAGGACCTCTAAGTTTCTGAGCCTCGTCGAAAGCTACTATAATCCTTCTCCTGTTTAGTGCGTCGAAGAGCGAAGAAAGCGTGAGTGAACCCCTACCTCTCCACTTAATCTCTACTTCAAAACCCTCAACTCTTATACCTGATATAGACCTGAGAACCTCATAAAGCTTCTCAAGCCTTGACGAAAAAGCTTTAGAGATCAGACCATACAGATCTCGCAAACCATAATTAGTACGTAAATCTCTCAAATCAATCATAACGTTCGGGACACTCACCTCATTAAGAAACACACTCAAAAGAGAAGTTTTCCCAACCCTTCTAACACCAGTAATTATTATGAGAGGTACATCAACATTAGCGTGAAGTAACTCAAGCTCACGATCCCTCCCAAAAAGCTCAGACCTGTTAGATTTAGGTCTGGGATCAAACAGCACAGTTCTACCCCAGAACTATAGTTCTGGAGTAGAACTTATAAATCTTAAGCACGAGAACAGGCCCCCTAACATAATTAAGCAATTAGTTTAGTTGAGTATTCTATTAAATAAGGGTAGGTACTGTATTGAAATTACCTAGTTTCTAACTTTTGCTAATTGTTTTGGGTTTAAGGGGTTTACTGAGGTTTGGTGCTGGTTAGTTCTTTAATACTTGGTTATCGAGGTGATAACTATACTCACTGAGTAGTATGAGGTGGAAATAATAGATAAGAGTAGGTTCTGGGAGTTCGCTGCTAAAGATTTATTAGGTTTGTTTTGTGTTTTTTGTGGTTAGGGCCCGTCGTCTAGCCTGGTTAGGACGCCGCCCTTACGAGGCGGAGGTCCGGGGTTCGAGTCCCCGCGGGCCCACCAAAACATAGTCGTGACTTAAGAATTTTGGTGTGACTATTTGTTGATGTACTTTATTTTGAGGAAGTGTGTTGAGCATGATATACATGGGTCGTAGTTTCTGACTGTTTGTTCTGCTAGCCACTGTGCGTCTGTTGGGTTCAGTGTTGCTAGCTTGTTACCTAGTGCTAGAAGATCTTGCTCTATGCTTGCTAGGTTTTGTGAGGTTGGTGGTATTATGTTGGCGTCAACTACGTATCCTCTCTCATTTATTTCGTACTTGTGGTACAGCATACCTCTAGGAGCTTCTGTTATTGCTGCACCCGCACCTCCCCTTACTACGCCCTCCACGTAAGGTTGTTGAGGCTCCCTATAACTATTAATTAGTTCCTCTAGTTCTAAGACCGCGTGATATACTTCAGCAGCTCTAGCTATTATTGATTGGAAACTGTTATGTAGGGGGGCGCCGTAACCGTGAGACTCCACAACACTACGAACCTCAGGGTCTAGGAGGTCGTAATTGTTGTTGTATCTTGCGAGAGGACCTACGATGTAGTAACCCCTACCCTTAAGTCTGTACCTAAGTGATGTTGAATACTTTGTTTGTTCTACGATAAGATTATCTTCAAACTCGTCCTCAGATATATTGAGGCCCTTACTAGAGAGCACTCTACCCTTAAGTATCGGGTACTCGCCTTCACCCCTAAGCGACACGAACTCTGTTTCTCTTCTTAGGTCAGGCATAGGTAACTCCAGCACCCACTCCAACAACTTCCTCGCGCACTCTTTCACGTGATTCAACTCCTTCAGTAACGGGAGTAACTCTTCCTTCCTAATGATTCTGTAGAAACCACCGATTCTGCAAGAAACCGGGTGCATTGAGCGACCGCCCACAACCCTAATTACTTGGTTGCCCCACCACTTCACCTTCAAACCTTTCTTGACTATCTCTGGATGGTCTTTAGCCATACTCAGAACAGACTCATACCCTAGGAAGTCTGGCGCGTGTAGCATGAGGACGTGGAGCATGTGGCTCTCAATCCACTCGCCGAGGTATATTATCCTCCTAAGCTTCTCTATCTCTTCAGGTACTTCAACAGTTAGTATCTTCTCTAACGCTCTACTAGAACTCATTATGTATGCTACAGGGCATATACCGCAAATCCTAGCAGTTATGTCAGGGACCTCATAATACTTCCTACCTCTTAAGAACGCTTCAAAAAATCTTGGAGGCTCGAAAATACCTAACTCAACTCTAGAAACCTTGTCATCCTCTAACTCGACGAATAGACTACCCTCCCCCTCAACCCTAGCTAAGTAGTCTACCTTAATAACCCTACTCATACTCTTCAATCACCCTCCTAAACTCCTTAGACCAGTTAGTAAATTGCTTGAAAAGAAGCTGTATTTCTTTAGGCTTGAGACCCAACTCCTTAAAACACGCATTCAAAACCTCCGGCTTAGGGTCTATCATGGGGCCGTAACACCCGTAACAGCCCCTACCATACGAAGGACACAAAGCACCGCAACCCCCCATAGTAATAGGGCCTAAGCAAGGAATCCCTCTCGCAACCAAGACACACACATTCCCCCTCCTCTTACACTCCACGCAGACAGAGTCAACAGGCAGTGTAGGTATCTTACCTTTAAGCAGTTGTAGAACAAAAGAAAGTAGTTGTTCCTTACTAACCGGACAACCACGTATCTCGTAATCAACCCTAATGTACTTTGATGGGGGTTCCGCGTACTTAAGTGTTTCTATCCACTCAGGTCTCGGATAAACGTACAGCTTATACTCCTTTTCATTAGCCCAATTACGGAGAGCCTGTATCCCGCCGGAAGTGGCGCAAGCACCTATAGCTACTACGATCTTAGACTCCTCCCTAACCTTCTTGATAACTTCAACCTCGTGCGGTGTTGAGATAGAACCCTCTACGAAAGCTACGTCGTAAGGACCTGAACCAACGAATCTCCTAGCCTCATAAAACAAAGCAAACTCTATGAAGTTACTCAACTCTAGCAGCTCATCTTCTAGATTTAGGAACTGTAGCTGACACCCATCACAACTAGAGAACTTATAAACAGCTACTCTAAGCTTCCTCATATCTGATCAACCCAAAAGTACTTACTTATGAACCATAAGGGGAATACAGGACCGTGCTTACAAACAAAGTATGGACCCATCTGACAGTGACCACATAAACCAACACCACACTTCATTCTTCTCTCGAGAGACAAGTAGATCTTGTTTGTTTTGAACCCCCTCTTAAGCAACTCTTGAGTAGCGAATTTCATCATTATCTCAGGACCGCACACGAACGCGTAAGACTCGCTGGGATTAACGTCCACGTACTTTATTAGGTTCGTCACAAAGCCTACGTTGTTTTTCCAACCCTCGCTAGGCTTATCCACGGTAACGTAGAACTCTGTGTCAGGGATTGATTCGTAGTCGCTGTACTCGTAGGTGAAGAGGAGGTCTTCAGGAGTTCTAGCTCCGTAAAGAATGATTAGCTTGCCGTAAGCGCTTCTATTCCTAGCTACCTCTCTTATTACGGGTCTTAAGGGGGGTAGGCCGATCCCGCCAGCTATTAAGACTATGTTTTTGTTGATCATAGCATCCATAGGCCATCCGATGCCGTAAGGGCCTCTAAACCCAATTATATCACCTTCCTTAAGTAACTCGAAAGTCTTGGTGACGGAACCAACAAACCTAACTGTGTGAGCAGCAATCCTAGACTCCTCATCTAAATCGCTGATAGATATAGGTACTTCACCAACTCCATGTATGTAGAGCATGTTGAACTGTCCTGGCTTAGGTAACTTAGCCTCATCAGGTAACTTCACGTAGTACGTCTTAATATTCCAAGTCTCGGTCCTCACACGAGTTATTAGAGCTTTAAGAGGGGTTAGAGTAGTCATATTCTTACCCGTCCTTACCACCTCTCAGAACTTTCTTCACGGTCTCTCTCAAGTCTATGCCTGTAGGACACCAGGTAATACACCTACCACACCCTACACACCCGTATGTGCCGAACTGTTTTATCCAGTAAGCAAACTTGTGGAGAACGAAATGCCTGTACCTAGCCCACAAGTCAGGTCTGAAATGACCTCCAGCTACCTGACCGTAAGTAAAGTTCAAGCAACCGTCCCACACCCTAACTCTCTCAGCAGATCCGTCGATTAAGGGGGTGTCAAGCACATCGAAACAAAAACATGTTGGGCAAACCATGTTACAATTCGCGCAACCGAGACACCTCTCAGTAACCTCTTTATAAACCTTAGACTCTATACGTAGCTCAAGTTCTTCAGGCAATCCGTTTAGTTCAAACCCTGCTCTAGCTTTCTCACTAGCGTTACGCATCACTACCTCAAATCTCTCGTACGTAGCATCATCAATGGGTTCTACCTCGAGAACGTCAAGGAGTCTTAAACCCAGCTCACTACCAGCCTCCAGCACAAGCTTATCACCTAGCCTAGTATATGCTAAGTCAAAAGTGTCTCTAGCTCTAGGTCCCGTATTCATGGTACTACAAAAACATGTTCCACCAGGACTAGTGCAATTCTCTACTACGAGAACTAAATTCCTCCTAAGACTCGTGTAATATTCGTCAACACCCAAGAGAACCCTATCAAGCACTTTAATAGATGCTAAATCACAAGGCTTTAAACCAAAAAACGCGAGATTACGTTCCTCATACGTCGGAGTACTCGCAACCCACTCCTTAGAAACTCTGAAGAGAGTTAGAGTAGGCGGGTAGAGAAACCTTTTAGGCGAGTCTGGCCCGTGCCTATAGAAACCACCACTAACTAACGAGTACTTACCAGGGCTCTGAATGTCCTCCACATTATGAGCAAACTCATCAAAAGAATCTAGCTCCTCAAGCCTTAACACCCCATCAACCACCCTATACCCTACAATCACGTAACCTAATCTCCTCAACTCACTAAAAAGAATCCCTAAGCTATCAGCCCTAGCTACATAAAGACCTGTTAATGACACGTGATATCACCAAACAGTGAACAATCACGTTATTTCCCTAATTAACACGTTTATTTACCATTAATAAGTTTTAAGGTAATGTTTGTTAACTCCTGAACTACTTCAAGAGCATGCTAGAGACGAAGTTCACGTATTCCCGGAAATCTATGTTTCCTTCATTTACGAAACACTCCTCATAATCAACTATTGTTTCATTTCTTGATTGATTTATGGAGAGTCTTATTTTGCAATCACCCACAGCAAGTAATCTCTCATCGTGAGTCACTAGTATTACTTGCGCATCACCCGAATTACTCCTTATAGACTCTATTAGTTCCCTCAACTTCTCAACTCTTTCAGGACTGAAGCCTAGTGTTGGTTCATCCATGATTAAAACTGAATCTCTCAACTCTTTGTTTAAATCTCTCACCACCCTGTTCAGAGCTAGTCTATAAGCAAGACCTAAAGCAATTAGTTGAGCACCGCTAGGCTGTGAGATCTCGTGTCCTCTGGCGACTTCACCACTAACTTTCAGGACAGGTTTGAAGTCACTTACTGATGCCTCAACTAACTCCTGATCTTCGAGAAGCTTAATAAAGTACTCCTGAAAATACTCACTGAACCTGTCGTGCGCTAAATTACGAACAGTACTCTCTATAGTTTCAACACCTTTATAAATGTGGTTGATTAGGTAATCTCTAACCTTAGTGAGGGTGGAGACTCTCAACTCGAGCTTTCTTAACTCATCACTTAACTCACTATATCTTTCTAAATCTTTCTCTAAGTTCTCTATCTGCTTAGAGACTTCTCCTAACTCTTTGCTGCGGTTAACCTCCTCCTTCGTAATATCGCTTAACTTGCTCTTTAATTCATTTACCTTTTCGTTAAGTCTCCTAAGCTCCTCCTCAGCAGAATTAAGTTCTTCTGCAACCCTAGCCTTCTCCAAGACCTCACGCTCTAACTTAGAGATTTCTTCATGAAGCTCAGCAACTTGATTAAGTTTAGGAATACTAGCTTCTACTTCCCTAAGCTTTTCTAAAATCTTATTCTGATACTCACTTAACTCACTCCTTATTTTCGTAATTTCTTCTTTCTCGCTGGAGAGCTTGTGCTGAAGAAGCTTCTCAGCCCAAAGCTCCCTGATTAGTGGTACTATCTCCATAGCGGTCTTACGCATTTCCGCATATATATCTCTTACCAGCTTCTCACCATACTCACGCGTTATTGATTGCCTACATAAGGGACATATACCCTGAGCCACGACATCCCTCGTTTCTACAACCTCGCTCCAAATCTCCCTAACCCTACTCTTTATACTTTCTATCCTGGCTTCTAGCCTAGACACGCGCGAGAGAGTCTTCTTCTCCTCGCCCTCAATACTTCTTAACTTCTCATCTAGTTGTTTGAGATTCTCACTCACGCGAGAATACTCATCCTCCAGATCCAGTCTACGCGTTTGAAGCTCTCTAACGAGATCATTAACACCCTCTACACTACGTAAGCCTATTTCTGAAAGAATCTTGCTAAGTCCTTCTTTCTTGTTCTTTAGTTCTTTTTCTCTTGCATCAATTACTCTAATCTTATTCCTTAACTCACCTATCTTAAGACTTAACTCATACATAATACTATCAAGTTTTTCTTTCTCCGTCTCCAGAGACTCGCGTTGTTTGCGTAACTCAATTAATTTCTCGTTTAGCTTGTCGTACCTAGCCCTCAACTCACTTAATTTGGTTCTCACTTCATTCACGTTTATTTTCTCGAGAGTTTTTCTGCGGTCTTCAATCATCTTATTAATATTGTAGAGCTCACTACCGATTACTGAGTTCTTGCCTTTAGCTATCTTCTCGATACTGTTTAGTGCAGTCATATACTTATCTAGCCCTAAAACCCTGTCAACAAGTTCTCTCCTCTGTTTATCGTCAAGCACTAATGTCTGGTGTATGTTGAACTGAGGAACATACATCACGTTACTGAATATGTAGGTGCTTCTACTCTTCCTAGGATCTTCCCTCAAGCTAAATATTTCGAGTATCTTCTCAGTAAGATCTTCTGAAGAATAACTGCTGCTCGACTCAACCTTAAGTGTGTTGCCAGTAATCCCGAAAATCACTATCCTACCACCCCTATCGCCATTGAGTCTTCTCTCAATTAGTATTAGCTTATCTCTATGCCTTAGGAGAATCCTAACAATCGCTGAGGACGCACCAACTCTCAGCAAGTCCTCTTTGTATGGACTAACAAAACCTATGAAAGGGTCACTGCTTTTCTGACCTCTAGGTAGGCCGAATAACGCGTAGTTAATACCGAGGAGAATAGAAGTCTTTCCTGTACCGTTATCTCCGTAAATAACTGTGGTTCCGGATTGCGGGAAAACAATAGTTTTATCAACATAACTCCTGATATTCCTTAACCTAACCCCCAGAATCCTCGTCTTCGCTCACCCCACCTAAGAGTGCTTTCGCAACACTGACTGAGTCTTCCTCCGACTTAACTAACCTGCTAAACTCACTCTCTATCTCACTGCTGTAATCGAAGTAGGCTGGAACATAAACAGGTATAGGCTCACTAACACTTAAGTCGGGAGTGTAGAGGAACCCCTCCCTATCACTAAGGCTTGGCAGAGACTCAGCCGGGATGCCTATACTGCTCATATAATCTATGTCGCCTCTGTGCTTGGTTCTTAAAGCTATCAAGGTATTGAAATTTGCTAGTATCTGCCTCTCAATCATGGTTGCTATCTGAGATAAAGCTATCAAGCCTATACCGAATTTCCTCCCCTCCCTAGCCAGCCTAGCAAATATGTTGTAGGGACTTGAAACCTTCTCGGGACTAAGATAAAGTGGTGCCTCCTCAGAAACAACAGCTACAACAGGCTTCTCCCTCGCTACATCAACACCAGCCAGCATCCTCTCCTCAAAAAGCCTCCTCAAAACACTAATAACAACCATGTCACCGAGAGATAAAGGTAGCTTAGAAACATCAAGAATCACTAACGCACCCTCATCTACCCTACGCACCACCTCACTAAGATCTAACGAACCTGAAGTGAGGATAGAGGTGAGGGTTGAAGGTTCGCTATCCTTACTAACATACCACGGGTAAGAAGCTCGATTCGCTTCAAATGTTTTTTCCGCAGAATCAACTATAGCTTTAAGTAGTGTTATCAATGACTGCGGGTCTTTAAGTATTGGCGTAACCTTGAATACGGAGTTCCTATCATCGATTACGCTAGCAGGTATTTTCTTACCATTAACTATTAAGTTTTCTATTCTTTCTCGCCAGCCAAAAATCGACAAGATCATCCTTCTGAAATCTCTTAATGTGTGAACGTAAATCCCTGCATTAACGAATACTTCATAAACGCCTCTCTTCTTAGGTTCTCTAACACCTTCGTACCTAACTACGTTACTAGTTATGAGTGGTATGAGAGCTAGGAGATTCCCTGTAGGGTTTTCATTCTCGTCAACGAAAACCCTAATAATTGACTCACTGATTTTACGTTCTTTGGTTTGTTGAAGTCCCCCGGTGGGGGTAGACCCGCTGTGCTGAGATGGTTGCGTCTCAGACATGTTCTTGATTAAAGTAGTAAGTATTGAGGTAATCTCAAGCAGTTCGCTAACGTTTCTGCCGAGGAGTTCAGCAGCGTTAATAACATCATAAACATTCACGCTCGCGGCGTCGAAACCTCCCTCAAGACGTGTTACTAGAAATCCTTCTGTCTGTCTTCTATTAACTCTATCGATATTAGTCTTGAGCGTGTAAATGTAGATGCCTTTATACGAACCTCTTAACTCCGAATTTATTCTTAACGCCTTACTTAAAAGGCTCACGAATTTTTCGGTTTCAGAGTATTCGCCGTGTCTGTCAGCTATGATCCAGGAAATTGGTTTTGGTTTTCCGCCGTACCTGATCCACTGAGTTATTATGCCCATAACGCTTGTGGTTTTTCCGGAACCTGTTTGTCCGGAGATGAGGACGTGCTTAGCTATCATGTCTTCAAGGTTTAGCCTTAAGCTAGCATTCCTGAAATACTTTTCTGGCATGAGTTCCTTGACTGAGGCTATCCCAGCTCTGAGCCATGCAATAGGGACTGCGTTGTCTTCCTTCTTAGGTATTTTGCGACTTAGCAGACTCATGACGTGTTCTGATTCTTCATCACCTCCCTTAAGAATGTAGACGGGAATGTCTAGAGGGGGAGGCTGACTAGGCTTCATAATAACACTCCTAACATCGTTACCAGACCTCACATATCTTATCTCGAAGATAGGTATTGTTTTAGCTAGTATTGTTTTCTCGATTACGTAAGCGTATTGAGGGTACCCTTCTTTAGCTAGGAAGGAGGTTGGGGCTACTGGTATCTCTCCTTCAAACCCGCTTACCTGAAGTAGTACGTAACCTGACTCAGTCTTGACGTAAAGTATGTCACCAATGCCTGGTCTGTAGTCACTACTGGATATTATTACGTGCGTTATTCCGTCACGCCACGCGTAGGTTCGACCTATACTTACAACCACCTTAATCACCTATACCCATACCTCATACGGGTTGTGGGAGAAAAAACCTGAACTAAAACATCAGCTAGCTCATCCTCTAGAGAACCACGCACTAAGCCTATTAAGATCTCCTCAAACGTTTTACTCTCCTCCTCACTAAACCTAACCCCTCTATCTACCTCCATATACCCTAAAGGAGGCTCACCAATTAGCTTAGACCTGATTCTGAAAAGCTCGTTAACTACCTCATCCAGAATCCTCCTAACGTCAGTAGCTACACCAACGTTAAATCTGGCATCATCACTTACTGAGAGGATAGGTTCCGGCACGTGCAGGTCCAGAACGAAAACGTTCTTGAGGTCTGGTGTTAGGGGGAACCTAGCAACATACACGTTATTCCTCTCGTAAACAACCCTATTAACTATTTCAATAATCTCCTTAACTAGATTCTTTCTCTTAGGTATTGCCGCCTGTTCAGTCAGAATCCTACATACATCCTTGCTCTCGCTTAAGTTAGGGGCTGTGTAGAGTCCGCCGGACACGTTCCCAGCACTCCGAAATATTCCGTAACTACGAGCTATGTTGGTGAATTTTGTTGTTTTTGAGAGACCTACAATCCTCCAGAGTAGATTCCTGATAGTCTCTACATCAAGACCTGTGAGTGCGGAAACTATGTTTAAGCCGTCCACACGACCGCTACCAGCTCTCTCAATAGCAAACCACTTCACCAGAGTACCGTCTAGAACCACATACCCTGGCTTGAGTCCTGCCTCACTAGTCTTATGAAGGAGTTTAACCGCGTAAGCCAGCTCAATTAATCCCTCAATATACTTAGTGAACCTGACGAAGAAACGCGGTTTCTTCTTGAGTGATGGTTTCACAAACTCTCTAACAAATCTATTTATTTCTTGTGAAGCAACAAGATCGTCACCACGGTTTTCAAAAAGTAGTGAGTTGCTGTTCACAGACCTTACCTTAACTCTGAATTCGTATTTTTCTCCCGAAGGCTTCCTGCTAGAATACATGAGTATACTCTCCACCGAAGACTTACCTAAGACTTCATTAACTGTTAGTAGTTTTCCGTCAATGTCTCTTAATAAAGCACCAATTTTTATAGGGATTATGAAAGAAATATCCGTTTTATATGTTCTAAAACCAGCGTCAACGAAGCCTACGACGAGTGATTTACTCGAAGTCTTCATGTTCACTACTTCGTAGTAGGACTTAAGTACCTGGTCTCTCAATCTTACTAACTCATCACTTCTGGTGCTCAGGTAATCATCCTTAAGATCATTAATTACTTCATTAAGTATATTAACTAGCAGCCTCCCTTGACTCACTAAGTATCTCCTCCATCACCTTCATTAATTCCTTAAACATTTCCTCATAAAACTCTTCCTCACTACTGCTTTCAGGTTTCTTCCTACCCAGAATACTAATGAGTTCCAATACTTTCTCCGGAGTTACTCTAAAACCTAATTTCTTGGCTAGATCTTCTGCTACGGATCTCTCTATAGCGTCTATGTAACCCTCACCTGGCTTCACTTCTATCTCTACAGACCCTCCCCTAGTCTTGAGTTCAGTGTTAATCATGAGAGACGTATTACTACTTCTTAACTCTGTTTTTAGGCGGTCTGCCTCATATAAGAGTTTCCCAAGCTTATCCGCCTCAACATTAGTTAAGTCGATTAGCAAGACTTTGTAATCCCCGTGCATATCTCTGGATAACTTCTTAACGTAGTTCAGAACTTCCTTCACGTCTGTAAAGGAAATCCTCTCGTACAAGACCTCAACACCGAAGTCGTTCCATAAACTCTTTACTTTAGGCGGTTCCTCATCAGGCTCAACAACTAAGAACCTCCTCTTGAAGCCCCTACTCCTCAGCTCGTATGTCTCGCGCAGATCATTCCTGTCCCTACCTACAGGTGCGCCAGCGTACGCAGCTCTTAACCTGAACTCATGAGATAGTGGGAGGGGGTAGTGAATATGTCCTAAAGCAACGTAGGTTACTTTATCTGGAAGACTCCTTAACCACTCATCACTTGAAATGAATACCCTCCCGTATCTGCTCTCAAGATCGCTTGGGTCGTAACCATAAAACTTTACGCCGGTATGAGCTAGCACGATAACAGGCTTCTTTAAATCGTTTATGTTTCTGAAACGAACCTTACCCTCACTCAGTAACTTAGCTTCAAAACCTCTCTTAAGTCCTGGCACTCCGTAAAAAACGTAATCACCTAGTTCTAGAGGCTCTAGTGAGAGACCATCATCAACTTCTTCATACTTAGTCAGATGCACTAAGCCGGCATCTCCCAAAATATGAACTAAATCACTACCTCTAACAGAAATATCATGACTTCCTGGAACACTAACCACGAAAACATTACTATCTCTCAACTTCTTTAATTCTCTGACAACATGTCTTAGAAGAGAGTAATTCTCAAGCTTAGGTCTCTCAAATAAGTCACCTGAGATCACCAAATACCTAACATTATTTTCTATCACATACTCAACTATTTCTCTGAGAGCTCCGAGAGGAGCTCCCGAGAGAGGAACCTCGCTAAACGCACCTATATGCAGATCAGCAGTATGAACGAGCAACCTATTTCCAACCCCCTATAAAACTTATGCTAGAAACCTTTAAATCATTGAACTAACCTTAGCAGCATATCTCAGGATTAGCTGAAGATTTATATAGGTGCACCAAATATCAATTTTGGTGCACTAATATGCACATACCGGACGGATACCTCTCACCAGCTGTTGCTGGAACCACGTTACTTCTAACGCTAGGAGTTTTGTTAATAGCTATCCGCAAAATTTCTTCAGAAAAAGATTCTCTAAACGAGAAAATACCCTTGTTTACTGCCTTAAGTGCGGGGATTTTTGTCGCGCAAATGATTGCTTGGCCCATCCCTGGAGGCACTAGTCTACACTTAATAGGAGGTGCGCTAGTAGGGATCTTGGTAGGTCCCTGGTTAGGCGTCTTATCCATGACCTTAGTACTCTCGGTTCAATGTTTAGTATTCCATGACGGTGGATTAACAGCTATAGGAGCCAACATACTTAATATGGGTATTATGGGAGTTTTAACTAGTTATGTAGTGTTCAGGACCGTCTATAGGTTTACTAAGAAAGTATGGTTGGGTAGTTTTCTTGCCGGGTGGTTCAGCTTAACAATAGCTGGACTTACGTGTGGTATTGAGTTAGGAGCTTCATGGAATTCCTCCTTACCAGTATACGTAATGACCTCGTGGCACGCGATCCTAGGTCTTATAGAGGGTTTAATAACTAGCAGTGTGGTGAGCTACCTTACGCTGAAATCCCCTGGAGTCGTGAGGTGGTCTTAATGTTTTCTCTTAAAACACTCCTCACTCTGCTCGTACTCCTAGTGTTGAGTCCGCTCTTCGGTGTCTTCCTGGCTGAGGAGTTAGGGTATCACGAACCTCTAGATTTGGTAGCTGAAGAATTACGGTTAAATGAGTCTGAGTTTACATGGACTCCTCTGAAAGAATATACTGTGCCCGGATTACCTGATTGGTTAGGATACATAGTCTGCGGAGTTTTAGGGGTGTTAATAATAATTCTTGCAGGCTTCGTCATGAAGACTATGATAAGGCGGTAAAGAATTGAGCTCAGCAGTAGTTAGGAAGTTTCTTGACACTGCTTCTCAGACTCTTGAAGTGATAGATCTACGGAGTCAGGGAGAAGTCTCTCTTATTTTTGTGGTTATGTCATTCACTATCATAGTCTTGACTTCTTTTACAACGAGTCTTCACGTAGTGGTTCTCACGCTAGTTGCTTCAGTTGCTATACTGGCTGTACGCAACAAAAGAAACTACCTGAGAAAACTTTCCTCAGCTCTTCTTTATGTGTTTCTGTTTTCTTTAATAGCTTTAACACCTTTCCTAACTGAGGGTTCCGTAAGCCTCTACTTATTCTACGTGCTTAGAGCTGTCAGCACGACAAGCTTCTTACTAGCTGCGACGACAGTCTTAGGCTGGGAAAAACTAAGTGAGTTTATGAGGAAGTCTAGATTACCTGACGCCGCACTACTCTTAATGATACACGTTAAGATAATTTCGGTTTTACTCCGCGATACATCAAAAATACTCTTAGGTAGGGAAGCAAGACTAATTAGGAATGCAGGCTTGAGAAGCTTACCAACTTACGCTACCGTGATAGGAGATCTTATAATTAGGAGTAGTGAGAAGAGTAAGAGAGCTTTCCTAGCTGTGGAGGCTAGGATGTTCGGTGAAGCTTCCGAGAACCTAATTTTCCGTAAGTCTTTTAAGCTGTCAAAACTTGATATACTAGTTTCTCTAGTAGCGTTCATCGAGTTCTTGATATGTTTAGCGGGTGGGGTACTTTGGTAACTAAGCTACAACTAAGGAACGTGTGGTTTAGGTATTCTAGAGAAGAAGACTACGTCTTAAGAGGTGTGGAACTAGACCTAGGTGAGTCAGAACTCACAGTAGTTAAGGGTCCTAACGGCTCAGGCAAGACAACCCTAATCTTGGTGGCTGCCGGACTCTTAAGACCTGAAAGCGGGGAGGTCTTATTAGAAGGTAAGTCAATATACGAGCAACTACCTTTAGCTAGGAGGAAGATAGGAGTAAGTTTTCAAGACCCGGAAGATCAGTTCTTTAATGCTACGGTATACGACGAGGTAGCTTTCGCGTTAAGGCAGCTCAAGATTAGTGAGGAGGTAGTGAGAGCGCGTGTTACTGAAATTGCTCGTAGACTAGGTATAGAACACTTACTAAGTAAGTTACCCTACAGATTGAGTGGTGGGGAGAAAGTCAAGGTAGCTCTAGCTTCAATCCTAGTGTATGAGCCTGAGATACTACTCTTAGATGAGCCGACCGCGTACCTAACACCCGAAAATAAGGACGAGGTGATAAGGATTCTTAAGGAGCTTAAGGAGTGCGGGAGGTCTGTCCTCATAGCTACGAATGACTCAGATATCGCTAAATACCCAGTAGATAGAGTCTTAAAGATAGTTAATGGCAAATTATTTGCTGATTAATTAAGCACAGCTCTTAACTAATTAAGAAGAACATGACTTCATAAAAGAACTGTCTGATTTAAGGCTTTGATGAGTTAGTATTTTTGATGAAGAAAATCTTTATGTTGCGTATGGTATCGAAAGCTTAACCAGATTCTGTAGTGCTTTTTGCTTGTTCTGATATGGCGGTAGGTATTGAGGGAAGTGCTGGGAAGGTTTCCTTCATTCTTTGTTCCGCGACTACCTTAGCTTCCTCAAGTATCTTCCTCGCGTCAGGTGTTGCGTACATGCTCACGCCACCAACACCTATCATCTCGCCAGCCTCCATAACGGTCTCCTGTAGTATGTCTTGTATTTCGCCTAGCTCTATACCTATCTCAGGTAGTGTGTTCTTTATCGCTTCTCTCACGTCCTTAACTACTCCTACTACCGGGCCTAGATAAGCAGCTACTTCACCAATCTCTCTTATCGACTCAATTCTTAAGCCTATCTGCTCCAGAGCTACCTGAACTAGGAAGAGACTCTTAGCGACTTTCCTTAACTCAGCAACCTCATTAGCATACATTACTGCTCTAGTCTGGTCCTTAGATATTAGAGCATCAACAACTTTCTCGAAGAGTTCCTTGTCCCTAGCCTTAAGTCTATCTAGATAAACCTCAAGCCTCCTAGTCATAGAATTTAGCTTGTACTGAGCCATAGCAAGCCTGTATCTCAGTGGTTTCTCCTTAACGAACAGCTCCTTAAGATGATCACCCACACTCTTCTCCTTCCCCTTCCACGACTTCTCAAACTCCTTAAAGTTCGAGCCCAAGTATACTTCACCAACGAATGTCTTAAGACCAAGAAATGTTTTTAAAGTGTTAGGTTCTTTCATTACTCAGAGATTTAAGGGGGTGAGCGTCCTTATGGAGCCTAATCAGTTCCTGAAGGAATATCTTGACTGGACCCAACTAATCGAGGAGATTGATTTAGTGGAGCCTGTTAATACTGCGTCCCTAAAAGAAGGTATTGAAGGACTCCTGATAGTAGGGATGGGTGGTTCAGGAATAGTTGGGGACGTGATATACTCACTCTCTTCAGAGATTCTCGAAGTACCTGTAACGCTAGTTAAGGACTTTCATGTTCCGAGGTGGGTTGGTAGGGGTTGGTTAGCAATAGCTGTGAGCTACTCAGGTAATACTGCCGAGACTCTCATTTGCCTTAATGAAGTCATTCGAAGAGGGTCTCAAGTAGCTGTAGTAGCTTCAGGTGGTGAGATGATTAGACTCGCTGAGGAGAGGAAACTCCCTTACGTTACGATTCCTCCTGGCAGAACACCAAGATCCTCATTCCCGGCACTCCTGCTAGCAACTCTTAAAATACTTAAGAGTTTCGGGATAGATTTAGGTGTGCCGCGGGGGAAGCAACTAGCAGAGTTTCTTAAGCGTGAAGACACGCTAAAATTAGGATACGAATTATCTGAGAGATTGCTGGGCAAGATACCTGTATTCGTGAGTTCAACTAGGTACTACCCCCTAGCTCTCAGAGCTAAGGATGAGTTTAATGAAAACACTAAAATACCTGCTAAGGTTGAGATATATCCTGAGGGATTCCACAACGACATAGTTGGTTGGGAAGCGTGGTTCGGGCCCTTCAGTATAGTTATTTTTAGAGATGAGAATGATGTTATCTTGGAATTCCTGAGAGAAACTTTGTTGGGTGCTGGACTAGAAGTAATTACTTACGAATTAAGTAATTCCTACGTGCATGAATTAATAAAATGGTCTCAAGTAGTAGGTATTGCTTCAGTAGTATTAGCTATGAAACGTGGTTTAGATCCCAGAGAAACTAAGCACATACGTAAGTATAAAGAGTTCATAAAGCAAAACACATCGCTTACTATGCTAAGCATGCCGAGAGAGAGGCTAAAATGATATGTTAAAAATTGAAAGAAAAATTTAAAAGGTCCGATTAATACTTAATAACGAGGTGAATTTAGTGATTGAATTACGTCCTCTAGTTAAGGAAGCCTTGCTATCAGCGTATGCTGGAGAATCTATGGCTCAATCAAGATACAGAGCTTTCGAGGAGGTAGCTGAGAGGGAAGGATTTAAGAACGTAGCTAGGTTATTTAGAGCTATAGCGTTCGCTGAGCAAGTGCATGCTCGTAATCACTTAATGAGGATGTCTTCCGTAATGTCTGATCAGAAAGCTTGTGGTGGTGCACCAATAGGACTTGGTAACACATCACAGAATCTCGCTCTAGCAATAAGGGGTGAAGAGTTCGAGGTAAAAGAAATGTACCCCACGTATGTAGCGATCGCGGAGTTCCACAAGGATGAGTCAACTAAGAGAACCTTTAATTGGGCGCTAGAAGCTGAGAAAATACATGCTGAGTTATACAGGAAGGCTAAGGAGTACGTAGATAAAGGAGAGGATATGCCTCTAGAAGGTAAAGTATGGATATGCCCGGTATGCGGGCACACGCATGTAGGTCCTGAAGCACCTGAAAGATGCCCGGTATGCGGAGTCGCTCGAGATAAGTATATTGGTTTTTAGTGAGACTAAGCTTTTAGCTTTATTATTATTCTTGCTTACTATTTTTGGTAAGGCTTAACAAGATGTTACTAGCTAACTGGAGACTCGTTAAGGAGCTCTTAGAAACTGTTGATGTTGCTCTAGAAGTAGTTGATGTTAGGGACCCCATAACTACTAGGAGCAAGAGATTTGAGAAGCTTTGTAATGAGTTAGGAACTAAGTACGTCTTGATACTGAATAAATCTGATCTCGTACCACGCGATGTAGTGCGTGCTTGGGTTAAGTACTTTGAAGAGTTTGAGGGTATGAAAGCAGTACCTATCTCAGCACAGAAGAGGTTAGGTACGCTTAAACTAAGAAAGATTATCAGGAAACTTAGTGATAAGAAACCGTTAATAGTTGGGGTTTTCGGCGTACCTAAGGTAGGTAAGTCAACACTCATTAATACTTGGGCAGGCAGACACGCAACTAGAACATCTCCCTACCCAGGAACACCTGGTTACACGAAGAAAGCTCAGCTATTCAATGTGGGTGGAGGGATTTACTTACTTGATACTCCCGGCATAATACCTGCGGAGGGGGATGAAGCAGAAGTAATTATAAGGATGAACCCAATAGACGTTATAAGAAATCCTGTTGCTACTGCTATGATGCTAATAAAGAAAATAACGACACACAACCCTAAAGCATTTAAAGAAGCTTACGGGATTGATAGCATTGATTCAGACACCATATTGCGGGAGCTAGCCATCAGGAGAGGGTGGGTATACAAGAGCGATAAAGAGCCCGTAATTACTGAATCAGCGAAGCTAATTATTAGGGATTACCTAGACGGGAAAATAAGATTCTACGTCCTGCCCCCGGGAAAATCACCTTAAAAACAGTGTTGCCCCACCAATAGGGCTGCTCATGCTTAGCTTTCAACAATCCTTAGTATGGTGTTTTTATCTAACGTACTCACTGTCAGGTATTTCTCACTCAACATCTTTAGGTCCTTGTTGTCCCCCTGTATCATGACGGAGAATAGTCTTGCGTTAGCTTGTTTTAGTTTTCTTTTCAAGGTAGTTACGGAGAGAGTGTCTTCACCATCCGTTATAACTACTATGTCGGAGTCTCTCTTAACTAAGCCACTACCAATTATGTCGTCGCAAGCGGTTGTTATGGCTTTAGTTATGTCTGTCCCGCCACCACTCTTGACTCTAGCTAAATTCCTGATGAGATTTAAGAATTCTGAGAAACTTGCTTTCCTGGAAATTCTTATTAAGTCGTGCGGGGCGCCATCAAAAAATCTCATATAAAACTCACGTACTTCCCTCCTAGACTTTATGAGTAACGCTACAGCAGTTGCTTTAGCCCACTCTATTTTTTCACCCTCCATACTGCCTGACTTATCCGTAAGCAGGTAGAGAGGTCCTAAAGACTTACTAATTTTCTTGTCGTAAAGCAGTAGTTTGGATTCAACGTAACTCAGTAGGAGGTACTTACGGGGGAATGCTAACTGGGTGGGAACCAACCTCTCTAGATCGCTGCCTAAGTCGTAGCCGTTGAACTCCCCTCTATTGAATTTCTCGTACTTCTTTCTAGTCTTCCTAACAACATCAGGTACTAGCGAAAGAACTTCTAGAATCATACTAACGTCAGTCATCCTAGCTAGTCTCAAAACCTTCTCAGCGTCCTCCTCCAAATCAAACTCACTCCCAACACCTGGCTGAATCCCTGACGTGTAGAGACGTTCAAGCTTCTTCATAGTCTCAACTTCTCGTGTCACACTCTTTAGAGACTCTCTCAGAACAGATCTTAGAACCTCATTTTGCGTTTCTCTTAATTCTCTCACGTTAACGAGTTCATTCTTTTCTTCAAGGAATTCCGCAAAGTACTGGAGGATAGCGATAGTTGTGAGAGTTGATATGAAGGAGTCTAGTATTGTGTGCTTCTTAATCTTCAGTAATTCTTCAGACTCATTCAATGCCTTAACTAGAGTGTAGTGTAGGTTATTCACCTCAGGGTGCTCCTCAATTAAGGCGTGAGGAAGGTAGAGAGTATAGAAGAAATCTGTTACTAACTCGGCAGTAATGAATTCCTTCTTTAAACCTAGTCTAGACGAGAGCTTAACTATCTTCTCCCCTCTATATCGGATGACCGGGTCTTCGTAATTAATCCCTAACAGAAAACCTCTACTCAACTCGACCGACCTTCTTGTTGACTACCTCCATGATGCTATTTATTAAGTGCAGCACCTCCTCACTCAGTCTGAGGACCTGGGAGTCTTGAGATTCTCTAACTATGTTGATTACCTTAGCTTTAGTTATTTCTAGTTCCCTAACGATGTTCTCGAACTTGGCCGTAACAAAGGAACTTTCTATACCTTCTAAAGACTTCACGTACTGATACAATTCTCTTAAGTTAGTTCTTATCTCGCTTAACTCCCTCACATACTTGAAAGGAGTCTTCAGCTCTTCCGCTAAGACGGCGTTAACCTTCTCTATATCGTCCCAGTCTCTCACAGCTAAGTACTTAATCGAGAGTAGGTCTTCCTCTGTCGCGTACATTCTACCACTCAATATAGCGTTCGCTGCCACGACCTTCAAAGACTTACCTTTACGTCTATCAGTTAAGTGAATGCCTCTACTCTCCAGGGCTGCTAAGAGTCTTAGTAGCTTGCTCTCAATACTGCTTAAGTCTACCTCAAATAGTCTCTCATTAATCTTCTTGATTTCTCCTATGCTGAGTACCCTATCACCGTCCACGTTCTTAAGACTTAACGAAGCCTGCTTCTCTAGCTCCCAGGAAGCTCTCAATAAATTCCTCCACAAATCTTCTTGAACAGGTCTAACGAAATGTCTTAGTAGGAACCTGTCATAAACAGATTGAATCTCAGGATCCTCAGGCACCTCATTACTAGCACCAAAAAGAGTCCACAAATTAACTCTTAGTTCTGTGAACCCATCATAAAGTATTCTTTCTTGGAGGAGGGTGTTGAGAGCGTTCAAGATAGCTGAGTTAGCCTTGAATATCTCGTCTAAGAAAGCTATCTGGGCGTCAGGTAACTTACCCGTAGTCAACCTAACGTATTTCCCTTCCTCAAGCGCTCTAATATCTAGGGGTCCGAAAAGCTCTGAGGGTTCTGTATACCTGGTAAGTAAGTACTTGAAGAACTTGGCGTTGAGAAGTTCAGCAGCTCTCCTCACCAGAGCTGATTTAGCTGTGTTATGCGATAATAACCCGTTAGTAAAGAATGCGTGCGTTCCAGGCACGTGGAAGTCGTAGACCCTTACCCAACCCTCAACCCGCCTCACTAACTTAATAGCATCCCAACCAAGACTGTTTGAGGAGTCTCCACTCAACTCAGTAGACTTGATTAATGAGGCAAGCCTGCGTTTCTTGCTTTCCGACATAAAACCTACTTTAACTGAGAACTTTCTTAAGTTGTTCTCACCCTCTATCACGAGCTCGTGAGACTTGCAAGTGCTTAAGCCCTCACCATAATCGAGAATAGTTGATGAGATACCGCTACGTAACAGCAGCATCTGAACTCCTTCTAGAAACACTCTACTCCTACTTCTCAAGACTATGCGAGGGCTCTTACCATCCGCTATTAAGTCAGCACTCTCAAAAACCCCTCTCAGGAAAGCCTCAGACACGCTGTTAGGTGATGAGAGAACAAGTCTCGGTACACGATTACTCGCGGAATCAACGAGCAGCCTGAGTAACTTAGTTAGGTATGTGGAAACGCACACGATCTTCTGCCCATCTAGAGAATCAATTGAGCATGATTCAGGACCTGAGATCTCTTCAACCAAATCTGTTAATTTCTGGAGCAGTTCTTTTTCATCATTCCTTTTTTCTAAACCTATTGATTCACTGCCTAGGAAGTAGCCGCGAGTAGAGAAAATACCCAGCAGCTCAGCGATCTTCCTGTTTAGAACCCTACTCGCTCTATGATTATGCTTCACGGCAAGACGCTCCGCACCAGGTATAGGTACTTGATGGGAAGGTGAAGGCAACTTACTCACAATCCTTACCTCATCACCTTCCCTGAGATTCCTTAACTCAACCCAGCCTCGACTAGTCATTACTGGGTGGTTGGCGGTCCCTCTTACCCTGAAACCCCTCTCGGTTAAGATTTCGTAAGTTTCCCACACATCATACACGTGGAGTTCAGTAGCCTTGCTGGGAGGAAAGACGGAGAGTCCCGTCGCGTAGATTCCTGGAGGTAAATCCCTAGCTACGTCTTCTATGTAGGAGAGCCTCCCATCCTCAAAAGACACTATAGTATCTCCTGTGACACAACCGGGCTCCCCGATGAGGATTGCGTGCTCCCCAGTGAGTAAGGCGAGAACCACTACTCTAGACTCCTCATCCCTACCTACGAAAGGTTTTCTCAATTCCACCTCAAAATTCTGAACCCTAGTAATTAGCTCGTCTATCTTCAAGACCTCAGCATCTCCCATTAAACTAGGGCATAAGACCCAATAAATTAATGTGTTTGTGATTTCTGCTAAGCTGCTTAGGAAGCTTTACTGCTTAGTTACTGGTTTCCCGTTTGCGCACATACATATCTCGTAGTTTAGAGACTTAATAATCTGATCCGTTAGACCTTCTCTCCTCAGGACGAAACAGAAATCACATGTTAAGTCGCTGAAACGAGCTTTTCGTCCTGCCAGTTCACTAGCTTTCTTATCCAGTATATCCTTAAGTTGCGGTATGCTGACCAGCTTCTCCAGCATTTTTGGTTTTCTTCTTTTATTCACTACGTAGTTAACGAGTGGTTGTGAAATACCCAGCATACGTGATACTTCTAGCTGAGTTAAGCCGTAATCACGTACTAGTTTCTCAGCTAAATAGAGCCTGAGTGAAGGGAGTACATCCCTAACATAGACCTCACAGTAGGACCTCACCTAACCACCAATAACCAAATTATTATCTAGACTTATATATATGATGCAAGCACCCCGGTAGTCTGCTTAAGTCTTCTTTAAATCTTGGAGGAATACTTAACTTTATAGAGAGTAAGTGCTTCTCTCCGATTCTGTGTGTTTTTAATCTTTGGGTTGTCTCGGTTTAGGGGTGATGATTAGAATGATTTTAGATTGTTTAGTTGTTCTGGGTGGTGATGTTATTACTCCTCAAGTCACCTCCAAACATAGCTTCCTCAACGTGAGGGAGTTTCTAGTGTTGCTAGACCCTACAACTACTCATAGACTCGTAAAGAGTTTTTTGCTCATGAAAAAGCTTAAATGAGTAAAGATGGTTATTCAGGAGCGATAATCGGGTGTGCAGCTATTGAGAGCTAGGTTAGGTGGGGTTGAGTCACGAGGTTTTTTACTAGTTGTACTTTTGTTTTTTTACGTGATGACGTATTTTCACAGAGTTATGACTGGAGTCATGAAGTCAGAGATTGATCAGATAGCACTTAAGAATAATATTAGTCCAGACTTACTGCTCGCAGTTCTTACGTCGGCGTACTTCTATGCTTATACGTTAGCTCAACTCTTTGTAGGGGTGCTGCTAGATTCTTTCGGGATTAAGAGGATAGGAACTCTATTCGCTACCACAATGTTTGCTGGGACTTCTATGATGTATTTTATGAGTCCTCAATCCTTAATTTTAGGAAGAGTTGTTGTAGGTTTCTCGTGTGCGGCAGCTTTTCTAGCATACCAGAGAGCAACCTCACTAAGCTATAGTAGGGAGATGCAGGGGAGGTTGACGTCGTACGCGTTGTTAGTAGGTAACTTGAGCGCGATAATAGCTACTTATCCTTTAAGACTTGCGCTGAATGCTGCGGGACTGAAAACACTTCTAGAATTAATGATGATTGCAACGCTAGTTGTTGCTGCACTCCTCTACCTCACTACTAAAGATCCCGGTACGAGCGTGCAGGACGGTAAACTAGTAGAAACGTTTAGTCATTTCAGGCACTTAGTAAGAGACCCGCATATGTGGGGGCTTAGCGCCGCGTCTATAGCGACGTACGGAGCCACGCTAGCTTACCAGTCTGCTTGGGGTCAGAAACTATTAACGGGTCCTTTCAGGTTGAGTCTTGAAGTAAGTAGTCAGTACTTACTAGTTCTCGCACTAACATTCACACTCGCGTCACCGATAGCTGGCTTCTTAAGCGATAAAATACTGGTTTGCAGGAAACCAGTAATAATCCTAGCCGTACTAATCTCTACAGCCTCATGGGCGTTAATGCTCTACGCTACTAGAATAACCAGCACAGAGGTCTTATGTGCTTCGTTAATCTTGCTAGGCATCGCTTCAGGACTTCATATAGTAGCTCCTCCGATGGCTAAAGAAAGCTACGACGCAAAATACTCCGCGACCTCAGTAGCTTTATTCAACATGATACTCTTTTCCGCAACAGCAGTAATTCAAACAATATCAACACTGCTGGATCCCTACTACTCAATAATAA
The DNA here is from genome assembly GCA_938045815.1 of uncultured Sulfolobales archaeon. GTDB lineage: Archaea > Thermoproteota > Thermoprotei_A > Sulfolobales > NBVN01 > Zestomicrobium. The sequence goes on along the minus strand of CALIBI010000001.1, from coordinate 42,370 downwards.
TTCAGTTGATGATAGCGATAACCAGCACAGCACTAGTAACGATATTCACACGCGAAACATTAAAGAGAAACTAACCATCAACAAAACACGAGAACGAAGCGTGAGAGTATTGCTTGGCTTAAATCGTACTAACGTAAGACAATAACCTCAACTCAATTGGTTGTTTGGTGGGGCCGCGGGGATTTGAACCCCGGACCACGGGGACCCGAACCCCGCATTCTACCAAGCTAAACTACGGCCCCCGAACAATAAAAAATTAAAGAAAAATATAAAAACTGAGGGTACTCTGGTTCTAGTTAATGATGTAAGTTCGTGGTCCCGCTGTCACGTTGATCGTGCGTGAAAGATGTATTCACGTAATAGGTTTCTATGCTCGCCACGAAAGCTTAACGTGTTGAATGCTTTACTAAATTAGTGTTTCAATGTTACTTATTTTTTGTGAGCTAGTCCAACTAAGTCTTTGATTCTTGTGTAGCCTAACTCACTAACCCATTCTTTTAGTCCTTCTAGTACTGAATCCACTAGTTCTCTAGGTTTTGTTGAGAGTGCTGAGCCTAATTGGAGTGCTTCAGCTCCAGCTAATATTAATTCTGCAGCCGAGATCCAGTCAACTATCCCGCCAACTCCTACTATCTCTGGTTCGTATTCTTTGTAGACATCGTAAACTACCTTTACAGCTATTGGGTGTATTGGAGGGCCTGACATCCCTCCGAAAACATTGCTGAGTATTGGTTTTGCTGAGTATACGTCTATGATCATCGCTTTAACGGTATTGATTAGCGTTAATGCTTTAGCTCCTCCCTCAAGTGCTTTACCAGACGACTTAACATAGTTGTCGCTTACGCCTAGTTTAGCTATTACTGGGGTGCTGCTTAAGGAGCTCACCGCCTTAACGACTTCGTAAACGTTTGTTGGGTCGCTCCCGATATCGAGTCCGTAGCCTCTCGTGTGTGGGCAGCTGAGATTCAACTCAAGCATGTCTGCGCCTGAATCGAGAGCTACTGTAGAGACTTTAACGAATTCTTCTAGACTTGAGCCACCAACACTAACTATAGTTACTAACCCTAACTCCTTACCCTTCCTCACTACCTGAGGCAGTAACTCAATACCTGGGTTAGCTAAGCCTACGGCGTTTATGTACCCGCAGTTCCTAAGCTTAATTATTATTGGTGGTGCGTACCCCTCCCTCGGCTTCTCAGTGAACGTTTTAGTTACTACGGCTGCTAATCCGTAGCTAGCTAACTTAGCTATGTGTTCCGGAGTAGCTCCTAGAATACCGCTAGCATTCATTAGAACGTGCTTAAGCCTTACCCCAGCTAAGACCGTGCTTAAGTCTACGTCACGTCCTGAGATACTGCATCACCTCCTCACACCTAAACGCTGGCCCGTCAACACACAGTAGTTTATCCGTGTTGGGGAGGACACAAGAACCGCAAAGCCCGAGACCGCACTTCACCATAGTCTCTAAAACCACGTAAGTGTTAAGTCCTGAAGTAACTTCACATAAAGATTTAAGCATCCCCTTAGGCCCGACACCAATCACTAAATCGTACTTATACTTGCTTACTAGTTCTCTGGTCAGTTCTGAAGCCATCCCGCAATAACCAACACTACAATCTTCTGTGGCTATGTGTATATACTCAACACCGCTCATCACGGAGCCTAGGTTAAAGAGCTCGCTCCTTTTCTTAACCCCCCAAATAACCTCAAACCTGCATCCCCTAGAAGCTAAGTACTTAGTTATGTATGGTGTTGGCGCAACACCTGAACCCCCCACAACAAGCAGTGTAGAGAATCCTTCAACTATGTTGAGGGGCTTGCCTAGAGGTCCTTTAAGACCTAAGTAAGACCCTGAACCGAGTTTAGATAAAGCGTTAGTGCCAGCCCCCTTAACCTCGTAAATAAACGATATGCTTTTCTCGTCATAGTCAGCCACACTTAACGGTATCTCATCAACTCCTGGTACCCAAACCATGAAAAACTGAGGTGGTTTAGGGGTTACTAAGCTACGCAGAGGCTTGACCTTAATCATTCGGAACCTACTACTCAAGACATTATTGAAGTAAACCCTGGCAGGCGTCACTAAGTGAGTGTGCTCATGCGGAGTTTCGTCACCCGAGCGCGGGAACCAATCCCTACTCACTGAACCCGCCAATATATTGTGTGAGTGCTTATAAGTTTAGTGCTGACCACGAGATAATGTAAGCCTCTACACAAAATTAGGCTTATTTAGGTATTCTCGTTTAGGTAATGAGGCAGCATAATGACTTCACTCATTACTAGTATTTTTCTGGTTGTCTTGAGTGCGTTGGCTCCTATATCGGAAGTCAGGGGTGCTATACCTTTAGCTTACATCATCGCTCAAGACGCAAGTATTAGGTGGTTACTCATTATCTTAGCTGTTTTATGTAATTCTTTAGTTCCTTTCATGGCTTTGAACATACTTCAATTCCTAGAGAATACGTTACTGAGTTCTAACAATAGATTAATGAAAATTACTGCATACTTATATTCTCGATTGGTAGATAATGCGAGAGAGAAGGGACGTAAGTACTTGGGTAAGTGGGGTTATTTAGGACTGGCAGTGTTTGTGGCGGTACCTCTACCCGTAACGGGAGCTTGGACTGCCTCACTAATCGCTCACATATTCGGTTTAAGTAAGTTGAGAGCCTCGCTAGCTATAGTGATTGGGGTAGTGATAGCTTCCTCCATAGTTGTGTTAGCTATGGAGGGGGTTATAGCTATAATAAACTTGTTATTGTAGATTCTCATAAAGAATTAAAACACTTTAAGAAAGACTTTGTTAATTAGCTGAGTAGAATCATGTTTACTGAGGAGAGATGCCTGTACTGAGGTTAGTAATTGAAGGTATTGTTCAGGGGGTTGGCTTCAGACCTTTCCTTCACAGGTTAGGGTTAAGACTAGGCGTAAAAGGCTATTTAAGAAACGTTGGTGGTTCAGAAGTTGAGGTTGTTGTTGAGGGTGATTACGAAACTCTCGCAAGATTTATTAATAAGCTGATGAGTGAGAAACCCCCTACAGCACGTGTTGAGGGTGTAGAGATTGAGGTCTTGGATGACGTAGGTGATTTTAGAGACTTCGTTATATTGAGTAGTGATGTTAAAGCTATAAAGAGGTCTATGATACCTCCAGACTTCGCTATATGTGATGACTGCTTAAGAGAGGTTCTGAATCCTGCTGACAGGAGATACAGGTATGCGTTCAACTCGTGTGCTTGGTGTGGACCTAGATTCACGATGATGTATAGGGTACCGTACGATAGGGAGAACACCTCAATGAGTAAGTATAGGTTGTGTGATGAGTGTTCTAGGGAATATAGCGATGTTGAGGATTTGAGGAGGTATCATGCTCAGGGCATAAGCTGTCCCGCAGACGGTCCTAGACTCTGGCTAACAGATAATGCTGGAACCTTGATTGAGTCTAGAGACCCTATTAAGGAGGCGTCTAGACTTATTGAGGAGGGCGCTATAGTAGCTATTAAGGGGATTGGCGGGTACCACATAGCTTCTCTAGCCACTGACGACGAAGTAGTTCTTAAGTTAAGGAGGAGGAAGGAGAGACCTACTAAGCCTTTCGCGATCATGGGCCTCGACACGCATGTCTTGAGAAAAATTGTAGTGATTAACAAGAAAGCTGAGGAACTGCTTAAATCGCCTGAGAGACCTATCGTTCTGCTTCCTAAGAAGGAGGATTCAAGTGTTTCTAAGTATGTTTCACCGAACATGGATGTTGAGGGTGTCTTCACAGCCTATACAGCACTACACTACCTACTACTTCTTGACACAAGTGATAAGTTCCTTATAATGACTAGCGGCAACCCGAAAGGGCAACCTATGTGTGTTAGTGAGGAATGTGTTTACGGGAAGCTCAATAAGGTAGTTGATTATGTGTTAACTCATGATAGGGAAATAGTTAATAGAGCTGATGACTCAGTAGTACGATTCACTAACGAGAAACCAGTACTGCTTAGGAGGGGTAGGGGGTACGCCCCCACCTGGATTAAGATAGGCAGCAAACTACCTAAGAACGTGATTGCTTTCGGGGCTGAGTTACAATCTGCTGGTGCTGTAGGTTTTGAGGATAAAGTCGTATTAACCCAGTATATAGGTGACGCTGACGATCTCGACACGCTCGAGGACCTCTCAAAATACCTCAGGTTTCTCGTAAATAATTATAGGGTGGACGTAAGCAAATCTGTTGTCGTTGTAGATAAGCACCCGTACTACAACTCAAGTCGTTTAGGGAGATTCTACGCGCTAGATCAGGAGCTTGAGTTGCTTGAGGTGCAACATCATTACGCTCACGCTCTAGCTACTATGGCTGACCAGAAAATACTTGGAAGACCTACCATAGCTGTAGTGATGGATGGGGTAGGTTACGGCGATGACGGGGCTATCTGGGGTGGTGAAGTCCTAATTATACGTGAGGATCTAAGCTACGCTAGGGTGGGTTCCCTCTCGTACCTACCCTTCATAGGTGATGAATCTACTTACAGACCAGCCAGATACTTGGCTTCAAGCCTCCTCACCTTCATGAGTCCTGAGGAAGTTAAGGAAGTAGCTCTTAAGCTAGGTTTTGAGAGAGGGCTTAAAGATCTTGACGAGATAGATATGCTGTATACTCTGGTCAGACGCGGCGATTATGTGTGGTCTTCTTCTACCGGAAGATTCTTAGACGCTGTTTCCGCACTGCTAGGCGTGTGTTACGTGAGAACATATGAGGGTGAGCCAGCCATAACGTTAGAAGCTTTCTCACGCGGTGGTGAAGTCATTAAAGACTTGGTTGAGGATTTTAGAGTTTCGTATACTGATGGCACGTACTCAATTGATTTGACCGGGTTCTTAAGTAGAATTATTGAGATTTTAATGGATGCTGATTTGAGGACACGTGTGAAGGTTAATGTAGGACGTACTAGCCAGTACGGATTAGGACTTGCTTTAGGTAGAGTAGTAGTTAAGGTGATAGATAGCGGGTACTTCAAGCCTGATTTCATTGTTTTAGGTGGTGGTGCTGCAGTGAATGATTTCTTAGTGAGCGGGATCAAAGACTCTCTAGAGGATCTTAAGATACCTATACTCTTGTCTGAAAAAGTCCCACTAAATGATGGGGGGATACCTCTTGGACAGGCAGTTTCTGTTTTATCAATCAATAAATAACAACAATAGTAACTCAATATTTTTAAGCTATTCAATGTTTATGATAGGGATTAGGAGGTGTTAAGTGTATGGAGCGAGTCAAAATAATTAAGTACTCGCCGTGGCTAGTACATTTCAATACCGGCGCGTGCAATGGTTGCGATATCGAGGTTCTTGCTTCAATAACACCACATTACGACCCAGAGAGGTTTGGGGTTAAGCTCGCTCCTTCCGTGAGGCACGGCGACGTATTAGTCGTCACAGGAGCTGTGACGAAGAAGGCTGCTGAAAGACTTAAGAGGCTCTACGAGCAAATGCCTGACCCGAAGTTTGTTGTCGCTGTCGGGGCTTGCGCTCTCAGTGGTGGGGTTTTTCAGGGTTCCTACCCGGTTGTGGGTGGGGCTGATAAGGTGGTTAAGGTAGACATGTACATACCTGGATGCCCACCCAGGCCGGAAGCAATACTTGATGGCATCGTTAAGCTACTTAAGAAGTTAGAGAGGGGTGATGGTAACGAATCTAAATCTGGTTGATTTTCTTAAGGAATACGTGATTAACTCCTACACCATGAAGCCTAACAGAGTAGTTATTGAGGTGGAGGCAAGCAAGATTAGGGAGGTATTCAGTAAATTGTCTGAGACTCTAGACAGGGAAGCTTACTACCTCGCAACCATAGAAGGCACGGACTTCCCTGAGAAAAACCTTATACGTATTGATTACTTCGTTAATGTGTTCGGACACAACACATACCTAGTTATTCGAGCTTACCTACCTAGAGAAAACCCAATCATACCGTCAGTGATTGACTTAGTTCCCGGTGCTCTGGCAGGTGAGCTAGAGACTTACGACCTACTAGGAATAATATTTGATGGGAATAACTACCTAAGGAGATCTTTCTTTGTTCCCGCGGACGTGTCATCTAAAGATATCTACCCGCTAAGGAAAGACTCAGGTGTTTGAGATGGTTGAAGTCACACATCTGATCGAGATACCTATGGCTGTTGAGATACCTGTAGGTCCTCAACACCCAGCGTTACACGAGCCTCTACTACTGAAGCTTTACGCGGATGGGGAGAGAATAATCAAGGTAGACGTTATGACGGGCTATAACCATAGAGGTATAGAGAAGCTGACCGAGAAGAACACTTTCTACAGAGATATATTCATAATTGGGCGTGTATGCGGTATATGTAATGCTGTTCACACAAACTGCTACGTGAGAGCGCTTGAATACATACTTGACGTAGATCCACCACCTAGAGCTAAGTACTTGAGAGTTCTCTCGATGGAGTTAGAGAGGCTTCACAGCCACATGCTCGTACTAGCTGTAACAGCCGAGCTTGCTGGATACGAAACTTTATTTATGTACTTAATGAAGGATAGAGAATACGTGATGAAATCTAAGGAGATACTGACTGGGCAGAGGGTAATGGCTGATTACATGATGGTTGGTGGTGTTAGGAGAGATATTGATGAGGTAAAGACTTCTAGGATACTGGATATTATTAAGAGGGTTGAAGAGAGAATAAAATATTATCATAAGATCTTTCAGGAGGACGTGACGATCAATAGAAGACTGAGGGATACGGGCAGGATAAAGCCTAGGGAAGCACTAGCATATTCTTTAGTAGGACCTGTGGTTAGGGGTTCTGGCATTAAAACAGATATTAGAATTCAGGATAAGTATGATGCTTACGGCGATATACCGTTCAATGTTATTACGGAGGATTACGGTGATAGCTACGCGAGAGCTATGGTAAGATTCGGGGAGCTCTACGAGTCTATAAATATGGTGAGGTACATCTTAACGCATCTGCCTCAAGGTAATCCAGTACCTGACGAGAGAAAACTACCTAGAAGGTTCCCTGTTGGTGAGTCTTACGCGGCTGTCGAGGCTCCTAGAGGTGAGTTAACATACTATGTCAGTAGTTCTGGTGGTGATAAACCGTATAGAGTCAAGATAAGAACCCCATCACTAAACAACATAGTTAATTCTGCTTTTACTTACGTTGATCAGATGATAGCTGACGTACCGATTATTCTGGGGAGTTTCGACCCCTGCATATCTTGCATGGAGAGAGCGGTGATCACAGACTTAAGAAGAGGTGTCAGGTATCAGGTACCTCTGAAGGAGTTGGGAGGTGTTAGGAAGTGAGGCCGGGTCTGATTAAGGAGATTATTAAGGGGATATTCGTTAAGCCAGTAACTATACAGTACCCTAAAGAACAAACACTCATAGAACCAGATTTTAGGGGGAGACAGTACGCGGATCTGAAGAAGTGTATTGGTTGTTCCCTCTGTGCTGTAGAGTGTCCTGCGAACGCCATAACAATGACTAAAATCCCTGATGAGTATGTAGCACCTAAGACTAATGCTAGGAGGATATATCCAGTAGTCGACTATTTCAGGTGTGTTTTCTGTTATAGGTGTGTTACCGTGTGTCCGGTAAATGCGTATTTAGTTACTAATGAGTACAGACTTGCTTCTTCAACAATCGTAGAATCTAGCGAGCTTTCTTTATCAACCACTACTAAGGCGGCTGGTGGTGTTTAATGAATTCTGAGCTCTACTTATCAGTAGTCTTCTGGGTAATACCTATCTACTTAACAGCTTTCGCGCTGTACTCAGTGAGAGCTGTTAAAGGACCTACGATACCTGACAGCGTGTTAGCTATAGATTCTATGAGTTATGACTTAGCAGCTTTCATAACTATCTTAAGTATACTCTTTCATTCCCCCATCCTAATAGCTGTAGCTATGGTCTTGGCTTTATGGGTATTTGCTCTAGATATTTATGTAGCTAAGTATCTTGAGTCTAGAGAGATGGGTGAGTAGTTATGGTAGAGGAACTTATTAATGAAATATTAATGGCCGCAGGGACTCTAATGATAGTAGTAGGAGCCATAGCAGACCTTACAGGGTCTATAGGACTACTAAGATTCCCTAACTTTTTTGTGAGGCTACATGCTGCTACAGTAGGAACTATATGGGGAGCTTTCGTCCCATTAATTGGAGCCGCTCTCTTCGCTGCTGGCTACGTTGAGTTAGGAACACACAGATGGTTCGTTACAGGAGGAGCAGCAGTGACTGCTTTGCTGATACTGCTTTTAGGTCCCGTAGGTTCTCACGCACTAGCCAGAGCTTCCTACAGGTCTAAAGCAGCAATTCCCTACCCGTTAATTCACGATGCTTTGAAGGAGAAGTTTAGGGAGGGTGGGAAGGAATGATAGAATTAAGTACATTGACTTACTTGTTTATGGCTATGACAGGAGTCGTATCACTAGTCGCAACATATTTGGCTATTCTAGAAAGTAACTTAATTAAGGCAGTAGTTTTATCTGCGATACAAAGTACTACATACGTTATACTTTTCTACTTACTTATGGCTCCTGACATAGCTTTGGTTTATATACCAGTATCTGTGGGTTTGTACCCTGCAGCAGTTCTTTTTCTGATAAAGAAAACTGAAAGAACTGAGAATGATTCGAATGAGGTGGTAGCAAGTGAGGATTAAGAAACTCTTAGTGCTGGGTAGTTTAATATTATTGGTTCTCACGTTCTCACTAGCGTTTGCTAGAGGTGCTTTAGGTTATTATCCGCTCCCATTACCTAGAGTTAGGATGTTAGCTTCCTGGTATCTCTACACGACACTGAATCCGCAGTACACTAATTTCACAGCTATGAGCCCCGTAGCAGTCGCGGCTATAGTCTGGGATTATAGAGGTCTTGATACACTATTCGAAACTGCTGTTTTCTTTCTAGCTGTAGTTGGTGCGCTAACTTTGATGAGAGGTGTAACACTTAAGAGTGTCTTAAACAACGCAAACAATAAAGACAACAATTACGGATTAAGTCTGATAAGTAAGACTGCAGCTAGATTATTAACACCACTAATAATCGCGGTAAGTGCTTCTATAGCGCTTCACGGTCACCTAACACATGGAGGAGGATTCCAAGGAGGTTCTGCCGCAGCGGTAGCTCCACTCTTAGTTCTAGTGATCTTCTCAGTGTATTTCTTACTTAGTAGGGGTATTTCTGAGAAACCCATGTTTATGTTGTGGACAGCAGGCCTTCTGGGAATATACTTGACTACTCTAGCGGCTGTCTTTATAGGGCTGCTCACAGGGCTTAACGCTTATGTTTTTCAGAACCAGCCTAAATTTGACGCACCCGTAGGTCTGCCAGCCCAAATCTCAGGCACGTTAATAAGTGGTTCACTATTCTTCCTCAATATTTTTGAGTATCTGGCGGTGGCTGGTGAGTTTACACTGGTTTTCATATTACTTTCCATGCCTGAGGAGGTAGTCAAGAGTTTTATTAGTGGTGAGACGTATGAATGAACTAAACACATTCTTGTTTAATATCTTGCTGTTTAGTCTTTTCTTTAACGTAGGCATATCATTGTACGGTATTTTTGCAAGACCAAGTCTAATAAAGAAGATAATCGCCTTAACAATATTCTCAGATACCGCTAATGTCCTAGCTATAATTGTGGGTTATAGGGGGTGGCCGTCACCAGAACAACCACCTATACCTCCAGTTATAACTAGCACTGAACCAACAAGCGAGGACCTGATACGATTCATTAACAGAGCTGTAGACCCACTACCTCAAGCACTAGTTTTAACAGCCATAGTTATAGGTCTTGCTGTCACACTATTCTTAATCTTCCTCACGCTACAAGTCTACAGACTTTATGGAACAACAGATGTTAGGAGAGTAGCTAGGTTGAGGGGGTGACTCAAGTGAGGTTCGTAGGTAAGGTTTTGGGGGTTTTCTTCCTGGTTTTTATAATTTATGTAGTGTTTTCCGGGTCTGTATCAGCTTATGACTTAATTACTGGGGTCCTAGTAGCTTTAGCAACATCAGTAATAACTGCTAACCTCGTTATAAGTAATCCCAGCAAGTTAATTCAGGTATGGAGGCTTGGCTGGCTCCTCATATACTCTATAAGATATTTCTTCGTAGATGAGGTTAGAGCGCACTTAGACGTAATGAGAAGGATACTACACCCTAAAATGCCCATAAACCCAGGCATAGTTAAGGTCCCTTACGAAGTTGTGAGTGATTACGCTATGCTGACTATAGCCAACTCAATAACTAACACCCCCGGTACTGTGGTGGTTGACGTGTTTCCCGAAGAGAAAGCCTTCTACGTTCACTGGATAAACGCGGTTGCCACGGAATCTGCTGAGGCGAGGAAGCATGTCTCAGAAGTTTTTGAGAGATTCGCTAAAAGAATTTTTGACTGAGGTGGTGAGGTGATGTATTACCTAAGCATAGGTGTGTTGGTTCCCTCACTCTTAGGTCTTGCTTTCGTGCTACCTTTGTTAGGGATGATCATAAAGAATATTAGGTTCTTCCACGCGTACGCGTCCATTACCTCACTGTACGCGTTAATAGTAGCAGCATATAATTTTAACATAGTTGTTAGAGAAGGACCTAAAGCTTATCCTTTTGGTGGTTGGTGGCCTCCAATAGGTATATCGTACGAGATAGACGAGATAAACTCTCTCATAGCTTTACTAACTGCTTCAGTAATGTTCCTGATAACGCTGTATAGTGCGTGGTATATCAGGAGTTTAAAGGATGCACCGTACTACTACACCTTACTCTTAGGTCTTGAGGTAGGGATGCTTGGTTGCATCTACACTGGCGATGCCTTCAACCTATTTGTTATGCTTGAAGTGATGTCTATCAGTGCTTACGCTCTAGTAGGTTTCCACAGAAATAAGCCGGAAGCTATTGAAGCAGCCATAAAGTACGGGTTGTTCGGAGCCGTAGCCACGACCATCTACTTCATAGCGTTAGTTTTCATTTATGCTTCCTTTGGGACGCTCAACATGGCTGACTTAACGAATAAAGTAACACTGTTCTGGGGTCATAACCTAGTTTCAGGTCTTTACTATGGTCAGATATATGCTGCCACAGCAGTAGCTCTAGCTTTATCGTTATGGGCTTTTACCTTCAAGTCAGCGATATTCCCTAACCACTTCTGGCTCCCTGACGCGCATCCTGAAGCACCAACTCCTGTCTCAGCTGCGTTATCAGGTCTTGTAGTGAATGTTGGTGTGTACGCAATCTTCAGATTCTTCTACACGATATTTAACCCATTCTCCTTAATGAGTGACTTAAGAGACATGATACTACTAGTAACGCTTATTTTAGGACTTGCTTCAGGACTGATAGGAGCTTTCATGATGGTTGTGCAGGACGATATTAAGAGGTTGCTTGCATATTCGACGATAAGCCATATTGGTTTGGTCTTGATAGGACTCTCTATAGGCTCTTCCCTCATATCTCGACCAGATTCACAAGCGTTCGTGGACGGACTTACCGGAGCCTTCTACCACTTAATAAACCACAGCATAGGTAAGTCTCTGCTCTTCCTCGCGTCAGGCGTGATAATATACATGGCTGGAGGGACAAGAAAACTTGATGAGTTGGGTGGGGTAGCTAGGAAAAACCCTGTACTAGGTATCGTGCTAATAACGGGTGTTCTTCAGTTATTAGGTATCCCGCCGTTCGGAGGGTTCTTCAGTAAGTATCTGCTCTATGTTTCCTATCTCGAGGCAGGAGCGCCTTACATCTCAGTAATCATAAACATTATTTCAGCTGTTTCACTCTTAGGGTACGTTAGATTACTCTACTCAGTATTCTTCATAATACCTAAGAGAGAATTCGTGAGAACTAGTAGACTACCCTTAGCAGTACTCCTAGTACTGAGTGTTGCGTGCTTGATAACAGGATTATTATCACCTATAATTAGTTACTGGTTACGAGGCTTCGTGGAAGCAACGACCTCGAAAGACGGGATACTCAATTACTGGGTGCAAGGCTATTTAGTTTTTTGGGGTGGGTGAGTAGTGGTGACTCAACTTAATCTAGACCCCTGGACAGCTACTCTGTTCTTGAGTGGTGTGTTAGCGTTCTCGTCTCTTGTGATGTATTTAATCTACGTCTCATTATCTAGGAAAACAACACATAGTAGCTCAGAGTACTCAGAGCCTTACATAGGTGGGGAGCCAGCGAACATCATAAGATCTATTGATGTCCCGGCACGTAACCTCTTCTGGGGTATAGTAAGAGGTACTGGTCGCAAACTATACGTGTTCCTGAGGGACCAAATGCATAATGGCGTATTAAATGATTGGAGTGTGTACATGGTGACGTACGTAGGCTTGCTAGCTTTAATCTCTATTATCATATATTTCACGAGGTGATTTAGGTGAACGAACTAACGCTTACTTCGTTAGGTATCTTCAGCGTGCTAGTATTCCAGAATCTCCTAATACTCTGGATCGCTTCAATGCTTAGTGAGTGGTGGGTGAGGAAATTATTTGCTAGAACTCAAAGAAGAATGGGTCCCTCTTACGTAGGACCTCTCGGCATACTACAGCCTTTCGCAGACTTCCTTAAACTACTCCTAGTGAAGACAGAACCTAGTTATAAGTATGGTAGCGTTACGCTTGCCAGGATTTTCGGTTGTATAGGGATTGGAGCTCTGACAACCTCGCTATTCTTACTACCTATATCGCCAGTAAGGATAGCTTCCGATTTTGACGTGATACTCTTAATCTACCTTCTCGGTGTCTGGGTAGCTGTCTCAGAATTACTCATGTTTACCTCGCTAACAAACCCCTTCGCGATCAAGGGCGTCTCAAGATACTCATCAATTTTGGCTGTTGCTGAACCTGCATTCTTCACTGCAGTGATAGTTCCAGTTTACCTAACAAGCTTCGTCGCTAGAAGAGGACCAGTCTTCTCTGTTAGTGTGGCAGTCGAGACCGCGTGGAGGTTGTGGCTTAACCCGTTGACGGCAATACCTATGCTCCTAGCAACTATAGCGGCCTTAATCTCTATACAATCTAAACTGATGCTCCCGCCATTCAATATACCTGAAGCAGAACAAGAGTTAATAGCTGGTGTGGAGACAGAGTTCAGCGGCCCTCTTCTAGCACTTTTTAACTTCCTTCATGATGCAGACCTCTACGTTCTCTCGCTAGTAGTTACCTTCATGTTTTTAGGAGGCCCACACCCGTTTAGTGAGAACTTAGTGTTAGGGGTCTTAACTACTATCTTGAAATACTTAGCGGTCCTCACCACCATAACTATTCTCAAGTCTTCCTTCGGTAGGTTCAGGATAGAACAGGGGGTAACGTCAGTAATCAAGTACGCGTTAATACCTGCGTTAGTAGCTCTGATTCTCTCGGTGGTTGTGCTGAGTTTTATTTAGTAATGCACGTACTTAAAGTCTTAATAATTAAGTCTGCTAGGTAGTTTATGGTTTCCTGCACTTCCGGACTGATTTCCTCACCTAAGTCAAGGTTTCTCGCTACTATACCTAAAACCCACACATCCTTAAACAAACCTTCACTCCTCAGCAACTCTACAACAAGCTTAATAGGCATTGAGTGAGTTGTTACTAAAGCTACTGCATCGTTAATTGAGTCTATACTTGCTATAAAGTAGTCAGGAGTTTCTTCCTGCCCCCGAACCAGCGCAGCATCCACTATCAAAGCATTCTTTACTGAAGATTCCTCAATAAATGACATACAATTCTCTAGACCGAACTCACACTTAATAACCCTGTCTTCAGGGAAACCACGTGATACTAGAAGCTCACACAGTCTTAAGCCAGCCGCGTCATCACTTCTTAATTCAGTACCTACGCAAACGAGGTAGTGATCACCGCATATCAATTCTTTAAGACTGAGCTCACCCAACACCATCAAGCATCCCTAACCTAAAACACTACCTCCCAGATATATCACTGATTTTAGGAACCCTAAATATTCTCGGTAAGCTTAGGAAGCAGTCCTAGCTCCTTAAGAGCTGAAAGATCGTTAATGCAGTATTTACATACACGGATCCCGGGTTCTAGCTCTATTGAGCAGGTCCTGCAAACAGGCTTGCCGCACACAACACATGAAGTTACTGAGAGTCTAGTATTGCATATTCTGCACATCAAATCTACGCAAACTACGCAAACACCCTCTTTATTCAAGTGCTCATCGCAAACGTACCTACCGCATATCCTGCATCTCCCGACAGCAGGCTTCTCCTCACAAACCTCACAGAGAATCGACTCACTACACATACGTTAATCACTTGCTTAATAATGATTAAGATCGTCGTTTAACCTTCAGAATAACCAGCAACAATATAGCAGCACCTACTACTGGAGCGATTATTAAGAAGATCTTAAGGGATGCTTCAAGAGCTGTTACTTCAGTCTTTTCTGTTTCTTCGTAATGAGTGTCGGTGGTCTGTGTAGTGGGAGGCTGTGTCGTGCTCGACTCATCGGTGGTGGTATTAGTTTCTTGAGGTTCTTCACTAAACATTCTCTCCAGCCTGCCCATCAAGTCATCACTTAGTAAGTCTCTAATCAGGTCGTCAGGTAGATTGCTGGACTCATGCATTTCTATTAACTCAAGGTACCTGAAAGAAGTATAGAATTTCTCGATTTCCTTCAGGTCTTCGCTAGTCACGGTAGAGTACGTTGATTCACCTGTTATGAGTGTTGGTCTGTAGAGGCGTGCCCACGCAAGGAAATCTACTGAAACCCACCCGACGGTAGGCACGTAGATAATCACGTACGCGTGAGGTCCCGCATTAATAAATCTGGTGAGAGAACCGTAAACATCTGCTACGTAATCGAAATTCAGGTAAACGTAGCCGTACTGTATCTTTGCTGGGATGCCGTAATACCAGAGCAGGCTGAGAAGTATTCTTGATTTATCGTCGCAGTCACCTTCCCTCTTCTCCAGAACCTCGTCTAAGGATCTAGGTATTGAGCCGGCGTTATACTTTATGAGGTCATCCCCATATATGTATTTGGCTGCCCAAATAGCTAGGAATGTTTTAGATACTCTGCTTAAGTTAATCGATGAAAACTTGCTTCGCATCCACTCCTCAAAAAGAGGAACAACAATCTCAACCACCTTCTCATTAGGCTGCAACACATACTTACTCACAACTTCTTCGGGGTAGGGGTAGTCATAGAGGTATATATTCCCGAGGTATAGAGCTTGCACCACAATATTTAACTCCTTACGTGACTCACGAATCAACGTGACGTTCAGCACTACAAAACCTCGCGTATTATTATTTATAGGTATCTTGAAGACAGTGTTGCTTCCTGAAGAATCAATAATAACGTCCCCACCAATTCTGGAGACGTGCACGACCTGAGTATAGTGTGGTTCGGTGTAGTTGATAGGTACTTCGAAATACCCCTCAGAAACGTTACTTGCGTACGTGATTGCGGCTACGTCCACGTATAGGAAGTTAAATACGTCGTAGCTGGGGCTTTCCTGAGCGTAGCTAACGACTGGAGTCGCGTGTAACGACCACAAAGAAAAAATTATGAGGACTAGTAAGAGAGTGAGCAGGAAGTGGGTTCTAACCCTACTAAGACTTCTGAGCACTTGAGTAGCCACCCTACATGATATAACACTATTAATTCTTATAACTCTATTTCTACTTGGGCGTAGTTAATGAGTGTTAGTGGGTTTAGTGAGCATGAGTTGATTGAAGTTATTGTTGATATACTTGGTGAGTATTATGCTGGAATACCTTTCGGTTACTTAGACGACGCGGGAGCTTTAAGAGTCCCGGGTGAGTGGTTTTTTCTGAAGATAGACGGTACGTCATTCAGGACGTCTAAGTACCCGTGGATGGGTTTTGATGACCTAGCGTACAGGGTGGCTCTGGGCGCTGCTATTGACGTGATAGCTAAGGGAGGTACTCCAGTAGCTCTCACAGTATCTATAGGTCTTCAGAAAGAAATGAGTCTAGAAGACGTTAAGGACGTAGCTCGCGGGTTACGAGACTCTTGCCAAGCACTTAAAGCACTGTTCTTGGGTGGTGATCTTAATATTTCTGAGGATGGGTGGCTAGACGTCGCCGTGCTCGGTGTTTCGAGAACCACAATAAGCAATAAGGGGCTGAAACCAGGGTATAAGGTATACTCAACTAAGTGTTTAGGTATTTCTTCTATTCCAGCACTAATATACTACGAGAAGGTGCTGGATGATGGAATTCTTAAGAAATTCCTCAAAAACTTGAAAAGACCTGAAGCCCCACTAAAATTCCTGAAAGTTCTTGATGAGGTGAGAGCATCTACAGACATTAGTGACGGCTTAGAGTCTTTGAGGAGGATTTTGAGGATGAATAATGTAGCTATGAAGTTACTTAGGGAGAGCGTGTGTGAGGAGGTGATGGAAATTTCAAAACAATACTCGATAGACTTGAGGATGCTCCTACGCTACATGGGGGAGGAGTACTCTATAGTCATCTTCACGGACGCAGAAATGCCTGAAGACTATGTCCTCGTGGGAGAGGTTGTTGAGGGTGACCCAGGCATCATATACTTAGAGGAGCAAGAACTTCGTGGTGGTTGGGATAATCTTAAAGGCTGGCTCTAAAGACCACCCACTAATACTTTATCTGTTCTCGTAGAAGTCTTGCAGTGATTGTCATTACGGAACTACTAGGAATAAGTAATTAGTTGTGAATCAATAAAAATACTGAAAGTATTTATTATTAACAGAGTGAAAGTATAGGAGGTAATGCAAGTTGAGTAACGACCAAAACTCTGAGGAAGGAAAATTAATAACTCCTTCATTTTATGACCAGACGACGCGAACTATTAGGATAGCTGATAGGGAGGTTAGGGTATGGGGTTCTCTACCTAAGCTGAATGAAGGTGAGAAACTGTTTAGGATGACGCAGTCTATATGTCCCTACTGCTATGCGTTACTACCTGCAGTTGTTTTTGAGAGGGACGGGAAGCTATACATAAGGAAGGAGTGTCCCGAGCACGGGGAGATTGAAGAGCTATATCAGGGTAGTTCTGAGTTCGCTAAGAGAATAGAGAAGTGGTATGTTGAGGGTAGGGGTCCTAGACACGTCTATACGAATCTCTCTGCTCCATGCCCATACAGTTGTGGTTTGTGCCCCATACATAAGAATCACACAGCATTAGCTAACCTAGTCTTAACAAATAGGTGTGACTTAGACTGCTGGTATTGCTTCTTCTTTGCCGAGAAATCAGGATTCGTTTACGAACCAACGATAGAGCAGATTAAGTTTATGATTCAGCAACTCCTTAAGCAGGGTGTCACGCCAGCTGTCCAACTAACTGGCGGTGAACCTACCTTAAGAGAAGATATAGTCGAGATAGTTAGGTTACTGAGGGAGATGGGGGTTAAGCATATCCAGTTAAATACTAATATAACTAAGTTCGCTAAGCTGTACTTGTTTGATGGTGAGGAAGCTGCAGTCAAGTTCTCCAGAGATTTGAGGGAGGCGGGGGTCAACACAATATACATGAGCTTCGACGGAGTCTCGCCGCAAGCAAATCCTAAGAATCATTGGGAAGTCCCCTTCGCTCTGGACGCGTTTAGGAAATCTGGAATGACTAGCGTAGTATTAGTTCCCACGGTTATCAGAGGTCTTAACACGCACGAGTTAGGAGACATAATAAAGTTTGCCGCACTTAACAAAGACATAATCAGGTCAGTCAACCTACAACCAGTATCTCTGACCGGAATGATAAAGAAGGCTGAGAGAGACGAACTAAGAGTCACCATATATGATGTTGCTAAGCTAATAGAAGAGCAGACTAATGGACAAATAAAGGTTAGTGATTGGTTCCCCGTACCAGCGTCAGTACCTATATCAGAATTCGTTGAGGGCTTTAGCGGCGTGTTTAAGTTTGAGATGGCTAACCACCCAGAATGCGGTGTGGGGACCTACATATACGTGAGAATGGATGACGGGGAGCCCGAATACGTACCTATCACCAAGATGATAGATGTTCAGGGCTTCCTAGACTACCTTAAAGAAAAGTCTATGGAGCTGAAGAGTGGTGGGAGCAGGTACTTAGTCGGGTCTAAGCTAGTGATCTCGGCGCTGTTGAAGTACATTAGGTGGAGTGACGTACCCTCAGAAATTAAGGGGGTCTTGCGTAAGCTCGTAAGTGAGGTGCTAGTTAAGCATACGTACGAGTCTCTTGGTGAGTGGCACTACAAGTTTACTTTCCTAGGCATGATGCACTTCATGGATCTCTACAACTATGATGTCGAGAGGGTTATGAGATGCAATGTGCATTACTTAATGCCTGACGGTCGTGTTGTCCCGTTCTGCACGTTCAACGTACTTAACGACGTGTATAGAGATTATGTGCAGAAGAAGTACATGTTCACTCTAGAGGAGTGGGCAAGAATGAAAGGAACTAATAGTATAGGGGAGGCAGTAAAGTATAGGAGAAACCTAGATCTGATAAAGAAGATGACGTCACACCCACTTTACATAAAGACGTATAAAGACTTCATTAGTAAGTGGATCAACATGTATCCGTGGATTAAAGACTCCATACTCGCTTAACTTATTTCTTCCTTAAATCTAGAGTATAGTTTCTCAACCTCCTCATACCACTTAAGGAGACCTTCAGGTTCTTCAGGGTAGTTTAGGTAGAGGCGCTTAACGTCGCTCATGTAGTGAGCAACTCTACGGAGCTTGAAGAGGAGAGACGGTCTAGACAAGCCAGCTAATAACCTCATAGCTTTCTCAACAACGCTGAGTTCTAGGTCACCTCTAAGAGAAACTTCATTGAGGTCTTCCTCTTTTATTATTTTCCTACTCATTCCGTACTCCAGATCATCATCACTTAGTTTCTGGAGGAAGAGCCTGAATATGTCGAGTGCTGCTTGCTTAGCACCGTATCTCCTATTAAAGCATATGTTAGCTTCCCACAAGCTCCTAGCTGAAGAATCACCCGTCTCTAGCGCGTGAATTATTGATTTGGAGATACACCAAGAAGCTAGCATAGCGGAGCCCTTACCGCCTCCATGTACTGGATTCACCGCGTAAGCAGCATCCCCCGTTACCGCGATGCCGTTCCAGACAAGAGTTTTTATAGGTCTTCTCGTGGGTACTGCAGCACCGCCAGCCTCAATAACCTCACTACCCGCGAATTCTTCCCTACTTATGATGTGCTGATGTAGGAGGTCTTTAGGATTGGGGTAATTCATGCCGCCCTGAGTACCTAAACCAACATTAACTACATTTCTTTCTTTGGAGTAGGGGAAAAACCACCAGTACCCTCCTGGAGCTATCTTCTTGCTTACGTAGATTCTGAGGATTTCCGGCTCCTCTATCTCTTTCTTCAGTCTTCTGACCTCTCTATACGCTATATTCAGGTCTTTCTGGTCTATATCTTCTCTTACGGGCCACTTATCATCAAGTCTCCTAACTATGGCTCTAGCCATTCCTGAAGCATCTACTAAGATCTTAGAACTTACTTCGTGTTTTCCCTTACCTCTAACCCATACGGAAACACCGACGACGAAGCCTTCTTTGACTAGAGGCTCTACTCCTTGAGTCTCTCCCCAGAAGTCTACGCCCCTATTAATAGCCTCACTTAATAAGTACTTAGTATATTTTACTCGATGGATTTCATAACCCTCGCCAACGACCCTATACTTCACCTTCTCTAGAGGGGAATAAACGTCAATGCCCTCCACGTAACCCTCTATTACGTCGTCGGGAGGTGCCTCAAGCCCTAACTCATCAAAGTGGTGCTTGCCTATAGCGTCACCGCAGGGTTTATCACCTATTCTCTCAAAAGGTTTGACATCCACTACCAAGGTCTTGAAGCCACTCCTACTCAGGAAGTAAGCTAGTGAAGCACCAGCAATCCCAGAACCTATTACGACCACATCATACGAGACCACGAGAGCACACCCTAAATACTACGAAGCACGAAATAAATGCTTTAACATAGATTTTAAGACTTCAAGTATATTCTCTCCATACACCCGTCTTTATAAGGCCTTATGTAGTCGTAATTTCTCTCGAAAATTAGCTTAGGATCCACACGCTTGAGTACATACCTACATACAGGTTCTGAAATCAGCCTACACGTGTATCTCGTGTCTAGTCCCAGAAACTGAGTGAGCCGCAGTATAGGGCAGGGGTTCCTACATATAGTTACTAATTCATCTCCAGAAATTCTAACAACTTCAACATGTTTTTTCTCGAGCCTGAGAAACTTATAGTAAAACAAATCAAGCAATTCACTCATAGTTTCTGCTTTGCGAGGCTTCAGAGTCCATAGAAATCCGTAAGCATAGAAAACGAAGAGACCTAATAACAACACGGTCTTCTTAGCAACCCACCCTAAAAAATCTCTAATTATTATGAGGTACCTCATACTCAACCAAGCTTTCATGGAAGTTAAGGCTTATAAGTGTGTAGCTTCCCCCCACTCCCCCTCTTTAATGATGTGTAGGTTGTTTGATACGTGGTTGAAGACTAAAACGCTGGACACACCCCGAGACGAGGTGAGGAATTTTCTTTATAATTATTTGTTAGTTTGTGTTTATCTTAAGGTGCGCTGTGGTGCTTAGGTTGCGGAATGAAGACTATGGAGGGGGTCTTGTAGGCATAGTTTATAGTGTTGAAGATCTTGCTGGTAAAGGTATAGCAGATTTTATTTTGAGGTTTATTAAGGGTAGGGAGATTCAGTTAGCTGGTAGTGTGGTGTCTTGGTTTCTCGATGAACTCAACGCTTTCTTGGTGGGTTTTAAGGAGGATGTTATTTATCTTGATTTTCTGGATGATGTGTTGCCTAACGTTAGCTTCTACGTTGTTTTATCGCGTCATAAAGCTAGCTCAGGCATTAAGTCATTAACCGTGCATCATACTGGGAACCCCACCGAATCAGCTGATATGGGGGGTAGACCGAAAGAACTCTCGATAGCAAACCCTATCTTTTCATACCTTACCTTAAGAAAGTTGAGTGAGTTAGTGGTAGGTAGACTCAGTGACTTCGAGGTTGTTTATGAGGTAACGCATCACGGACCTACTAGTCTTCAGAAACCACTTACGTTCGTTGAGATAGGGTCATCAGAAGTTGAATGGTCTCATGAGAAAGCTCATGAGGTAGTTGGTGTGTCCGTGATAAACGCGTTAAGGGAACTTAGGTCTTCAGTTAGCTGCATCCCTACCGTAGGTTTTGGAGGACCACACTATGCTGACGGATTCACTAAGAGAGCTCTGAAGTATGGGGAGTGTTACGGGCACATAATATCTAGGTATGCGATTAAGGAAATACGGGAAGTGGGGGAACTCAAGCACATAGTTAGAGAGTCTGTCTCAAGGAGTAAGCCCGCACCGATTAAAGCAGTTGTATCGAGGAAGATAGGTTCTGAACCTAGAACTACAGTAGTTGAGGAGTTAAGATCTTTGGGCATTTCTCACGAAATCATTGACTAACATCTTTATTTTGTGGTGGTAATTTATTTGGGGATCTCGATTGAATAGAGCTGTGATTAAACTGACTGGAAAGTTATTCAGTCAGGAAAATATTAAGGTTCTGATAGAGGTTGCTGAGATAATAGTAGATCACAAGAAGAAAGGTCTGAAGTTAGCTGTTGTTGTTGGTGGGGGCGAAACAGCTAGGAAATACATAAACATGGCTTCGGAAGCTGGTGTTTCTATAGGATGGCAAGATATTTTAGGGATTGGTGCTTCCAGACTCAACGCGATGTTATTTTCTGCTTTACTTGGGGATTACGCATACTACCCAATACCAACACGAATAGAAGAATTCATACATGCGTGGAACCTAGACAAAATAGCTGTTGGGGGAGGTTTGCAGCCAGGGCAATCCACCAACGCTGTGGCTGCATCATTAGCTGAGTTGCTTAACGCGGAACTACTCATTAACGCCACTACGGTTGATGGAGTTTACGAGAGAGACCCTAGAATAGACCCTCAAGCAAGAATGCTTAAGGAGCTAAATATAGGAGAGCTAAAAAGCGTTTTGTCACAGTCCTACACACCAGGTAGGTATGAGTTGTTGGATCCTATAGCTCTCTCGATCATTGAGAGAGCGAAACTAAAGGTGGTTTTCATAAATGCTTTCAAGCCTTACATGCTTAAGTCTGTTTTATCTGGTGAGAAGATTTACGGCTCCTGGGTCGCTCCATGAGTGAGGGAGAATTGAGGGTGGTTTTCGGTTTTCTGAACAAGAGCTTCATGAGTTACGTCCTACCTCAACATTGTGTGGAAGCATTTCTCGATAAAATACCTCAGGAACTAAAAGAACTTCTCGGAAAACCAATAACTCTAGAAGGAGTACTCATTGATAAGGAATGCTTACCTCTCACAGGTCTGATAACTCATGGCTTAACACCAACAGGTGAGCGAGGAACCTACGTCGAGGTTTACAAAGGCTTCCTACCACCCCTACCATCTTTCACCCCGGCACAATGCGTCCTCGACCCTGAAGGAAGCATAATAGGTTGCAGATACCTACTCCAGAAGAAGTACGTAGGCACCTCATGCACCGAGCAAGATTTACACGATCAAATCACCAGGAACGAACTCAGCGAACTCACGGCAAAACTGCTTGAGTCGCTGAACAGTGAGGGCCTGTGGCTATACATGGTCGACTGCAAGAGGAAACTAACCCTCGTTAAGGTCCACGAGAAAATTGCTTAGTATCCCGCCCCCACCACGTGGGCATTTCTAATTTGAGTGAAGGAACTTCACGGGGGTCAAGAATTAAAGAAAGCCCCTAACTCTGGGGGGTGGTCTTCCTGCTTACCGCTCTGACGTCACCCGCTCTAGTCTCCATTCCCGAAACCCGCACGCGCACGTACCCGGACTGGGCGGAGAAGGGAGTGTGCTTACGTTATAGCTAAGATTCAGAGAGACATCTAAGGGATTATTGCTCGCATCTAAGGCTTTACTTTACAAAACTCTCACTGAGTGAATCGTTTAAATTATCGAGGCTTAAGAAATTAATTTAAAAACGATGCCGTCACTGTTGAAAGATAGATGAAATCTACGGGAAGCCAAGAACAGTATAGTAGGGTTTGCAAGGAAATGGGCTAGATGTTTTTATGCGAGAAAAGCGGTTGTTGAGGATTTCATATTTCATGGACTTCTGAGGCTTGGGTGGAGGTATGTTGGTCATGAAGAGATTAGGTTATGGGGAAAGGGGGTTTTGAGGAGTCTTCAGTCGTGGAGGGTTTGGTGGGTGTTTTAGCCGGTCTTGATGTGGTTGTGTGTTTCGGGTTTAGGTCTGGATGACCGGTATTGTTCCGAACCTGGCTATGTGTATTTCCTTGTTGTTGGGGGATGGTATGACTCTGACGCCTATTGGTTTCTTCTTTACCTCGTGGGCTGCTAGCGCGTCTTTCAGGACTTGTTCGATTGTTTCCTTTCCTCCCGGTAGAGCGACCATGTCGATCCCTACTAGGCAGTAGGCGGTTAGGGATGTGAGGTGGGGTAGTCTCAGGGAGCCGTCCCTCACCAGCTTCATGAGAATGTTGTCTTCTCCTACCGGTAGCATGACTTCGTTGAATCCTGTGGACTTGATTTCTTTGCTTAGTTCTTGGAGTATGTTGTTTAGTTTTCTTATCCCCCAAGCGCTGCCGGTGCTTGGGAAGGGGGTGCCGCTTAAGTGCTCTATTATCGGGACCACGGACTCCTCCATCCACGGGGAGAGGGAAGCATCGACCCCCAGGTACGGTATTTCTATGTCCTTAAGCGCTGAGCTCAGTGTTTCGTCTAGTCTCTTGAGGCTTCTCCTCAACTCCTCGTAGGCCCCCCTTACGGTCTCCTGTGTTTTGAGGGTTCTTAGGAAGTCGTTCGCGTACCTTAACGCGGCTGAGGCTCCGTACCTCCTAGGTGTTGAGAGGGGGTAGTACGGGGTTTCCACGTAGTCGCCTACGGTGAAGCCCAGCCTGGTGGCTACGTCAACACCTAACTCGCTGACCAGACTCATGAGCAGATCTGAAGCTCTAGGCACATCGTCGGGGCTGGTGATGAGGAGGGTTGCGAATGCGTTGCCGCACTTCAGGACCTTCCTCAAGGACTCCTCGCTTGCGTCGCCGACACTGGAGTGGTATGCTGAGAACAAGTACCTACTACCGCACAACCACTCAATCACTTCCTGAGGGGCTCCGTCAGGTAGCGTAACCCTGACGGTCCAGGGAGGAAGGTCTTCACCCACTAAAGCCTTCTCGCCCAGCTCCAGGTCTCTCCTCAACTCGCTCAGACCATGAACCACGTCATAGGTTAGGGTTAGAGCACGTATTATCAACGCTTACCAACCCGCTTCACTAGTTTGGTGCGGGGGGTGGGATTCGAACCCACGCAGGCCTACGCCAGCGGGTCTCCCGCTCTCGATGCCGGAGGACTTGAGCCCGCCCCCTTTGACCTGGCTCGGGCACCCCCGCACCAATAAGAATTAAGAAACGAATCAAATAAACTTTGCAGTCTAGAACTACCCTACAAACCGATACTTTCGGTGATCTCTCTGAGGAAAAATCTTACCTTCTAGCTTATCTAAACCCTCATTAGAGATTACTTAATAGTGGATCACATGAAAACTATTACTGTTAGGTTACCTGAAGAACTGATTGAGTGTGTAGATATTTACTCTCTTAGGAGTGGTAAGAACAGGTCTGAAATCATAAGAGAAGCTATAAGCTATTACATAAATCCTAACAACAAAAACAGATGCAGGAGATCTAAGCCAAGGAAAATCTGTCCTTATTAGGGCGTTAGTAGCTTTAATTTGTTCTACTTGTTTCTGCTTACTGCTTGCGAGGCGTGAATTCCTTCGTTCGCTGTCCTCCTTAGTGGGGGCTCTGTGTAATGACGCTGATTATCTTGGGTAGGAGATGCTCTAAAAACTATTTTGGTCAGTCGGGGGTTCTCTCTTCATTAGGTTCCGTAGCACCTGGCTTTCTTCATCCAAAAATAGATTAAGTTAAGTATCTACTTATTAATTCTATCAATTATTTTGAGGTTATCTCTTCTACAAACTCACGTATTCTCTTAACCCCTTCTACTATCTTTTCTTCACTTATAGCGTAACTAAACCTAATGAAGTCTTTCCCGAATTCTTTTGGGAAAGCTGTTCCGGGAAGTACTACTACGTGTTTTTCTTCCATTAAGTTAGTCACGAAGGTTTCCACACCTAATCCAGCAGCCTCTAAAATTTTCGAGATTCTCGGGAATAGGTAGAAAGCTCCCTTACCACACCATACTTCAAATCCTTTAATTCGCTTTAATTCTCTGCATAACGTTATCCTTCTTTTGTCAAATAAAGACACCATTTCTCGAACGAAGCTCCAGTCACTTCTTAAAGCCTTAATACCGACTTTCTGAGCTATTGATGGTGGGCAAGACCAGGTATTCACTGCTAGCTTAGTGAGGGCTTTAGTTACTTCTCGCCTAGCGACTAGGTAGCCTAGTCTCCACCCGGTCATGGAGAAAGTTTTGGAAAACCCATTACAATAAAGCACGTGGTCTCTCCAGTCAGGAAAACTAATGAAGGACTTGAAATCAGCTCCTTCGTAGAGGAAGTTATCGTAGATCTCATCAGCTATTATTAGGAGGTTATAGTCTCTAGCCAAGTCCATAAGTTTCTCTACCTCCCTGCTACTAAAGACTGCTCCCGTAGGATTGTGTGGGTTAACTATAGCTATGCCTTTAGTCTTATTTGTTATTAATTCATGTATTGCGTCTATATCTAGAGAGAATCCGGACTCTTCACCCAACCATTTCAGTGGTGCGTAAACAGGCCTAGCGCCGAGAAACTTAGATAGTTCAGAGTAGACTGGGTAGGTAGGGTCTGTCACGATGATTTCGTCACTAGGCTTTAAGTAAGCAGCCATAGCTAGGTATGCTGCACCCTTAGTACCAGCAGTTATCACGACCTCATCAGACCTTACGTCGCTCCCGTAGCGTGTGTTGAGGTACTCTGCTACAGCGTCTCTCAATTCCTTAATTCCTTCAGTCTCCGTATATCCTGTGAATCTCTCGTCAAGAGCTTTCTTACCTTCGTCTACTAGGAATTGAGGTGTAGGTATGTCTGGTTGACCGACCCCAAATGATATCACGTTAAAACCCTTGGATGCTAATTCTCGAGCACGCGAGATGTACTGAAAAGCTTTTTCTCCAGATAAGTCATCTAGAATCACGTTATAGTTAAGAGTTGGTTGCTTCACTATTATCGACCAACAATATCTTGTAAATGAAATTTATAAATAAAAGAAGAACTTTAAGATCAGATAACAAACGTTAACTGGGTTGGACTCTGTGACCGAGAAGATAATTAAGAAGGTTGGCTTAGTAGGTAAAGAGTCATTATCTGTAGTCATACCTAAGAAGTGGGCGGACTCTATAGGTGTGAGACCCCGGTGATGAAGTCGGTCTGATTTTTGATTGCTCCAAAATAACTTTAGTGCCACACACTCAGGAAGAACTAGATAACATCAACATATTAATCGAGATCGATGAGCCGGATTTAGCTCTAAGAAAACTCATAGCATTATATGTTGAGGAAGTTACTAGAGTTGAGGTAAGGACTGAGTACAGTGAATTACTCAAAATTTCTGAGAGACTTAGAGAAAGTACTTCCGTGTTTATTTAGAGCGGAACCGAACTCAAGAATACGTGAGGTAATATTTGATGACGTAAAGACAGACATGCCCTCCACGCTGAGACTTGTAGAACCAATAACTACTGAAATTCTGGAAAACCTGATTAACAGGTAAATCACTATGTTAAGACGGGCTACTACGTCAGAGGGTGCCCAATAAACACTAACGAATTGGTTAGGTTACTGGAGGATCTAGCTAGCAGCAACCTAATCAGTATTAGTATCGGGAGGTTCAGCAAAGTCGATAGAGATAGTTTTAGGATTAGTGTCACTTACCGAGATAGATACGTCTAAGTGCGTTGTTTGTGGTAGGTGTGTTGAAGTTTGTTCGTTAGTAGGTGTTAGAGCACTAAACTACGTTTTCAGAGAGATACAACCGTTTCTACGCCGTATCAAGAACCCCTAGAAAGTGCTGGTTGCGTTAATTGTGGACTTTGTTTTGCTCACTGTCTTGTTGAAGTTGTAGGTCTTTAAACTAAAGTAAAAGATCTGCTAGGTAAGGTTCGTGAGGGTTTCTTTAGGGCGGCCTATATAGAGCCTGAAGCACTAGCGTCACTTATGGGGTCAGAGAATCTTGAATCGGGCAAATAATCTCTGCTCTCAGGTTAATTGGTTTCTCGAAGGTATTCATATATTCAAACCTGCGTGAAGCCAAGAATATCGCGGAGAATG
Organism: uncultured Sulfolobales archaeon; assembly: GCA_938045815.1. GTDB lineage: Archaea > Thermoproteota > Thermoprotei_A > Sulfolobales > NBVN01 > Zestomicrobium. The sequence continues at coordinate 15,071 of CALIBI010000001.1, read as the reverse complement.
GTATTCTGGCTGAATCTCTCGTGGAGTTCTCAATACTCAGTAGGAGTGTTCCCGAATACAGTATACACCTAATCACACCAAGAATGCCTTAAGACGCTATCTACATAATACAGCGTCTCTCGTGGAGAATCTTTGTGAATTCACCAACTACTCGTGAGCTTCAGTCACTCATAAATGAACTAAGTACTGAGGAACTAGGTATTAGGTTGGGAGGAAGGTGCGGTAGTAGTTAATGAAATTAAGAATCTGAAGCAGGCTCTCTCAGACCGTGCTAGATCCCCCAAGAAGATAGTTTTTGGGCGTGTTCAGGGGGTTGTCTCCTAGGAGGAGGGCAACCAGCTAGTAGGAGTAATGACTTAACGAAAGTGTTAGTGAGAAGAAAAGACATGCTTGAGAGACCGCATACCAAGAAAAACTGGAACCCGTAGAGATTCTCTTCAATCACCTAAATCTTTAAGGGTTTTCAGTCCTTTCTGTGTCAGCTTATACACGGACTTACCTCTTGAATAACCTTTCTCGACATATCCTAGCTCTCTGAGTCTCTCTAATCTTCTCCAAACAACAGACTTGTTGAGTCTTACTGTTTTGCTTAAGTCCGATAAGGTAGCTTCTCCACTACCTAGTGCTTTAAGAATCGCTTTATCCCGCTCGTCAAAGCCTTGCTCTAGTAGAGGCTCTATCACGGTTTCTTTCTCGAGCTTCCTCCTCATGATGAAGTATCCTAGTAAAGCCGCGGCTGCTACACCCACTAAGATTAGAATGAGTGTAGTCGATACCCCCACACTCTCGGGTGTAGGGCTTGTTTGAGAACTAGGTGTCTCAGTAGGAGTCTCTGCACGAGGAAGTAGTAGAAAGCTTATCTCGTACGTACCTGCTTTATCGTAACTAAGAACTATGTAGAAATTCTTACCTGTCGGGTCACTGATCGTGAATACTTGTGGTGAGCCGCTAAAGTATAGGAGAGCTGAATTAAGCGGTAGTATCACGTCTGCAGGACCTAGCGGACTTATGAGAACGTTGACCTGAACTTCAGCGAAAACATCCCCTACAACTGCCTCATACTCTATAGTCACATTGTTTAGGTGGCTAGTGTTGATGATTATCCTCCCATCAGGCTCTAACACGTAAGGTAACGGTGTCCCACTATCTGCGAAAACAGTGATAGTCATATCTATGTATCCCTTCTCAAGTCTGAGTTCAAGAGTTTCTCTTCCAGTCACATTACACACAACCTTAATGTCAGCGTGACCGTCAGGGTAAAGAACGTAAGTATATTTTACGTCACCAGAAGCTTGGGGTGTTAGACTTCCCGACAACAGTAAAACAACACAGACCAGGATGATTAAGTAAAGTCTTTTTTCAAGCAACTGTGAACCCCTCCTACACTATAAGAATTCTTATGTGAAGCGAATAAATATTTAAGACTTTCATCAATTAGATTCAATGACTTAAGCACTCAGAGCACCTTAGCCAGCTTAAGAAGATGAGAAGGGGGAAGTAGGATCAGGAGGCTTTGGAGCTTCGGCGTATTGAACCCTTCATAAATTTCTCTACAGTTGCAAACGCCATCGTGGCCGGATAAGAAATCCTCTAGGAATCCCTCAAACTTAGTGGGTGATTTTATGTACGCGTAGCTAGCTATTAGGAGAACTAAGTATAAGTCCCAAGCCATATGCTGTGTTTCCGCCTTAGATATGGCTTGCTCCGCGTCTATAACGTATATTGAGTCGTTACTACCTATCAAGAAATTAGTTAGTTTCACGTCTCCTAATGCCCAACCTTCCTTATGGATCTCCCCCAAGACTTTACCTAATTTGTTTGCGTCAATATCTGTGTCTAGTATCCTACCATCTACGTATTCACGCAATATTTTATGGTTCTCCTTATCGACTTCAACTATCTTAGGTGTCTTGAAGTATTTCCATTCGTGACCGAAGAAAACTAATTCTCTCTCTAACCTTTCGTTAGGGTCGTACGTAAATGGGTAAATAAAGCTTAAAAAAGTGCTTAAAGGAAACCACTTGAAAGATGACTTCTCTCCCGTGAAGCTTTTGAGCACGTACTTCGTACCAGACTTCTCAATAATCTCAGACTGTGAGATCATCTTATCTAGCAAAGCGATCAGTCCTAACCTACTCACGTTACTCAACCTAAGTAGTAATTTATTACCACGTAATTAAGTTTCCTTAGGGTGAGTGTAGTGGCTTACTACCAGAGCAGGAGACAGCTGGTTTTCTCGCTTATATATTCTCAAGTACTTGTTTTTAGTTTGGCTGTAATAAACGTGTTCTATCCTCAGTACTACCAGTACACTTTTGTAGTGTTCTTTATAGTAGCGATACTCTTCGCGAGTTGGAGTGTGAGGAAGTCGAGAGTGGGTGGTGGAGTATCACCAAGCGAGATTAAGACTGGTAGACTACTCTTTAAAGCATCAAGAAATGATGTGTTAGAGCTTCAAAGTAAAGACACGCAATTAGTTTCTGAGTTGAAGCCCATGCTTAAGGTCTCGCTACTAAATTTAGCAATATTTCCTGTCTTCCTGGTGTGGTATTGGTGGTATTTTGACTTTATCAGAGCTCTAGCTATAGAGGTTGTTGAGTATAGGTTCCTAGCATACTTGATTGGTTATGAGGTACCTTTAGGTCTTGTTCAAGTCATAAACTTTGTTGGGAGGAGAGCTGTTAAATCATTTGTTCAGGTTATTGCTGAGTACGAAGTATATGATAAGGGTATTGTAGGAACTGGAATCACGCTGAAGTTTCCTTTAAGAGCTGACCAGTACAGAATAGAATACAATACGAAGAGAATGTACGTAGACCTAATACAGACCCCCAGCAGTGGCAGAACAATCATTAAGCTTAGACTCTACACAAAGAACCCTGAAAAACTCCATGAAGTACTAAGAAGATACGCACTAACCACCTAAGAAAGAACTTCCTACTAGCTAACGAGCTTCTAATGCTTCGGAACCCAGAGCCAAGGATATTTACTCTCTATATTAAGTAAACCTAAACTCACGAGGTCTAGAATACGAGTGGGCAGAATCTATTGAGGATCCCACTACAGTGTTTAAGTAGAGCGTTTCAAGGGATTCAAGCTTTATAAACCTAGTATTCTTACTTCCAGGATTTCTAGTAAGATGTCTGTTGCATAATTTTTGTATAACTATCTGTAAAAATGAATATTCAGAACATGTTTGACGCAAATATATGTGGTTGATTACGTGAATTTTATAGTTTTAGTTTTCACGAATTCATTAAGCTTAGGAGCTTTTTAGTATGATTTTAAGATATTCTTTTTGAGAGTGGTGGTCAAGAAAGGACAGTGTGTTGTTTGCGTGTTCTTGACTCTTCTTCTTAAGTGTTGTTTCGTGTTTGTGGTGTGTTGTTTGAGTTGTCTAGTGAGGACAGTAGGGCTAGTCCCTTACTACTTAGTCTTACCTGAGTTTTCTTTTCTTTACTCTCTACCGTGATTAATCCTGCTTGAGCTAGCAGCATTAAGTCGTCCTCTAAGCCTTTAGAGTAGGGTCCGAAAGAGTATTTTATGAAGTCGTAGCCGAATTTGATTCCTTTCTCGTTCTGTAGCTTATAGATGATATTGTGGAGCTCTAGTAAGCTACTTGAGTTTTCATGTTCTTTAATTACTCTCAACAACCGTAAGAGAGGTAACCTACTTTCTATCATTTTACTCACAATACTAACCTGTATTTCATGACCGCTTAAAAGGTCTGAGCCCCTCCCTAAGCGAGTTAAGAAGATAACTTGAGAACGTTATGAGGGCTGCTTACGAGGAGCTCAAGATCATGTGAGGGCTAGGGAAGTAATCCACTTACTAGAGCAGGTATTATGACAGGTATTATGAGTGTCAGGAGAGCGCCGTGAATAAAAGCTAAAACTCCCACCTCAGAGCCACTCACGGACGTTATCACTGGTAGTGTTGTGTCCATTGTTGTGGCACCACCTAAGCTTATTGGGGAGTGCCTTAGTTTCTTGCCTAGAATAGGATAGGTAACGTAGGTGTAGATCTCGCGTAGAACGTTAGATAAGTATCCGAGGAATCCGAGATACGGGTCCATGCTGGTTAAGTATGTTCCAGTAAAGCTGTACCAACCCATGCCTGCTGAGATAGCTAAAGAATATCTTAGAGCTGGTTTACCTAGTAGTAGGTACGTTATTAAGCCGCCTGATAAGGAGCCTGCTACCGTAGCTATAACTAGCTTGAGGCTCCATAATATTTTTTCTCTACTCATTGCTAAAATCCTACTCATATCTAAACCCATCGAAACTCCTACCAAGAATATGAGGCTGAAGAGAGTAACCCATAGGAAATCATCAATGATCTTGACTTTAGTGATTAACCCTACTATCACTCCCAAAACAAAAACTATGGTGATTCGTGAAGCACTCGCGTTCTTGAACATGAAGAATCAGCTCCTCAGCATGATGTAGGAGATAGCGAAACTTAGGATTGTGGGTATTGCCGAGAATGCCAGGACTGCAGCTACTACGTGCAGCCCTTTCATCAACACATCCGGCAATACTTGGGAAGTTCTTAATCCGATTATAAAAACCAAAATATATGTCAGGGCGAGTGTTGTTCTTCCTAAGTTTTTCATTAGTGATGTGTTTTCTTTCTTACTGAGAACTTTGCTAATCAGCAAGCCAGCAAGCACTCCCGTAGCTAACACTATGACGATCTCCAAGTTCTACCCCAACATAGGACTGAGTACTATTTAATAAGGTTATACTAATGCCACGATATGAAGCGTAATTTTTATGAGTTGATTATTCTTAAAGGATAGGGTATAGGATGAGTAACGAGAAAGGATTGCTGATGCAGCTAGTTGATGTCTGGAAGGCTTATAGGGTAGGTGACGTAGTTACTTGGGCTTTGAAGGGAGTTAACTTAAGCATAGTGAGGGGGGATTTCATAGCTATAATGGGTCCCTCAGGTTCTGGCAAGACCACGTTACTCAACATTATTGGCTTGCTTGACAGACCTACTAAGGGTAAGGTGTATGTTGATGGTGTTGATGTGTCAGTGCTGCCCTCAGATGAGTTAGCTAGGCTCAGGAACAAAAAGATCGGTTTTGTTTTCCAGCAGTTCAACCTAGTTGCTCGCATGACGGTTTACGAAAACATAGAACTACCTCTCATACCTGCTGGAGTGTCTCCTCGCTTAAGACGCGAGATGATTTTGAGAGCTCTTAAAGCTGTCGGTGGTGAGGAAGAGTGGCTTATTAAGAAACCAACCCAGTTGTCTGGAGGTCAGCAGCAGAGGGTAGCTATAGCTAGGGCCTTAGTAAATAACCCTGAAATAATACTAGCTGACGAGCCTACGGGAAACCTAGATAGAGCGTCAGCTAGGGTAGTTGTAGATACCTTCGTGAAAATAAACACGAGAGGTCAGACAGTCGTTGTCGTGACTCACGACCCTGAAGTAGCTAACTGTGTTAACAAGATATACATAATAAGAGATGGCGTCATTAAGGATTTACGAACACCTTCCAAGAATGAGTGTCTTCTGTATAAAGAGATAAAGTAAGTTCCACGCATTCCGTCACTTCCCTAAACAATCAGTGTTTTTTACTTACGGAAGTAATCTCTAATTGAGGTGACCCGTCGATGAGGTTGATTAGCTCTTGCGTGTTTACGGCTTTGCTAGTTTTATCTGTAGTTTCAGGTCTGCCTCTAGTCTTAAACGTTTCAGGGGATTCGCCAGGCCTCACACTAGTAACCGTGACTCAACATAATGCTGCAGGCGGTGCCTCGATTTATCCTGGCAGTAGAAGCATTGAAGTACTCGCTGAGATAAGGAATGAGGAAGCTTTCAGTATTAGAGGGGTTCAAGGATGTTTTAGTTTACCTGAAGGTTTTCATTTTTCAGCAGGAGTTCCTTCATGTGTTTGGGCGTACTCAGTTAATAGGTCTTGGGCTTACGAGTTTGCTCCGGGAGAGGTTTTCCTGATAACGACTAGACTCAACATAGAGGACTACGTATTGCCGGGTAGTTACGTTCTAGAACTTAACGTTACTTACAGGGTCTTCGACGGGTATAGCGAGACCCCTAAATACGCTGTATTTCCTGTGTACGTTAATGTTAGTGAGTATCCTGATGTAGTGTTGTCCGTGGTTGATGTTTGGTGGTCTGCTAGTGTTTTTCCGGGGACGCAGGGCGCTATACTTAATGTTCGTTTGAGGAATTCCGGTAATTCGGATGTGGTGAGTGGTTACGGGATTCTCACGCTTCAGCCACCATTAATGCCTGGAGAGATCAGAGTTGAGGTACCTACGATGCCTAGAGATAGTACGTATGTCTTAACGGTTAGTGGTATTGATGTTTCTCCTTCAGGGAGTCCAGGTTCTTACGAGTGTTTCTTAAGGATTAACGTGACTTCCAGGACTGAGGATGGGGTTACGTATGAGTCGAGCACGAACGTAAGCTTTACTGTAGTAGTTAGCGTGCCTGAAGCACCTAACATCGTGGTTGTTGATAGTGGGTGGAGTTACGGTGTCGCGTATAGTGAGGGTCGTTCACTAGTTATGTTTGTGACGATACAGAACAGGGATCTACCAACGATAAACTCTCTGACCGCTGTACTCAAGCTTCCTGAGGGACTTAGGTCGAGAGATGGTAGGAACTATGTGGTAGCTACGCTTGAGGAACCACTTAGTTACGGTAGCATAGCTACGCTGACTTTCAGCAATATAGTTGTCAATACGTCTGAGCAGCTGGAAAACACTATAGTAGCTGAGATTTATTTTGAGGGCTTAGCTACTTACCGAGGTTCTGAGTTCTGGTTTAACCTCTCCTTAAACGTTACAGCGACTCTAGTATCTGAGGATGTGTTAAGGATTGGTTGGGTTGAGTGGAGTTATCAGGGTGGTGCTGCTGAAGCTCTCCCAACCTCGAGAGACGTAACGCTAGTTATTAGGTTGAGTAATTTCGGTCAGGACGTCTTAACGCTACTGAATGTGAGCCCTGTATTCCCGGACTTCATTCAGGTCAAGTCTGTTGGGGGGACTTGCTTAGCGGGGGTGCAGCCGGGTAGTACCTGCGTTCTCCAGTTAGTAGTTGATGTGGGTTCTGAAGCAAATCCAGGCTTTTATAACGCGTCCCTAATAGTGACTTACGACGCTAGAGTAGGTACTTCACTCCTGTACAGAACCACGGTCATAGATTTCCAGTTCTTGATTTCAGACCCCTATAACTACGTAGCTGACCTGGTCTTAAGTAAGGTCTGGTGGGGAGCCACAACACCTGCTGTTTCCTACGGCTTAGAGAAGCTTTACCCGCTGCACGTGGAACTAACGAATCTAGGTAGGTATGGAGCTAGCTACGTTTACCTTAAGGTTTCAGGACCTGATGGAGTAATTGTTATTGATGGTGAGGGGGTGTGTTCTGCGTACTTAAGTCCAGGATCTTCGTGTAGGTTAGTTCCCTACCTAAGCCTGAGCGAATTAGATGAAGATACGTTAATTCTCAGCGTCAAGGCGACTTACTACATAACTATTTACGGTTCCTACATCCCTGTCACAGCGCACTACGTGGTTGGAGTCCCCGTAAGCACCTACCCGCCGAGTTCTTTAGGTGGGTTAAGCGTGATTAGTTTCGGGTGGGTTAACAATAACCCGGTATATCCTAACACGCAGAACGCTACCTACGTGATCTACCTAATAAATCACTACCCGTACTCAGTATCTTCAGTCTATGCTGAGTTGGTGTTGCCTGACGGACTTACCGCTAGTAAGGGTCTCAATAAAGCTTACGTTTCAGGACCTATACCACCGAATCAAGTCCTGCAATTAAGTTTTACTCTGAACGCAGGAGATATGAGTCCTGGCTGGCACAATAGCTCCCTAAAACTCTTCTACTTAGTTAACTCTGGTGGTGAGGGTCTGGGTGTGGTGGAGGAGGTAGTGCTGCCTATCCTAATCAATGATGTTTCCCTAGGTATAGAGTTAGTGAGTGCTTCATGGGCTGGGAAGCCAGCAGAACCTGAAACTTACGGGAACTTCTTTGTTGTTGTTGTGAGGAATTCTGAGTATCCATCTATTAGAGGTCTCGTGGCTGACGTGACACTGCCTGAAGGCTTTGTTTCTTCAGTTAATAATGAGAGCAGGGTTAGGGTAGCTGCTACCTCGTCCCTGCCTCAGATACCTACGTTACAGCCCGGTAATGTGCAGGACTTACTAAGATACTATACTCAGTTACTAGGGACTCAGACACCACTACAAGCTCAGTTTGGTAAGGGAGACTTCATGTACTTCGTGATCCCGATCAACGTGCTCTCCGTGAGTCCAGGTACTTACTATGCTGACATGATGCTATCCTTCATTGATCATTGGGATAACGTCAGAACACAGGGGTTGAGGCTCCCTATAAGTGTTCTTGGTTCACCAATACTTATTCAGGTGTGGAGCGAGACCCCCCTGAACTTCAGGGATTCTAGGGAGGTTAACATGACTCTGAAGATCCTGAATCTAGGTACTGCACCCGCCTACAACGTGTACCTAGCTGTGTACCCGTACGGTAGCTACGTAATCGTACCTAAGACAACCCCGATCTATATTAGTAGGTTGGAACCAGGAGTAATTACCTCGATAAATGTGCCTGTTTACTTGAATCCGTTACCCTCAGCTCAGGTACCCGTCCCCATAACATACGGTAACATACCCTTCATGGCTACAGTGATTTATACGACGTCTAACGGGTTGAGGCAAGTACTTAACATTTCATTCACCGTGAGTATTGAGCCCTTCATAAAGATTATGCTGTCTGATGTTAAGGTGTCGTACTCTGGCGGGTTAGTAAGGCTTTCCTGTACTCTAATAAACGTAGGTAACGCTCAAGCACAGAGAATAACTGCTAAGCTAGTAGGTGGTGGTAGGGAGAGTGAGGAAGTCTTCATAGGGGATCTAGACCCGTCTTCGCAGACTAGCTTCGCAGTTTATCTTGATGTAGGTACTTACATAGATTCTGTTGAGTTATTATTAAGCTACAGAAATCCCTACAATGAGGTTGAGGTCTTGAGTAGGGAGTTTGGTGTGGTTCAGTCAGTTATTCAGACTACCACACCGCCGCAGGAACCAACTGATTTACTAAGATACAGCATTATGGTCGCGGTGATAGTGTTCCTGGGTATCGTGGCGTTCATTCTCTACAGGTACTTGAAGACACACCCCATACCTCAGGTGAGGGAGTAAGGTTGCTTAAAGATATTTTTAGGTATGCTATGAAGGTATTAACTGAGAAGAGGTTTAGAGCTGTCTTAACCATAATTGGCATATCTATAGGTCCCCTAGCGCTAGTGATGATGACTTCTACCGTGAGAGGTTACGCTAACTACGTGGAGGGAGCTATATTAGCTTTAGGTCAGAATACTGTCGTCATATTACCTTCTGAGAGGTATAGACTATCTAGTAGTGATTTAGACTACATAAGGAGTCTTGATGAGGTTGATGAGGCCGAGCCTTTCTACTCTACTCAGGGCTACATACAGACTGCTGAGGGGAGGAGGAACGTATTCATATATGCTGTAAACCCGTCAATCTTAGTTAAAGCGATAGGTAATCTGGAGTTAGAAGATGGTGAGTTTCCTCTCGACGTAGAAATAACTTACTGCGTGATAGGTTATTCAATAGCTTACTCAACCACCTCGAATACTAGGCTGTTCGAAACCGGGGATTCTATCACAGTCAACGTTGTTGAGGTATTGAGTGGTGGTAAGCTTAATTTGAGGAGAATCTCACTCAGGGTTAAGGGGGTCCTTAGAGAGTTTGGTGGTGCTGCTTTAGTGTCACCAGACCAGACGATCTTCCTGCCTGCGAGAAGCGGTCCCACCATACTTAACATAAAGGACATATCAGGTATTTTCATAGTAGCTAGGGACCCCTCACTAGTTGACGTGCTGGTTAGGAAGATTAGGGACGTGTATCAGGATAAGGTGACTGTAGTAGCTTTCCAGCAGATAGCCAGAACAGTTTCTTCAGTTACTGCTGCTCTAGACTTCATAGTTTTCTCTGCTTCTCTCTCAGCTTTCGCGGTGGCTGTAGCTGGGACGGCGTCAACCATGATAACCTCAGTTATTGAGAGGACGCGTGAGATAGGTGTCTTGAAAGCTTTAGGCTTCACTGACAAGCAGGTGGTTTTCATGATACTTGCTGAATCAATAATAATGTCATTGATAGGTGGAGCTATAGGCATAGTGTCAGGCGTTATAGGTGCTCACATACTCTCGTCAAGAGGTCTCGCAATACCTGCTGGCCCTTCCGGTAGTAGCGGGTTATTAATAGTAGCTAACCCAGAAATAACCGCAGATTTAGTACTGACTACAGTCTTCATAACTGTAGCGGTAGGTATTGTGGGTGGGACACTGCCTGCTTATAGAGCCGCCAAAATACCTCCAGCAACAGCTCTAAGATATGAGTAAGTAAACCGCAAGGTAGTTTTGTCTCTAAAGACCTGCTCAAGAAGAGGTAGGTATGGAGCTCTAAACAACTAGGGTGAGGAGCGGCGTTTCTTCAGCCAGACTAGGTATGTTGTCACTACTGCTAGTGCTGCTAGAATTAGTGCTGGTCCGAGGTATGTGGTTAGCTGGTTACCTTCAGGTGTTGCTTGCGTGGTAGTAGCTATTTTTTGTGTTATGATTTCCCCACTATCGGCTAGTATAGCTATGTTCTTGTAGGGAGTTACGGTAACTATGTATGCTGGCCTGAGAGTCCCGTACAGTATCACGTAGGACTTACTGATTCCTCGGTACTCAGTAACGTTTAACTTATTCTTAAGCATCTCCTTTACTTCATCCATACTTAGGTTGAAATTAGGAATCTGCGTGAGTAGCTCCCTGACTGCCGGGAAGTAATTGATGAACTTATAAATAACTATGGGTGGTGACGGGTAAACGAAATACCTCACGAGGACCGGGGTCACCGTGACGTGATTGGGGTCTAGGAAATAGATCGGTGCATCACCAGCTACTAGCTGTCCTCCAAGAACTTCAGTTCTTGATGTATTGCTTACGAGTTTTTTAGTGTTGCTATACCACTCCCTAATACCTGCTTCTAGCTCGTCCAAGATGCTTGCTTCGCTTACGTATCTAGTATCAATAATTACCTCAAAACTCACTATTTCGCAAGTCTCCTCAGTTGCTTGAATCTCTACAGAAACTCCTTGGGAAATCCACTTAAAAATAAGAATCTTTAAGTCTGTGTAGTTGAGGTTGGAACTCACCACGATATAGTTGCTTAGGTTTATGTGGATACTTAATCCGGGGAAGCGAGAAGCTAGAACAGAACGTACTGAGGAATAACAAGTAGTATCAACGTGTGGCTGGGAATACGCAGTAATAAGAGAGGGGAATGCTAGAAGAAATATCGTGAGAACACCTAAGACTATATTCCCGCTCACTACAACACCAACTCCTGTTGGGATATGTTGTTTAAGGTTAATAAGGATCTCACTAATAACTCCCCTGGTTATTTTGGTTTAGGATTATTCATCACTATTTCTGGGGGATTCCACTAATCAACGCGGTAGCTAAATCTATGAGCTTCATAAGCTAAGCAAAATCATAAACCTTAACAGATCCTTAAGCTCGAGACAGACTTACAGCCAAGATTCCATCTAACCTCGACAGCATAAATAGCCTGGAATTTACTTATACTTAAGAGTATAAACATGAATATTTATATACCCAATTATGATAATATAATTTGGTGGTGAAATGTATAAGTACTACCTGGAAAGTTTAGGTCTGTTTAAGCTGGAGCAAGCAAACTCTCTCCTCAACTTAATTAGGAAGTCTTATAACACTCTGAAGAACACGACTCACAAGCTGTTCTCCACTATTGTTTCCTTAGAAACGCTAGTAAGTGGTAAATTCTTAGGAATGATAAATAGCAAGTCTGAGAGAGAACAAAGAAAATTTGTTGAGTATGTGTTCATAGCTCATAAGGTGTTATTAGGGGTTTCTTTAGCTATTCTGTATTTCCTGACCTCATAAGGTATTTTCAGTCAGGTCCTAACGAATTTTTTCTCTGATAAATTTATTAGTAGGGCTGTGTAGTGAGGAGTTTAGTAGTTGTTTCTGGGTTACTGCCTTATAATTCTGGTAAGACTTTCTTTACTCTAGCTTTAGCTGATTACTTAAGAAGGTTAGGTTATTCTGTGGGTGTTGTGAAGCCTGTTGCTGCTCATTCTTTTTGGGAGCAGTACGAGTATTTCTTAGAGTCTCGTGAGTTAGGTGTTTTGGTAGGTGAGGATGTTGTTAGGTACGCTAGAGCTGGCTTCATCTACAATATCGATTTGCAGAACCCTGTCGACGTTATGACAGCTCCTCATGACTTGATGAAGCACCCGTCACTAGACTCCTACCTCACCTCACTGACATCGCTGGTGAGTCAGGCGGTGCTTGCTAGGGTCTCCTCAGAGAAACTGAGGAACTACTACTTAGTCACCGATAATTTAAGTAGGTTGAGTAGCCACTTAGTTGATGAGATCAGGGGATTCGTTAGTAGTCTGGGTGGGGCTGAGGAAGTAGATAACTTACAGCTGTATAACAAGTTAGTAAGCAGAGAGATCGACTCCCTAATTACGGACTCCACAAACACCGTGATCTCAAGGCATGACGTGACTCTCTGCGAGTCTTTTAGTAATGCCTTACTACCCACACTAGGCTTGAGAAACCTCGTTAAGTACGTGATCGTGGTAACACCTTCCAGAGCACTAGTTTACGGTCCCGGTAAAGTAACTACGTATCTAAGTGCTATAGACCGCCTTAAAGTAGAAACCTCATTTCTAGTCATGCTTTTCAAGCCAGACATGGTACTGAGTATTAAGCCAAGCATCACGTATAGCGGGGTTCTCGAAGAGGAAGAAGCTAGTAAGTTAGTGAATTACCTGCTCACGACCGAAATAAGAATTAAGGAGTTAAGTAAATGATAAAAACTCAAACACGAATCTAGTGATGCAACTCCAGACCCTCAACAATAATAGAGACACGGTCTTGCTGACGAGCTACTTTGAGACGCTCCAGGCACTTCTTTACTAGACAGCGTTGTCAGCAGCAATAGATACTATCTAATGTAGAGGGTGGTCATCTAACATGGTGTGTCTTTTCTTAAACTCCGGCCTACTAGCTTGACACGACATTCCTTCTCAATCTCCTGGAAGACCTGTATAGAGCGTGCTATCTAGCACGCGGTATAAATGTAGTGAGGCAGTAGTTCAAGGTATTTAGTCCTTAAAACATCTAGACTAAGGTTTTTATGTTGTTTAGTAGTCTTTAATTAAGTGGGTGGTTAGGTTTGAGTCTTCCGGAAACTCTGCTTTTCTCCGGACTCGCCTTAATTGTGGTTGGGGTTTTGTTGCTCTTCATAACGTTCCTGCGTCAGAGCAGGGACTACAAGTTTGAGGGTGGTGGCGTGCTCATTGTGGGGCCCATACCTATCGTTTTCGGCACTAGCCAGAAGGTATCAGCGATTCTTATGGTGCTCGCTATAGCTTTAATGTTGGTCGTTCTCGTGTCGTTTATCTTATCGAGTACTAGGTGATTAGCGGTGACTAACTCTCTACTAAAAATAAGTATTATATTCTTACTTACGGGCTTCGTGTTAGTGTTCCTTGCTGTGTTACTACCTATACTGACTCTAGTAGATCAAGCAAAAACTTCCTCAGGAATTGCTGGTTGCGTAATATTGTTTTTTATTCCAATATGTTTTGGTTTTGGCGAGTCCGGGATCTTGTCTTTCATGATGATATTGTCTCTAGTTTTAACACTAGTCCTCGTAGTTTTCGCGTTTCTGGTTTTTAGGAAGCTTACTAAAAACATGTATGTAGAGTAGTCAGGGAGCACTCCCTACGAGTCTTTAATTAATTTCACGGTTGAATAAAGTAGGTGTGTGTTTTTGGGTTTTGAGTGGGGGGTTCCGGAAGAAATCATAGGTAGGTATGAGAGAGTGTTTTCTAGGGTTCAGAGAGTTTCTTACGCGCCAGTCGTAGCTGTTAGGGGTAGGAATTCTAGAGTATTTGATGTTAGTGGTAGGGTGTATATAGATTTCACCTCAAGTGCTGCTGTCACGAATCTTGGTTACTGTGACCCCGAGATAGTTAAGGTGATTAAGGAGCAGGCTGAAGAACTAATACACTTTACCTTCATATACGGCTATAACATACCTGCTCTCCAATTAGCTGAAGAGCTGCTTTCCCTAACAGGCTTTAAGGACTGGAGAGTTGTTTTAGGCTTGAGTGGTAGTGACGCTAACGAGGGTGCTTTAATGCTTGCTAAAGGGTTTAGGAGAAACTCAAGAGTGCTGATAAGTAATTCAGGCAGTTTCCACGGGTGTTGTGTCGGTACTACAACTGTTTCCGGTGTGGATTTGTCTGTTAAGGTCTCGAAGATAATAGGTTCTTGGTTAGAGAGTGTTAAGGTTCCTTACCCCTACTGCTATAGGTGCTCACTAGGACTGAAGCCTGAATCTTGCGGGATGTCGTGTGTTGAGTATGTAAGATCCCTAATAGATAATGTTGGTTCTGAGAACGTGATAGCGCTGATTACTGAGTCTATTCAGGGTGATGGAGGCATAGTAGTGCCTCCTGAAAACTACTTCACGTTACTTGAAGGTGTATTAAGGAAGCATGAAATACCTATAATAGTTGATGAGGTTCAGACAGGCTTGGGCAGGACGGGGAGGTGGTTCGGGTACCAACACTTTAGCTTCAGACCCGACGTAGTAACTCTGGGGAAGCCTCTTGGTTCCGGTTTACCTATCTCAGCTATACTGGGTAGGGAAGACATAATGAATTCTCTACCTGATTTCGCGTACTCCTTCACTCTCGCTGGCAACCCACTCATAGCTAGAGTCGCGTTAAGAACTATCCAGCTAATTAGGGAGAGAGATCTAGTGAGAAGAGCTGAGAAGCTCGGCGACATCGTTTTGAGGAGGTTAAGCAAGCTACGTGATGAGTGTTCTATAGTTGGTGATGTTAGGGGGAAAGGCTTAATGATAGGTTTAGAATTAGTGAAGGATAAGGAGAGTAAGGTTAGGGGGTTTGAGGAAGCTAAGAAAGTA